>JAHDDI010000015.1 GCA_020629435.1 Minisyncoccota bacterium
GTACAATAGATAGTATGTTTGGAGAAACCCAAAAAAAAATTGACCCTATTACCTATTTTGCAGAAACCGATTCGCGTGGACAGCGAGTCAAATTTGGTATCAAAGACACAGACCGAACAAAACACATGTACATAATTGGTAAATCCGGAATGGGTAAGTCGACGCTGTTGGAGAACATTGCGGTACAGGATATTCAGAACGGAAACGGGCTGTGTTTTATTGACCCGCATGGGTCGGCAGTGGATACTTTTTTGGATTATATTCCCGAAGACCGCGTAGATGACGTGGTGTATTTTGCTCCTTTTGATTTTGAGCACCCGGTTGCCTTTAATGTTATGGAAAACGTAGACGATGATAAACGTTCGCTGGTAGCACAGGGATTGTTGTCGAGTTTCAAGAAAATTTGGGGAGAAGACACGTTTTCTGACCGTATGGAACACATTGTCTCGAACACGCTGTTGGCGTTGTTGGAATATCCAGGCAGTACCATGTTGTCTATTTCGCGAATGTTTGTTGACATTCCATTTCAGAAAAAAGTAATCAAATGTATTACCGACCCTATTGTGCGACAGTTTTGGACCCAAGAATATGCGTCATGGTCTGACAGTTACCGTCGGGACGCCTATTCTGCGGTTCTGAACAAAATTGGTCAGTTTACATCTAACCCAGTGATTCGAAATATTGTAGGGCAAGAAAAATCATCATTTGATATTCGACAATTAATGGACGAAAAGAAAATTTTATTGGTCAATCTGTCTATCGGTCAGGTAGGAGAGTCTAATGCAAACCTGTTGGGGTCTATGTTAACCACCAAAATATTCTTGGCGGGTATGTCTCGAGCAGACCTGTCCAAGCCAGAATTGGCCGCTGCACCAAATTTCTATTTGTATATCGATGAGTTCCAGAACCTGGCCAACGATTCCTTTGCTGATATTTTGTCACAGTCGCGTAAATACAAGTTGAACCTAACATTGGCCCACCAATATATTGAACAGATGCCAGATACCGTACGAGCAGCGGTTTTTGGAAACGTCGGAACTATGATTACGTTCCGAGTAGGTGCAACAGATGCAGAAATATTTGAACGAGAATTCGGACAGGTGTTTTTAGCCAACGATTTTGTGTCGCTAGGGGTGTACCAAATCTATCTTTCACTGATGATTGATGGAGTGGGGTCCGCACCATTTTCTGCACGGACACTGGCGCCACTACCGTTGCCGTCAATTAATTTTCGGGAAGAAACAATTGCTAATTCTCGAGCAGTGTATGCACGACCACGAAAAATGGTTGAAGAAACAATTGCAGCGTGGATGTCTGAGTCATTGGAGGCTCCCAAGATAAAGCCAAACAACGGCATGCCGCAATACGTAAAAGACAAAAAAAACGGGACTAAACCGCGGACAATAGGAAATAATAATGGTAACAATAGTTCTGCCAAACAAACATCTAAAAAACCAGAGGTGGTGATTACCGAAGAAATGAAAGCAGACTTGCCTGGATCCAATAGTTTTGCAGATGCTTTGGCAGGAGTACAAATGGAAAAGGAACAGACACAAACAGACACAAAAGAAAGTTCCCAAAAGAACGAAAAGAAAAAAGGTGTATCAGAAAAAAAACAACAAGACACAAAACCAACAAGTGAAAAAGATGGTGCAAAAAAACCAGCTGCAGCCAAGAAAAAAACAACACGTACAAAAAAACAAGATAAAAAACCAAACGATGACCTGAAAAATTTGTTAGGAAATCTGAAAAAGAAAGAGAATAAATAGTTTTGTTATAAGGAGAAAGCAATCAGAGACATGGGAGGTTGTACTGTGATGATAAAATACTCCCAAGATACGCTATAGCGTAACTTGGGAGTATTTTAGTTGGGGCTGTTTGATTACATTTATGTAGAGGAAAGAACGAGTTATATGAAGTTTTCTAGTCTTCAAACAGATCTAAAAGATATTCATCGATGTCTCGCTGGTCTAGGTCATAAAAATATAAATCATTTCTGTGTAAATATTTTGCCAGGTCTTTCCCCACAAAACGCCAGTGCCATGGTTCGTACTGGTAGTACGAATTATTTTTAGGATACGATAAAGTAAATCCATATTTGTAAGCATTTTTTTCTAACCAGGCAAACTGGTCTGTACTTTCAAAAAGACTAAGTTGTGAACCAATAGTGTCATTGGTGAAGTCAACCGTTGTTCCTAGCTGATGTTCGCTGTACCCTTGGTCTGCAGAAAATTTATTGGCCCCAGACCCATAGATAGTGACGTAGGTCTGTTTGATTTGTTGTTGGTACTGAAATGACCGATATGCCGAAAGAATCTGCAAATCGACCCCGTCGTCACTCGCATCATCCATCATTTCACGTAAAAACGGCAACACTTCGCTATGGATTTGTAATGATTTACTACCAAAGATATTTTTTTGTGAAATGTATCCTAAAGGGTCAGGAATATAATTTTCATTTAAAAAATATACTTTTGAATATTTTTGTAACAGTTCTTCGTCAGTTTCAGATAACCGCACTAATTGTCCCACGGTGTCATTAATACGATTGTAGTCGTCTTCTATTTCTTCTAATTTGTCTTTTTCTTTTTTCAATTTGTCTGCCAGGTTTTCTTTTTCTTGTTCGTTTAGCTCTAACGCTACAATGGTGTCTGCGTAAGTTGTCTCAAGTAGTAAAATTTTTTTTGCTAAAATTTGTTCCCGACCCTGAGATGAGTGTTTTAGTTCAGAGTTTTCTAGGCGTAGCCAATTGTTCTGTATATATAGGACAGAAGAAATAGCTACAAGAGTAATTGTTGCTACAGCGAATACGTATTTATAGATTGTTTGTTTTGTCATAATAATTAGCGAATTTTACAAGTCTTTCTTCCAACTAGTGGTCCTAATTTTGATCGATTCTGGGCAATGAGTGTATACACATAGTCAGCAACGAACCGAGGAGTAATTGTGAGAATACAAGAACCAATATAAAGTATTCCATAACAACGTCGGGCAATTTCATGTCCCGCGCTAGATTTTGTATACCAGTGACTGGTTGCTCTGTCGCAGAGCACAAATGATTCAGGGTTTTTCTGGTCGATGGTTTCGTTATGTTGTTGGGCAAGATCTGATGCCTCTGTAGACGTGATCGCAATAAATTCAAACAAATTGTCACGATCATATTTTTCGATTATGTCTCGAGTCCAATCACAAAATCCGCAATCAGTATCATAAAGAATAACTAGGTCCTTCATGACTGAAGTATACCATTGTGTTGATTATGCTGCGATTAAATAATATCTCGGGGCCGATATTGGAGTGCTTCGAGAATGTGTTGTGTATCAATAACATCAGACTGTTCCAGGTCGGCAATTGTCTGGCCGAGTTTAATTAGTTTGTGGTATACCCTGGGTGAGATATCTAGTTTTTTGGATGAGTTATCTAAAATCTTTTTCGCTTCTGGACTAAGATTGGTATATTTTTCTATATCCACGACGTTCATATAGGCATTACAACGACCAAGGCCCAGACGGCCATACTGTCTATTCCGTGCCTCAATTACTTGCTTTCGCAGAGCACCAGAGTCCATAGATTTTTTTTGAGAACCCAGTAGTTTTGTATGGTCAATTTTGGACACTTCGGTCCACAGATCAATGCGGTCCATAATGGGTCCTGATATTTTTTGTGAAAACGATCTACGGGCGGCAGGAGTAATGAGTGCGTTGTCTCGATACACAGCCGACGGGGGATTCATGGCTGCAAGTAGGATAAATTTAGCAGGAAAAGTCACTGACCCTTGAGACCTAGAAATACGAATCTCGTGGTCTTCGAGTGGTTCACGCAAGGATTCCAAAACACGTTTATCAAATTCTGGAAATTCGTCTAAAAACAACACTCCGTTATGTGCTAGCGATATTTCGCCTGGTTTTGGATACGTGCCACCACCCACTACAGAAACATAAGATGACGTGTGGTGTGGTGCCCGAAAAGGTGGAGCTGTCAGGTGGGTAGCAGAACCCAAGGTGCCCACATAAGAATGAATCATGGTCGACTGCAACATCTGATTGTATTCTAGTGGTGGTAATATACCCGTAAATGCTTTGGCCAGCATAGTTTTCCCTGTTCCAGCTGGACCATACATAGCCACGTTGTGTCCGCCCGCCGCCGCAATCAACAGTGCACGTTTGGCTAACTGCTGGTCAATGATATGAGCAAAATCAAGTTCAGGTTTACAAGTATTTGAATTAAATACAGTTGGTTCTTGTGGTGTGATGCACAGTGATAGTTGTTTGTTTTCAGATAATTCCTGAGACAGGTGGTTTACTAGTTGTGATAAAGATGACACTGGAAATATGGTTATACCCGAAAGCAGCGCTGCCTCGGCAGCGTTTTCTGCGGGTACATATAATGAAGTACAACCAGACTTCTGGGCACACTGTGCCAAGGCCAAAATACCGTCTACTGTTTTAACACTACCGTCCAATGCTAATTCGCCAATGAAACATTTGTTTGTTGTATCAAAATTCAGGTCCTCGTCTTGGTTGGCCAACAGTATGCCTAGCGCAATAGGTAGGTCGTAATGGGGTCCTTGTTTTTTGACTCCGGCAGGAGACAGAGACACTACGGTTTTAAATTGTTTGGGTGACGTATAAGAACTGTTTTTCAAGGCACTGCAGACGCGCTCTTTGGACTCTTCGACTGCTTTATCTGGCAGACCAACCACACTAAATGACGGCAGGCCATTTTTTGTAATGTCTATTTCAATTTCGATAATATTCGAAAGAGCCAAATCTGTTTGAACAGAGTATATTTTTCCCAAGTGCATATATTAAATATAAACAAAAAACATGGAAAATAAACCCTTGTTGATTCCATGTTTTGCACATATAAAAAGTCGCCATTGTAATGGCGACCTTTAGAACGTTAGTTATCCCATGTGTTCCTTGCAGGTATTTGCAGCTGGGTTTGCGTCCAATCTGTCTGATTCGATAGGTTGTTTACATGTGTTACAAGTTCCATAGGTACCTGATTCAATATTTACCAATGCAGAGACAATATTGTTGTACCGAACCTCGAGAGTGTTGCTGATAGACTCGTTTCGAGCTAGAGACTCTAATTCGGTTCCAAGTTCGACGGGGTCTAATGAAGCTGGTTCGTTACTAAAGTCATCTTCTTTGGCTGTAAATCCACCTTGCGCATGTGTATCTGGAACCGCTACTGTGGCAAGTTCTTTTTCTAGCAATTCTTTTTCTGCTAATAATTGTTGTTTTAATTCATCTGTGTTCATATAAATAGTGTAACAAAAAATATCAATAACAAAATTTTTATATACAAGTAACTAGCAAAATCTTTAACAAGGGCATATAATAAATTAATATTATAATGTAATTAATATCACCATGAATCTTCACGCTAAAAAAATCACACTTATCATTTTGTTTGCGCTTCCAGCCTTTGTTTTTGCTGGAGGTGGTGGAGGTGGTGGAGGTGGAGGTAGTGACGACGGTGGAGGTGGTGGATATACGAGTATTACAGATATGTTTGATGGTGGAGGTGCAGGTGGTTCAGGTGACACGTACTGTACGTGTTCCAACGCAGAGTATGTTGCAAGTGGTGGAACAAATTATGGTGGTGGTGGAAGTAACAGTAGTGGTGGAGGTTCATATATAAACGGGGTACATTACACCCAAACCAACGAAGGAGAAACAGTTGATATTGTAAACAGTCACCCTGGAGGAGGATTTCGAGGTAGCTTATTAGATACCCAGACTATTAACGGTACAGAGTATGCTGTATACGGTAGTGGCGTAGATGGCCCTAGTTATATAATTGAAATCGTAAGCAGCTCTGACGATGGTGGTGGTGGTGGATACCAACCCGGTGCTTGTTATTCGGATCCCAACGTGTGTGGAACCAGAAATATTGGTCTAACAATCAGTGGCGGAGGTTGTGACGTAGCAATTCCAGATGATCCAGAAAATTACGGTACCCCATGCCAATCAGGAGTTAACGCCTGTGGTTTGTATACAACCGGAGTTATCGGGTGTAACGGTTGCCAGGCATTTACTATTGGAAAACCATTGCCGTCTGCAACACCGTACTATAGAGTTAAGGATACAAAAACGGCCTATGTTTATGAAGCAGAGACTCATATAGCAAGTACCAAAGCCCAAAAGTGTTACGCAGTTAATAATCAGACAGGTAACGATTTATTTATTCCTGTTAAAACAATTCCAGAATTTGAATCATTTGTTGATAGTACATGGGTAATCGATGAGGTTACTGTGGACTTGTTGTCTATTGCATCGGGAACACCAGTAGCAGAACAAGCGTTTGCAGAGGTTTCAGGAAACGTTAGTGTAGACACATTGACCGTGAAACAAATTGCTGACGGGTCAGCTACATTGAGCGGGCAATTAAACATAGGGTCTTGGAATTCGGCCGATGTATACTTTATATATGGATTAGGGTATGAAAACCTGAACCAAACTGCAACTTCAACTACAGCGACATCTTCGGGACCTTTTGAGATAACAGTATCTGGATTAAACGAAGAAGCATCAAGATATTATTTCAGGGCCATTGCAGAAGACACAGGCTCTAGTGATGTAGCGCGTGGAAACATCCAATCTTTTGTGCCGAGCGACACTACAGATTTAAATCTAGAAAACTAGACATATAAAAAATGTTTACTGGGTGGTAATTAAGACACGATGGTAGGGACTTGACAAGTTTTCAAATAAAGGGTAATATGTATCCAGACGAAGACAGAATCCAAAACCAAATGACGACAACCGCATGAGGAGATCAACATGCTTACTAAGACACTCGCAATCACAACAGTTGCAGCATTGGTAATCGGCGCAACATCTGCATCGGCTGGCACATTCAGCATGAGCAACGTTTTCACCGCCACAAACGGTGAACAGGCCGTGACCGTGTATGAAGACGGCTTCAACTGGGGCCTGGTCGAGATTGCACCAGCTGGCACGCCAATGGGTCATCAGTTCGCAATGGCCGAAATCGACGGTCAGACCTACGTTCTCGTTGGTCCCGCTGGCTACGGCGCTGATGTAGGCCCGACAGCCTTGGTTCCTGCGAACTAAGCAGGCCCAACAAAATTTGGTTAAAGGCGCACACTTCGGTGGGCGCCTTTTTCGTTATGTAATATTATCTTGTTATAGTTGGTGATATAATAATCATATGAAAATGTTTCAATACAAAAACATAATTATCGTGCCACTAGCTATGGTGCCTTTTGTGTTGCTTGCGCAGACTAACCCACAAGACTTGCAAGAAAATATTCAAGACGTGACCGGGAAAATCCAGGAACTGGAAGAAGGTATAAAGAAAGACGAGCAAAATTTAAATGTCATTGCAGGAGAAAAACAAACACTGTCAGCAGCTGTGTCTAATCTGTCTTATTCTGAACGTATTTTAGAGGGAGACATAGAAGAAACAGAAGAAGAAATAGAAGAAACAGAACAACAGATAGAATCACTGTCTTCACAAATAGACACACTGGCCGGAACAATTGATGAGAATCAAGTGTTTATTCAAACTACGCTACAAGAACTGTACAAAGAATCTGATACAGGAGTATGGGAAGCGATTTTATTGTACGATACATTTTCTGAATTTTTAGACAGGTCAAACGACTTACAGCGAACAGGAAAAGTGTTGGGGGATAAATTGTCTCAATTACAGGCGCGTCAAGAACAACTGCTAGTTACCAATAACAAAAAAGAGCTAGCAAAATTCGAGCTTGAAAACCAAATAGAAAATCTATCTGACAGAAAAAAAGTGGTCGAACTAACCAAGGCTCAAAAAGCAAGCTTACTTGCACAGACTAAAAATAAAGAACAAACTTTTCAGCAATCGTTGGCAGAAAAGAGAAAAGCAGTGCAAGAATTTGAACAACAAATGCAGGTGCTGGAGTTGCAATTACGAGTTGCCTTGGATAAGTCTGCATATCAAGGAAAATTAACCGGACTGTTTAATTGGCCATTTGCAGGGTGGTACAGAATTAGTCAGTTTTTTGGAAATACCAGTTATGCAAGCGGGGGCGCATATAATGGTCGAGGACACTCGGGGGTAGACTTTGCAACTCCTATGGGGACACCAATTGTGGCGGTAATGGACGGTGTTGTTACTGCTGCAGATGACACAGGGAAACATGGCGCAACAATCAATGGGGTATACAGACAGTGTGTGTCCTATGGAAAATGGATAGTAATCGACCATGAAAATGGACTATCAACACGAATGAACCACTTGTCGCTAATTAAAGTAGTTGATGGACAACGTGTTCGTCGAGGACAAGTGATTGGGTATTCAGGAAACACGGGTATTTCAACAGGACCCCACCTGCACATTTCTGCTGCAGCCACCCAGGGAGTACAGATAAAACGACTAGGAGACGTAATCAGCACTACTGCATGTCGTAATGCGCGAGCGCCGATTATTGCTGCTAATGCGTATTTAGATCCATTTGATTATTTGCCGCGACCGAAATACAGCCTAAAACCGGTGGCACTGGGTGATTCAGGTACACATGTGCGTAATCTACAAATGATGCTGAAACATGAACGAATTTTCCCTATTGAGATTTCAGCAAATGGAGTATACGGCCCAACAACAGCACGCGCAGTTTTGCAGTGGCAAAAACAATACCGTGTAGACACAAACAGCGTACTAGACCAAAAAGGTGGAAAAATATTTAATCAGTCGTCAATTGATACCTATAATAATCTATTTTAATTGAATAGTTTCATCCAGGTGGTATATTTATGAAATGTACACTAATATACTAAAGTTAACGTTTGTTTTACTAATCACATTAACAGTCAGCATGTTCGCGACAGACTCTTCGATGGTTTACGCTGAACAGGCAAGTTCTATAACAACGGAAGCTCAGATAGAAAAAACAGAATCAGGTCTGCAAGTTGTGTTAACTACGCAGAAAAATGACATTGTTCTGGACAATGAATCATATCTATATCTACATCATATTCGAGAATTCGATGTGTTAGATGAAATTTCTAGTGCAAACACAAGTACACTAAACACTGATCGGCTACAACACAAGTTTACTATTAATGTGCCTGTGCAAACAGATGACAGGTTTGTATTGATGGTTCGAAATAAAAATGGTATTCCTATTCATGTTGAGCCAGTTACAGTTGAAATTACAAATCAAATTGCTTTGACTGATACACAAACAAAATCGGTATTACAGATTGCAAGTTGTGACTTAGACAGCGACAAGCAGAACCTTGAATGTCAGTATACATACAACGGTCAATTCTCTGACCAGATTACATTTACTTTATTTAAAGACACAGTTTTTGGATCTGTTGTACAAACATATTCTGAAACGCCAGTTGTTATACAAAATCAGCAACAAGATGTGTTGCAACTGCCAGTACGTGGAGTTCAGGAACTGTCAGACGGCCTGTACCCCTATCGTCTCTCATTAGATAGCGGAAGACAAATATATCAAAAATCGATGCGAGTTGGTGACAATCCAAGCCGGATTATAAAAAACAATGAATCACAAACAACAGTTGAAGACCCTGCAACAAGTGACTCTAATATGTTAATGACAATTATAACTATCATTGTATTGGCGATCACAGTTATGTTGGTAGCATTTTTCTTACAGAAAAAGAAAAAAATTACTGCAGGACTTGTACTGTTGGCAGCAGTTGTCTTGGTGGGCGCATATTGGGCAGCAAGTATCAGTTTTGATTCGGCAGATTATCCGCAATATCAATATAATATTTACACGACACCAATCGCGGGAGACCAGTATAACTTTGTATTCAGTGCCTATGACACCTATGCCGCCGCTGCACCAGTCTTACAACAAGTCGAAATTACCTATGACGGAGAAAATTACTCGTCGTTAATTAACAGTAATACATCGCAGTCGTCACACGTGCGGCAAATAGCAATTAGTAATTCTCAAGCCAGTACAACAGCAATAAGAGTTGTTGACGGTTGTGCCAGTTACTATGATGCAACAATATTTGGACAGTCTCGCTTTGGGAAACGAGACTGTACACCTGTGCCTTTGTTTGCTTCTTTGGGTACTGCGGTAGGGTGCATGGACCCACTAGCAAGTAACTATAATCCTTTGGCTATTATTTCGGATGAGGGTTCTTGTGCATACCTTGGGTGTACAGTTGTTGACTCAGTCAACTATGACCCGAATGCAACAGTTGATGACGGTTCTTGTCAGGCTTGTCAGTGGCTGCCGCAGTTACCAGATATGACCCAAATTTGTACTTTTGAGTCTGTTGCGCAAACAAATAATTGCACAAGTGAGACACGAATAATAAATGGAACCAAAAGTGACTTGTGGGTACCAAATATCACACCAAACGAAGTATGTCTAGGGGCAACTGTGACACAGACACGAGAGTGTTCTGGATTAACACCAGACCCTGTACGTACTGTTACAGGAACAAGCAATGATCCATTCTGTGTCTTGCCAGTGACTGACTACGAAGTATCAACCAATTTACAAAATTGGACTTCGTGTGCTGCAGGAGACATTAAGTTCACACGATCCGACCAAGTATTGTATGTACGACCAACTGGATCAGAACCGGCAAGTTCTTGGTCAGTGAGTCAACTTGCAGGAGAAATTACAGGTTCTGCACAAATACACAATGGCACTATTTGGAAAATAGATTTTGCATATCCTGTAGAACGAAAAACATATTCAAATGTAGAAATTACTATGAACTCACCAGCGGGTAATACCAGCACCCAGTCTTGTAATATTTCGTTATTGAATTTTGATTTTTCTGAACAATAGTAATACTTACATTTATTTGTAATAATAATAATATGAAACATCTTAAACATTTATTACTAGTATGCGCACTGTCTGCAACAACAGTTTTTGCAGCGGCATCGTGGTCTGGAACAGCTAGTTTTGTCGACGGGCAGATTATTTCGGCGCAATCTATTAAAAACAATTTTACCTATCTGTATGAACGACGTTGGGAATTCCTAGGTGACACCAATAATCCAACCCATTTATACGCCGGAGACAATGCGGTTGCCGCAGTTGAATACTGTGACGAAACAGGAGCAAATTGTTTCACCGCAGATGATATTACCAATATCATGAACAGTAGTTCTACAACTGTTATTGAGAATAACCCAGGAGATACGTATTCGTTACGTCCAGTTATTGCGCCAATCAGTATCGTGTGGGACCGTGATTCTCTGAAGAAAATAAACAATTCTCGATATGAAATGACAGGAATGATGACAGTCCCAGAGGGTGTGAATCTTTATGGGCATATCAGTCCAGGGAATTATGGAACAGGGGTGATGTATCAGGTTAGTCCCGGAGATAAAATTCCATACACTATTCCTGTTATTGATTACGAAACACAAAGTGGAAATCAGTATTGGAAGTGGATTACAGCTAGTGCCTCTCCAAATCAAGATGACAGATTAATTGATCCAGTCTTTATCTATGCTAATCAGAATGGATATGCCGTACTGAATAATAAACTAACTCCACAGACTGTGGGAGTTGCTGAGTATACTGGCTCAGTTCCTGGGTGGCCATGGTTGGGCGGCCCCAGATATCTCGCTGAACCTACACAAGCAGAAGGATTGCCGGTATTCTGGTATGGAACAAATCTATAATAATTTTAACTAAAATTTACTCTCTTCGCACAGTGGACGGTGAATAGATTGTGTTACTATAATATTATTAGTGCGCCGTATGGCATGCAAATGGAATTAGTACAACAAACGATTATTTATTCATATATGAAACTATTGAAACAGACTGGATTTATTTTGTTACTTTTAGCTACCACAGTGAGTGCTCAGGTAAATAACGGAAGTTTCGAACAAACGGGGGCGGCAGAGTGGAGTGGCACAGAGTCGATACAGGAAAATACAATCATTGATTCTTCTGTTCTTCGCAATAATCTACAGTGGCTGTATGATCGAATCTGGTTATTTAGTTCCGGGTGGACATTTTTAGAAGGCGGACAGTCAGGTGAAGGTAAAAACGAATTGTTTACTGATGCCAATGTGTTTATCGATGGAGATGTCATGGTTACCGGAAATGTCACAGCTGCTGATCCGACTGAAGATGGTCATTTGGTAACACTCGGTTTTTTAAAATCATTATTTAGTCGAACATTCGGATATCAAGATTTCGGAAACATGAGAGATGCACAATCTGTACCTCAGTCAGGTAATTCGTGTAGATATCCTATGCGTGAGTTCTATCATCCTGATGAAGCAACAGCAGATTTTTTGTGTCGACACATGGGATTTGATGAGGGAACATGGACCACAACTGCTCAATCAGGAGGTAGCGGTTGGAATTATTGTAACCTATCAGTGGTTACCTATGACCAAGCACTTGGTCGTCACGCAAGTATTTCTAGATCTGGACAACGGTACATGTGCATTGGAAGTCAATGCGCTAGCAACCCAACTCCGTACATGAGGAATTTGCGATGTCTCGCTGAAGTCGAAAACCAACTAAAAACACAAACCTTTACTGATACAGTGTTGCGATCCGATCAAATTGATAACTTTAGTCCAGTAGTCACTACTGAGTCTGTTGCAACAAGTCCATGGGGAGCTTGTACATACAACAGAAGATCAGACGGACTTAATTATATGACTACCCGTACAGTTCGATGTCAAGATACAAGTACAGGGGAATTTGTAGCAGATAATCAATGTCATGGTGCTCCTGCGCGATCATGGCGAGTTTTTGCGACACAACAAGCATGCACAACATTCCGGACTACACAGAATTAATCACATTTATTATTAATTAATTATCTATATATGAAAAACTTTTTTCTATCTATCTTTGCATCACTTATTACTTGTGGAGGATTACTATATGCTTACGATGCCCAGATGATCCCCTTTTTAAACCAGTCGGACGTTCCAACGATAGTAAATGTTGAACAATCAACAATATTGCAACCACAAGAAGGAACTAAAGGGCAGTTGGTTTCTGAGGGGGATTCATCGGTTGTGTATCAGGTGCAGGATAACGTTGACTCTCTGGAACAGGATTACGCGTTACCAACAAATGACCTGGGCTCCTTTGATTCTCTAACAGAGAAAGAATTGGTAGAGTACAATAATATTATTGAGTCTACTCAATAATATTAGTTAAAATAATTCTTTCGAATTGACCTAGCTAAATGTAAACAGTACCAAAATCGAGAAATCACTACATCGTAAAAATTATTGTGGTGTTTTTCTTTGCCGCCAAATCCTAGTTTAAACGAATTAAGTCCAGACAGGTTTGAGTCATTTTTCCCAATTGATATACCCCCCCAATTAAATTCAGTAATGCCACGTTGCTTCATATACACAATAGAATCTATTTTTATTTTGTAATAGGCACCAGATTTTTTACCCCCGTCTGTACTGGCGCCAAAAGGGCAGTAACAGTATTTATTAAATACAGTAAATATATTGATCGCCAACACAGTATCTGCTGTATCGGTAACTACAGCAGCAAAATTATTGTTATTTTTAGATAATACAGAAAATAAATTTTCGAAATATTGTTTGGAATGGGTGGTGGTGTTATGAGAGGCTGTATTGGTATTATTGATTGCTATAAAATTATCTAGTTGGTCCAGCATCTGAGATCCATGAAAGAATTGAGTTTGCAGGTCATTTTTCTGTGCTTTGTTTATGTTGCGGCGAGTGCTTTTCGAAAAATTTGATTCAATGTCATTAATTGGCGGTAAAATATCCAAGATAACTTCGCCGCGCGCTTGGTGGAAACTGGTTTTATAGGCAAATAACGGCAATTTTTTAAATACATTGTTGTCAGGTAGTTCTGTTCTCACGGCAAGACTGTTCATTTTTCGTCCCAAGTCTTGAAGTATTTTTTTTAACTCTTGCAGTTGTGCCACGCTTGGTTGGTATAAAAAGACTGGCCCATAGGGGATATACGAAATTGTTTTACCTTTAAACAAGGGGTAGGTGATCATTTGAAAAAAACCAACAGTATGTGAATCTTCATCAGCTAGAATATACCGACTAATCAATCTATTGGATACTTTTTGCACTTCACCATACTCCCATGTATGTTGCCAACAAGAAATAGGTAGTGCGTCCCACTGAGATTGATTGTCCACGCTTTGTAACTGCATAATGTTAGTATATCAAATTACTACAGGGATTTTTTGTTTGATATAGGAATTACGAGAGCACTATTGTTTATAACCTAATTCATTTAGTGTTTCACGCGCCACATCCATGTCGCTCCATCGTTCTTTTGATCCATTTGGCCCCATAATAAATGGATCTGTACCTTTCCCTGTAATTAAGATAACGTCACCCGGTTCTGCATAGGCGAATGCATGTCGGAATGCTTCCCGGCGGTCTAAAATCTTTATATATTTCTTACCCTCTGTTGTTTTATCCATACCGTCTTCCATGTCGGTAATTATCTGCATAGGGTCTTCGTCATAAGGGTCTTCGTTTGTGAGTACCACATATTTGCAGGCAGATTCAGCAATACGACCAAAATCAGGTCGCTTCCAGCGGTCACGTCCACCTCCACAGGCACCTAAAATACCCACAATTGATTCCCCAGCATATGCTGCATAGATTGCCTCGAGACTGTCATTTGTGTGTGCGTAGTCGACAACGACGGTAAATGGTTGTCCCTGTTCGACCGACTGACCTCGACCAGGAATGATTGAGACCGATTCAATACCATTTTTTATCACATCCATGTTCATACCTGCAAATTGTCCTACTGCAATCGCGGCCGCCATATTTTTAATATTATGTTCTCCTAATAAGTCCGAAGTAAAATCAGTATTGTTGTAAACAAATTTTGTTGATGTGCTGTCAGTATAGTGGGAATCTAAATTAGACAGACCATAAGGCACTATATTTTCAGCTTGTGAAACAGTAACAAAATCAGCACTGTGTTCGTCATCTGCATTATAGATCATTGCACGTGGTCGTTTGGGGGAATGAGCCAGTGAATGAATGGCGATATCTAGTTTGCATTGTTTGTACGCTTCGAAACTACCGTGACTTTCAATATGTTCGGGACTCAGGTTGGTAAATACCAATGCATCTAAATAAATAAATCGATTTCGAAATTGCTTGGCTCCTTCAGATGTCATTTCCATAATCACCCAGTCACAATTATTTTGTACTGCTTTTTTTAAAAATCGCTGCAAGTAAAATCGTCCTGGCATGGACTGTTTAAATAAATTTGGTTCGTGTGTATCCCCAATACTGAATCGAATAGTTCCAGCAACGGCCGTTTTGAAACCCCCTGCTTTTAATACAGAATCAATTATCTCTGTCGTTGATGATTTGCCTTTGGTCCCTGTTACTGCAACGACTCTGATCTTTTTGCTGGGCATTCCACAATA
>JAHDDI010000002.1:0-33333 GCA_020629435.1 Minisyncoccota bacterium
AGGATGGAGAAGTTGAGCGGTTAGTGTATTTTGATTTTCTCACAAATGGAACAGACTGGCGTCACGTGACCGTCTTGCCTAAGGATAAATATATCCGTAATATTTCTGATGATTTATTGCGATCAAACTTATACTCGACACAAACTCCGTCAGGTGATGTGATAATTTCAAGAGAAAGAAAAAATAATCAGAGCGAACTATTTAGTCTTGAGCAGAAACCAATTACGGTTAAATTAGTTAGTAGTAAGGAGATGAATAATAAAAATGTATTCGAAGTTTATAAGCGTAAAGAATGGGTAATTCCATTTAATTAATAACATGCAACATTTTTTCATAGTAAAAATACTGTCCCTATTGGTGTTTGCCTTTTATTTCAAGATCTCACTATATAGTAGTGTTGCTATCTTAATCTTGATTCCTTTACTGGTTTTTAAAAGAAATTTGATTAATAATTCAATTGTATGGCTGATCCCATTTGTACTACTTTCTTTTGATTTATATTCAAATTGGTTGGTTTTAGCGAATCATGAATGGGTAATGTGGTATTGGAGTATTGTTCTTTTGGTTGCTAGTGTTTATTATAAAAAATCGGATATTAGCGAGGAGATCATGAAAAACGGCGCAAGACAGTTACTGATAATAATAATGCTGGTTGCGGTTGCATGGAAGGTAACAAATCCAGCGTATCTTAGTGGATCATTTTTTGAAAGAACAATGATTTCAAATCCGCTATTTGAAAATTTTTCATTATTGGTAGGTGATTTAACCGTAGATCAGTTACGGTATAATCAGCAAATAGAAGTGACTAAATTTACCAATCTTGTTCCCGGTGAATTGAATACCGAACACGAATTAATCAGTACTAATTTGTTTGATTTGTATGGGGTACTCGTGTCTTGGTGGGTTTTGTTGATCGAACTATTGATAGGTGTGTTGTTTTTGTTAAAGAGACAGAAAATCGATATTGCTGCGCACTGGTTACACATATTATTTATTATCACAACATATTTTGCAGTACCTATTGTTGGATTTGGCTGGATACTGATTGTACTAGGATTTGCATTAACTCAGAATATGCCAAAAAATATTACATATGGTTATTTTGTGGCAGGAATATTGATGTGCCTGTACGGATTACCGTTGTAGTCAATAGTACTTGATTGATATGTAATTTATTCTTAAGGAGTTTTCTGTTCAGAGACAATAATCAATTACGCATGTCTTTTATCCTATGAATAGAAACTTTGCCCCAATTACTTTTTCCTGTATTATTAAACGATGAATAAATATATATTTTTTGTATTAGGAGGTCTCAGTGTTGCATCGGTATCTTATGGTGCTGTCTCAACATTTCAAGACGGTCTAGTTGTGGGGGGAACGTCACTGACCAGTGGATTATTAATGGAAGTCGAGGGGAAAATTGGGGCACAGGAACTATGTAACGAATCAGGTGTAGAATGTTCAGATGTATCAAGTATTTTTAGTGTTACCTCAGGTGGTGGTATTACGGGTTCTGGATCTGGGGGGTATTTACCCAAGTTTAGTAGTGGAGTGAATTTAGGTAACTCAGTAATACGGCAATCAAATGACGGAAACATTGGTATTGCAGTTGCTGGGATGGCAAATGGGGACTCGCAATCATCGCGATTACGGGTCTCGGGTAATCTAAAGGTTGATTCACGACATTTATATTTAGGGTCACAGGATTTGTACGGTGACAACTCAATTCGTCTCTTTTTTGATTCAAACCACAGTACAGCAACCGGAATGGCGTTCCGGGATGCTGAAAATACTGTGTATGGTCATGTATACGGAGATTCAAATGGAACCAGATTTGGGCTACTAGATGGTGATGGACAATGGGCGATAAGGCATGTAAAAGACTCGAACACTAGGTGGAGTATCAATAATGCTCATTATATGAAATTGACAACAACAGGTCTGCGTATTGGTGATAGTGCAAATGCAGCAGTCACACTTGATGTGCTTGGAGATGCTTCGATATCAGGAGACATCGAGGCAAGTGATTTCTTGTATAGTTCAGACATGAGACTGAAAAAAAATATTGCAACAGTGTCAGGGTTGGACATCATTACTCAATTACGGGGGGTGTCATTTGACTGGATAAACGGAGGAGAATCATCGATTGGTTTTATTGCCCAAGAAGTAGAATCAGTTGTACCTGAACTGGTCAATACGCGAGACAGTGACGGATTTAAATCGGTAAAATATGCAAATATCAATGCATATCTAGTGGAGGCAGTAAAAGAACAACAAAAAATGATCGAGGACCAACAGAGACAGATCGATGAATTACAAGCCCTAATTTCTGAAAAATAATATGAACTATTCACTTAAAAATATGTGCACACAAATAACAAGATCTTTGGTACTGTTCCTGTGTATTGGAGTATTTGCAGTTCCAAGTATTACCAACGGAGGAGGAGGGGGGTCAAGCCATACCTACACGGGTTTCCCAGCAGTCCCGTCTCCACCAACTGATCCGAACAATATCTATAGCTCGTTATTTGCGGCGGTCACTAATGGGTTTTCAACGCTGACCAGTAGACAACCAGTTTTAAAAGATAATTACTGCCAGGTCAGTCATGGTGTACAAGGACGTTTTGTGCCATCAAAAAAAGCAGCCGGCTGGCTCAGTTTTTTGACCAACGCACCTGCTGATGTGACTATTGAAAATTGCATAGAAATTGAAACTTGTATCGCGGATACCATTATTGCATCCAACGAGATACATCTTACAGCTAATGCTACTGTGGCACCTCCGACAATTTGTTATCTTGATATCAATCGAAAAATTGCCTGTACAAATGGTGCTGCAATGAATGTAAATCTCTCGACCAATAGTGCTGGCCCTGATCTGGGTCTGGGTCCTATGCCGGGGTTTGAAGATGTGGAATATATTGATTACGAGCCTCTAGGTAACTTTTATTCTGGATATTCAAACGAAGTTCCATTTGGGGGAGGGTGCGGTATTAAGGCCGACGATCTAGAGATAAGTTGTTCTGACTCGATTTATCCTTCTTATAACGATGGTCTATTACCTACCACAGAACACTTCAGGAGAATCGTACAGAACCATCCATATGGACAGTTTACCGAGTTGGCAATGGGGAAATCTTCTGCCTGTGCTTTGGGTGTTGACAAAACAGTTTCGTGTTGGGGGGGTATGATGAACCCCGAACCAAATTTTTTTGTAATCAGCGGAAGTGTTGATTGGGTTTATGAAGGGGAAATCCCTGAACCAACTGGGGAGTTCAAAAAAATCAAAAATGTTAGCTGGAATATGTTTTGCGGACTTAAGCAATCAAATTCTGCCATAGAATGTTGGGGAGTCAACAGAGAGGGTAATTCAACAAAATTCTATCCTGCCTCTAACCAGAATTTTGTAGATATGTTTTTCTTGGGGGGGGTCCACTATGGAAGCGCAATTTGCGGGGTCACTGCAGCCGGATACATTCAATGTCCCAGCAACGCTGATTTAACCACAGTGGGGTTGGATGCAGCGTCGATGGCTATTGTGGATGGCTTGGAAAATGAAGGACCGTTTTCAGCGAATACTGTAGTTGAAGACTCCATCATGCTTGTAGAAGGAAAACGATTTTTACTTTTGCATGATGACGGCACAATGTCCGCTCGCGGACTACGGATATGGAAAAATAATAACAACAACACTGTGTTACAAAACGCTACTGCGTCAACATCTATTCCGACTCTTGCATGGGACAACAACGACTTTTTTGGCCAGAGTATGCCCGCTCCGGGTGGTGATGCTGCCGAACATACTTGCGGTTTTGTCGGGGGCTCTCTACAATGTATCCAAACAGGAACAAACGTAGCCGGACAGGGGACAGTAACGACTATCCCGGCGGTTCACCAGTTCTACGCCGATTCGTTCTGTAGCACGATTGATTAGATAAAAGGACATCAATGATGGGGGCTGTAATAGAGTAATAAACAAAAAGAAACCTGATATTAATCAGGTTTCTTTTTATTTGTGTACATCAACAGTGAAAATATGGAAAGAAACAAGAACAAATAAGGAGTTCGGTTAAATAGTGTATTAGAACTGTGTAGTTCAACCTGGGCCAGAGCATGACTTTCTGATAGAGACGGTACAATTTGACCATAGTTATTAATGATATATGCAGATGCCATGTTGTTTGATTTCACTGTGAAACGATTATTTTCTGCTGACCGAACCTGGTTCATGTACCGCATTTGTACGTCCAATACAGGGTGGTCGTGTAGGCTCGCGTGTGAGCCGATATTAACCAAAATCTGGGACTGTCTGGATATTTGGGACAGAATCCATGGAGAATGTATTTCAGAACACAGATTAATTCCTATCTTATATGCGTCAATTAACGACACTGATACTGCGTCACCCTTGTGGTATCCACGCAGATTTTCAAATACTGGAATAACGTCTGGTTGGCCCATTATAGTAATAAAAAAACTAAAAACCTGCGGCAATGATTCGCCACCTGGAACAAGTAGTTTTTTTACGTAGCCGTCTTGAAACGAAGAACGGTTATTGTAGGTCTGTGCCTGGGCATAGGCAATTGGACCGGGCGTCCTGTAAGAATCAATGATGGTTGTGTGTAAATCAAGATATATGTCCTGCTGTTGCAGTGAATACAAAAACCGACTGTCTTCGGGAAGCGCAACGAAATCAATTGATGGGTTTTGTATGAAAAGGGTCGCCAGCTCGTCACTTATTTCTTTGTTTTTTACTGATTCTGTAAGTGGACCTCCCACGGAAATACTGGGAGTGTCTGTGCGTAATCCAGCAGCAAATAATGATGCTGTAGCCTGTCTGTTGATTACAAACCAGTGTATTCCACAGACTAGCAAAATAATCGCACCCGAGACCCAGAGAGCCTTTTTTTCTTTATCTAAAAATTCTTGTGGTTGTATGATCAATTGAACAAAAATCAGTCCTGACCACACCACCATGAAAGAAAGCATAAATACGCCACCCACCGATGCAAAAAAGGATAACCACGGTGCTGTTGCCTGAGAATACCCAATAAAGGCAAAAGTGTAATGAGTCAGCGCCAGAGATTGTTCGGAATAGGTCAGCACATAATAATTAAGCGAACTAATCTGTTCTAGTAGTACCCACCCAAAAGAGATAGTGATAATATTTTTTGGAATATCATACCGATTGCAAATAGAGACCACTATTGGCGCAGCCAAACCTATTGCTATCGATGCAGACAACCAGACAGTGATTGTGTACAGCATGCTAAGACCTGTTGTTACTCCAGCAATTTCAATCGGGTGTGACCCTAGGAACCAAGAAGTGCAATATGCAACATAACTGGAGAAAAGAATAAAACCATGCCACGGTTTGGCATTAAAAATAATAAACACCCCGAAACCAGTAAGCATGATTGCCAATAAGTAGTGATAATACATAGACCAACCCCACACGGCTCCAAAGGCCAGTAAATAATACCAACGAGGATGGAGGAGTTGGTATGCAAGAGCAGATTGTATATTTTTAAACAAAATCATTATGCGTATTGTACTAGATAGACCACGGTATTCACAATTATGTAACACAGTTTTCTATAATATATTTTTATGCTAATGTAGAAAGATAATGAATAAAAACATAAAAATAGTATTTTTAGTAGCAATGTGTTTCCTGATTGCAGGTCTGGGGTGGTTATTTTTTGAAAATAAAAAAAATGATGCACAACTGCTTGAGCAACAAGCGACTGATGCAGCTATCAGCCAGGAGCAAACAAGAAAAGATTTTGAAACATCACAACAAGTATTGGAGAAAGTTCAACTGTCCATCGAGTACGGGGTTCCTCCGACTAAAAAAGTTGAAATATACGAAAATCTTTGTGGTAAAAAATTAGACCCACAATTTCTTGAATTAGCGATGAATGACTATTTTTTTGATTACGGTATTTCAGAAGAACAAATAGTGTCAGCGTATCAAGCCGATGAATACAGTTTGGATTTGATTGAACAAGAGTGGGGAATAACAGCGGAAGAATTCTGTAGTCTAGAATAAATAAAATTTATGGGCCAGAAAAATATTTTAAAATTTGTCGGTGCCTCGTTCGTACCAATTTTATTTTTCGGTATTTTTTTTCCAATGCACATGTTTAATGTATTGGTGCATGACCAGTCAAACTGGAAGGGGGGTGGTATGGGTATGTTTTCTGGATTTGAACACCACACTAAACGACATGTTGCGTATTATTTTGTTACACATGAAGGGCAGAGAATAAGAACTAACATTGATCACCGTGTGATACACGAACTAGAGGCACGATTCGAGTTATTGCCAACACATAACAATGCGCAAAAAATTATCGATGCTGCTCGAAATACACCCATGGAAATTGTATATCAAACAGGAAATTTCATGACCTTGCGTGTGGCAACAGAATTTTCGCAACAAGAACTGTTTGACTACGCAGATGGTTCTTTTGTTATAGAGCTATGGAAAATGGACTATGTGGAGCGGTCTGAAGATGCTATTACTACAAATATCCGCAATGCGGCAATTTATTACCTGAATTAAATATGTTTAAAAAAATTACCTATTATCTTTTTACTCAAGATTCAACAGAATTTATTTTTCTGATACAGTTTCTGACAGTACCAATAGCGACGTTTGCATATGGACATACACCCGAGATTTTGCCCGTGTTAATTGCGCTATGTATTGGTGTATGTTTGTATCCAAAAATTGCACAGCAGCCACTATTTTGGATCGGGATGTTGGGTGTGACCACCTATGATATGTATCACCATGCATTATTTGCCGCCAACCATTCGTGGGTTGTATGGTATTGGTTAATTGCAGTCACAATCGCAACATGTTTTATTCGGACTGGTGATGCGTTACAGATACTGAATAATAACGCCCGGTGGCTGCTTATAATAATCATGTTGGTTGCGGTAGGATGGAAGGCTGCCAAGCCCGAATATGTAAATGGAACTTTTTTTGAATTTAATTTAGTCAGTAATACCAAAATGGCGCCTTTTGTCTCTGTAGTAGGTGATTTAACTGACAAACAAATAAATAGCAATATACACGGCACAGCTCGTATGTTCTTAGATCTTGAGCAAGAACAAACGGTACTTCATTCATCTTGGTACATGCGAGTAATCGCACACATGGCAACGTGGTGGGTATTGTTGATTGAATTTGCGGTTGGATTACTGTTATTGTTCTATAAAAAAAGTTTTGATTATTGGGCACACATGTTTCATCTGCAGTTTATGTTTTTTACGTACATGGCAGCACCGATTATGGGTTTTGCATGGATTATTTGGTTACTAGGCTACAGTTTAACCTGGGGACACTCTGTGCAACTGAGAAAATATTATATTGCGTTGGCGCTATTGTTTTTTGTGTACATGGCTCCGTGGGAGGCATGGTACATAAACTATTTATGGCACCAGTAATTGTAAGGGGCATGTCACTACACATTGCGCGTTGTAAATAAACACGTCCGTGCTATAATTCCGCGCATCTTATGTCTGATGTACGTTTTGTGTATCAGAGGTAACGATAAATTATTATTATTTATTTACACTTAGTATGGCCAAAAAATCGGTTATTGCTCGGTCAGAAAAAAAAGCTAAATTCTCATCTCGAAAGGTCAATCGATGTTTCAAGTGTGGGCGTGCTCATGGTTACATGAGAGATTTTGATCTGTGCCGAATTTGTTTCCGTGAAATGGCCAACCAAGGTTTGATTCCTGGGATTCAAAAATCCTCTTGGTAATATCGCTTGCTTATGAATGACAAAATATCAGAGCTCTTGATAGGAATCAAAAATGCATCTTTGGTTGGTAAAACTCACGCATTTGTTCCTGCATCAAAGCTAAAAAAACAGGTATTGTTAGTACTCAAAAAACTTAACTACATCGACGATTTCGAAGAAGTAGGAGAGGGAGTAAAAAAACAATTCAAAATTGCCATTGCTTATAACAGCAAAGGCGCACCTCGATTTTCAGATGTAAAACGGGTTTCGAAACTTTCGAAACGAGTTTACGTAGGATATCGAAACATCATGCCCGTTAAATACGGACATGGAAACATGATTTTATCAACTCCAGAAGGTCTTATGACCGAAGCAGAAGCTCGAGACAAAAAGATTGGAGGAGAGGTATTATTTATTATTTGGTAACAGAAGTATTATGAGTCGAATTGGAAAACAAGAAATTCAAATCCCGGCCGGTACAACTGTTACCGTGGACGGGTCTACTGTCTCTGTAAAAGGTAACTTAGGAGAACTGTCACGAACATTTCGTGACGAAGTATCTATTAAAGTAGAAGAAAACACAGTTACTTTTGAACCTAAATCAGATTCACCACTTGCAAAAGCAATGTGGGGAACAGTAGCCAGCCATGTAAAAAACATGGTAGATGGAGTTAATACAAAATTTCAAAAAGTATTAGAAGTAGAAGGAGTTGGATTTCGTTCAGCAGTGAACGGAAATCAAGTAGTTCTTAATATCGGATTTTCACACCCTGTGGAAATGAATATCCCAGAAGGACTAGAAGTAACAGCAGAAAAAAATGTTATTACTATCGCCGGTATTGATAAAGAACTAGTTGGTTCGTTTGCGGCATCAGTGCGAAACAAGAAAAAACCAGAACCCTACAAAGGAAAAGGTATTAAATACAAAGGAGAGATTATTAAACGAAAACAAGGTAAAAAATCAGTATAGAACTGACTATTACCTTGGAGCATTTGTTATACAGACACGGTTGCTAAAGAAAGACACGGATTGCTTTAAAGAACATACAAATTGTTATGAACACAAAAGAAATAAAACGACAACGTCGACATACACGAGTTCGAAAGTCTATCGCATCAAAGGATGCACGACCTCGATTGTGTGTGCACCGATCTAACCGGTACGTTACCGGACAGATTATTGATGACTCAACATCAAAAACGTTGGCATACGTTACATCAAAAGGATTATCAGGAGACACATACACAGCGCGTGCAGCGTCTGCAGGTACTGCTATTGCTGAATTGGCAAAAACTGCAGGAGTCGAAAGGGTTGTATTTGACCGAGGGGGTTATCTATACACTGGACGAGTAAAGGCATTTGCAGAAGCAGCACGTAACGGTGGTCTAGAATTTTAATTCCAATTGATATGACAGAAGAACAAAAAACACAAGATTCTGCAGAAGCAGTAGCAACAGCAGTTACAACTCCTGAAGCAACAACATCTTCAACAGAACAAAAGCCAGCAGAACAGAAAGACACTCGAGACAACAACAGAGGTGGATTTCGTGGACGTGGTGGACAAGGAGGGCGCCCAGGAGGACGTCCAGGAGGACGAGGTGGTCGACGACCACAGCGTCGTGAAAAACCAGAATTTGATCAAAAAATTGTGTCCTTACGACGAGTTACTCGTGTGATGGCAGGTGGACGACGATTCTCATTTTCATGTGCAATGGTTATTGGAGACCGAAAAGGACGAGTAGGATTCGGTATTGGAAAAGCAAACGACACTGCATTGGCAATCGACAAGGCAGTACGAATGGCAAAGAAAAACATGTTGACCATTAAGCGAACTGAAAACAATTCTATCCCACACGATTCACAGGCAAAATACAAAGCATCAGAAGTATTGCTACGACCAGTTTCTGGTAAGGGGCTTGCTGCTGGTGGTGGAGTACGAACTGTACTTGAGCTAGCAGGAATTGATGAGGTAGGAGGTAAGTTACTTTCTCGAAGTAAAAACAACATCAATAACAGTAAAGCAACATTAAAAGCCTTATTACCTTTCGCAACAAACGGCGATAGTGTTAACCTATAGAGTATTATGCAAGTACACGACTTAAAAAAATCAACTCTCTCACGTGACTCAAAACGTGTGGGACGAGGAGGAAAACGAGGAAAAACATCAGGAAAGGGGATGAAGGGTCAAAAAGCTCGACAAGGTAATTCGACTCGACCAGAATTGCGAGACATCATCAAGAAACTTCCTAAATTGAGAGGACAAGGAGTACATGGTAACCGAAACAAGGCTATCATGAAGAACACATTCGCAGTAAACGTTTCAACATTAGAATCTACATTCACAACAGGTGGACTAGTAACACCAAAAATTCTTGTAGAAAAAGGTGTGGCAAGCAAAGTAAGTGGAAAATTGCCTGAGGTGAAAATTCTTGGTGCAGGTGACATTTCTGTGAAAGTTGATATTGTAGGATGTAAGGTATCTGACACTGCACGTGAAAAAATCACTGCAGCTGGCGGAAGCGTAAAATAAAATTCTATGACATTCTCACAAAAACTTAAACTTATTTGGACTGATTCATCACTACGAAGTAAAATATTGTTTGTGTTGGGAGCATTGGTAGTATTCAGAATATTAGCAAATATTCCGATTCCGGGTGTAGATGCAACAAGACTTGCTGCACTACTAGAGACATCAACAGGTGGGTTCTTGAATTTCTTGAATGTATTTTCAGGGGGAGGATTGACCAGTATGTCTATAGTTATGCTTGGAGTGGGGCCATATATTACTGCATCAATTATTATGCAGCTAATGGGTATGATGTCTGCAAAGGTAAAAGAAATCCAAACAGAACAAGGAGAAGCGGGGCGTGCGAAAATATCAATGTATTCTCGATTATTGTCAGTTCCACTGGCAGCAATCCAAGGGTTTGGACTATTGAAACTTCTTCAGACGCAAGGAGTATTACCTGGACTGACTACTGCGGATTTGGCGACTAACTTGATTATTATTGTGGCAGGTTCAGTATTATTGATGTGGATCGGTGAACTGATTTCAGAATTTGGAATTGGTAACGGAGTATCTTTGGTTATCTTTGCGGGAATTATTTCTGCATTACCGGGTACTGCGTGGAATTTGTACCAGAACGTACTACTAGATCCATCTCAGATACCTGTAGTCATTGCATTTGTGTGTATTGCTGTGGTGATAATTTACGCCATTGTATTTATTACAGAGGCAGAACGACCAGTGCCAATTCAGTACGCAAAATCATCACGTGGTGGTAAAACCGCTGGTGTAGTACAAAGCTACATGCCTTTGAAATTAAATCAGGCAGGAGTTATCCCAATCATTTTTGCAATATCAGTATTGGTATTTCCTCAGATGATTGCTGGATTCTTGGCAGTTTCGGAAAATGAAGCTGTGCGAAATGGAGCTTTGGCTGTATCTGGATTCTTGGCAAACACATGGTGGTATGGTGGAATTTACTTTATATTAGTAGTACTATTTACTTACTTCTATACAGCGGTAACTTTTGAACCAAAAACTGTTGCAGAACGACTACAAAAGTCAGGAGCATTTGTACCTGGTATTCGACCAGGATCTCAAACAGAGCAGTATTTGGGCGAAGTGGTAACGAAAATTACACTATTTGGAGCATTGTTCTTGGGTACCGTAGCGGTATTACCGATTGTTATTCAGG
Organism: Minisyncoccota bacterium; assembly: GCA_020629435.1. Classification (GTDB taxonomy): domain Bacteria; phylum Patescibacteriota; class Minisyncoccia; order Phycocordibacterales; genus JAHDDI01. The sequence continues at coordinate 11,462 of JAHDDI010000002.1, forward strand.
GAATAACAGGGTATCAAGCACTTGCGATCGGAGGAACTGGTATTTTGATCGTTGTTTCTGTGTTGATTGATCTTGTTAAAAAGATTGATGCGCAAGTGACAATGAGAGAATACTAAGACACAATATCTGTCTATAAAAAACAATCCGATAGTTCGGATTGTTTTTTATTAGGATAAGTAGCGTTGTATAAGCGGTATTGAATTGTTATTATTGTAGTAATGACAGAAAAATTGATTAGTTGGACAACTAGAGTAATAACTGGAGATGAGGCCATATCTCGTGCACTAGTAATGTTTTTAGCCATAACCATGATAGCTCTTTCTGCATATTTTTTCTTGAAGGATAAAGCAAATCAATCGAACATTACGATAGGAGAAGAATCAGAACAATTATTACCAAGTGAATTATAGCTATATGAAAAAAACACCTACTTCTAAATTAATACTAACAAAATCTGCATTCACCTTGATAGAGCTATTGGTGGTTATTGGAATTATTGGAATTTTGGCCGCAGTTACATTGGGAAGTATGCAAAACGCACGAGACCGTGGTGAGGCGGCAAAGGTAGTAGGTGACGTAAAGTTAATAAAAGGGGCACTACAGTTCCGGTATTCTGACAATACTCAATACCCTACAGAAGAGCAAATTGAAACTGATTATCCTGCGCTGGTGGGGCAGACAAAATCAATCAATAATTTGATTGCGGCCGATGTGTTTGATGGTAAATTTACTAATGCACCGATTTCTCGAATTGGTACAGCTGATTATGTGTATGATGCAGACGCTAGTGATGGGGCAACGAATTACGACATGACTGACTGCGGGAATTACACAAATAATGAGTATGGAGTAAATATCATTATACCCAATGCAATTTCATCTGATCCAAATATTGTGAGCCAACTAGACGGATTAATTGATTCAAATGATGGATTAGATTGTGGATTTATCAGACGGGCAAGTGGGGTTGATAATAATCTACTGTACACTATTTCGGTTAATCCAGCTCAGTTTCCATAGAGGGCACACATAACAATATGATACAATGCCTGTATGAACTCACAGGTATTTATTATTATTGGAAAATCAGGATCAGGTAAGGGAACACAGGCAGAATTGTTAGCAGAAAAAATAAAAAAAGCGGGTGGTGATGTGCACCATCTTGAGATGGGGGACGCGTTTAGATCTTTTTTGCGTGAAAGTAATTACACGGCACAGCAGTCAAAAAACATAGCCCTTGCAGGTGAATTACAACCCGATTTTTTGGCAAATTATTTTTATACAGAAGAATTTATTAAATATTTTAATGGTGAGCGAAATTTTATTTTGGACGGTACCCCACGTACAAAACGGCAAGCGCGTATCATGGATGGAACATTGCGTTTTTATGGCGTGACAAATCCAATTGTAATTCACCTCAGCGTGTCAGACGATTCGGTAATAGAACGAATGCAAGCACGGAGTCGTAGTGACGATCAGATAGAAGCGATTAAAACAAGATTGGCATGGTTTGAACGGGACACATTACGGGCATTGGAGTTTTTCGAGAAACATGACGATTACTATACAAATATTGTTTTGGATGGTAATCGGTCGGTCGAGGATATACATCAGGAATTACTGAATAAAATTGAAATATAATGAAGCACGTCTATTCACAACAAGAAATAGAATCTATCCGTGAAGGGGGAAAAAAATTGTCTCAAATCATGAAAGATTTAGGTAATTTTTTGTATGTTGGAATGACAGTACATGAAATAGAAATGAAAGCCAGAGAGCTAATTATTGCCGTAGGAGCCAGTTCTGCAACAATAGGATACAAAACTGAGGGTGCAAAAACAGCGTTTCCGTCAGCAGCGTGTGTGTCTGTTAACGAAGAGGTGGCCCATGGTATTGCGTTTGAGTCAAAAAAAATAATACGATCAGGAGACGTGGTATCAATCGATATAGTCATTAAGTACCAAGGCGTCTTTGTCGATATTTGCAGAACATATGGTGTTGGTGCGTTGTCACCTGATTCACAGCGCCTGATCGCAACCGCTAGAGCAGTAACTGACGCAGCGATTGCAATGGCAGTTGCTGGAAATACGGTCAATGACATTGGGATTGCTGCGGAATCAACTGCAAAAGAAAATAACTGCAGCACAATCAAAGAATTAGGTGGACATGGGGTAGGTAAGAAAATTCACATGGCGCCATTTGTGCCAAATTTTGCCCATTCTGGATACAAGGATCCAGTTGTAGCTGGTATGGTGTTAGCGATTGAGCCAATTGTGTCATTAGGTGATTGGCGAATAGATTTAGGGTCCGATGGGTGGGTTTTTACAACCAGAGACCAGGCGCGTACTGCACAGTTTGAAGAAACAGTGATAGTAACAGAAGACGGCCAAGAAATAGTAACGGCCGATAATTAAAAAATATGTTGCAAGCAATAAAGAAACACACAAAAGCAATAAATCGAGAAATCAAACGGTTAGGGAAAAATGGCTGGACTATTGATGATGTGAAATATTTACTAGATGACTCTAAAACAACACGTGCTAATTACTATTTTGATCTGGTTATTACAGGTCTGATACTTCTTTCGTGTTTGTTATATGTGGTATTGACTTATCTCGAGCCAGGAACAATAGAGTACTTGTTTGTGTTAAGTGCGGAAATTGTTCTTATGGTATTTTTCACCATTGAATATATTTTAAGAATTCAATTCGAAAAAAAACCGACTGACTATTTAGTATCAGGGTATGGAATCTTTGACTTCTTGGCGGTTGTTCCGTTCTGGCTTTCATTTTTAATACCTGGGTTTGGAGGAATGCAATTCTTGCGAGTATTGCGAGTATTCAAGCTGTATAGATTTTTTGCAAAATATCTTGATAATGACAATATCAAGAAGGAGATTGCATCGCGTATTTTAATTACCAAAATGATTTTTACGCTTGGAGTGTTGTTGTTTATCTCGGCCGGTATGATCTATACTTTTGAAACTCCTGTTAATCAGAACATAAACACTTTTGATGATGCGCTATATTTTTCTCTAGTGACAGTGACCACGGTTGGTTTTGGAGATATCACGCCTGAGTCGGGCGTGGGGCGTGTAGTGGTAATGATAATGGTTCTGGCCAGCATACTGGTGATACCAGTGTATGTTGCGTCATTATTACGTTCGTATATGTCTCATTCAGGGAAGCGAGCCACCACCTGTCCAAAGTGTGGTCTGAAATACCATGATGAAAATGCAGTGCACTGCAAAATGTGCGGAGAAATTATCTATCAGGAATACGATGACCAATAAATTGTTTATTCTACATTTTGTGTTATAAATATATAAATTGATACTTTGTAGAGGAACTCAAAATGTCTGCAGAAAGAATTACCCCGCTCGGAACACAGGTTGTTCACTATACTGACGGATTTGATGTCAAGAGTTTGCTTTGCAAGCGGCATGAAATCCCACTCTCGATGGATTGTGCCTGCAGGGTTACTCTGAGTTTGGAAATTGGAAAAACCTTGTTTAGTTTTGTTGAGAGAACTACATGTGGAGCTCGCGACAAAAATTGTGTTGTTCCAGATGGCAGCAAGAAGGGGCTTGATTTGCTCCGTAATGTTTTGCGCAGTATTGGGATTGAACCGAATGATGCAAATATGGACAGCTTCTTTCCAGAGGGGTTGCCTTCGTTTGACGTCATGGAGCGAATTGCTCAGTGGAGACAACAAGGACATGCACAAGCCGGACCAGGTGGTGTTCTGGTTTAACTAGTTCGGAGCGCAAATTGTTTGCGCTTCGGATCTCGATCTTGTTCATCACCGAAAGGTGGTGGGTAAGACAGAGATGAACTTTAATTGAAGAGGTTGCTACCGATGGTAGACTTTACAGGCGATGCAGACTTCAGTGATGCCGAAGTGACAAAATTTCTTGAAGATGAGGGTTTTGCTAGAGGCACTAATCCTTTTGTGGCGGAACGTAACCGGCGATTCTATTTGCAAGGACGAAGATGGTTTGAACGTTCCACATGGGACGGCAGCAAAAAGACGCCCGGAGATTACAAGGCAAACAAAGTCTAAAATCATGCGGCCATATAAAAACGCCCGGACTATTCGGTCCGGGCGTTTTCCTATTTCTTAATTTATTTTTGTTACTTCGTAGTAGTCAGGTTTGTTGTCTAAATGTTTTTGAATGTCTTCTCGACTTTGCAGTCCTTCTTGTGCACCAATATATTGCACCACATTCATACTGTTGATTGGTCCGATTAATAGCGCTTGTTGCACATCACCAGTTTCTGCATAGATCGCAGTAAACGTAGACGAGAATGAGTCACCAGCACCAGTACGCTCAAGTGGTGGTTTTGGATCTGGGTACATTGGACAGAAATATACAGAACCATCTTCATCACGAGCGTATGCTCCGCCTGGTCCGTCAGTAATTACAGGAATTTTCGGTCCTACTTTGTGCATTTCTTCTAAAAGAATACTTACTGCTGCAGATCGAGATGTTTCTTTTTCTGCAGATTCGACTCGCTCTTCTAGTCCTGACACTTCACGGTACAAAATTCGCTTTGCTTCTTCTACGTTACAGAAGAACAAAGTCGACTGTTCGTATACTGGCTTAAGCGCCTGCACTCCTAGTTTCATTTGAAATGTACCTGGTTGAAAAGCAAGTTTGGTTGCACCATCTTTCGAAGCAATATAATCCGCAATTTCAATTTGGTGAGGTTGTGAGTTTTCTGCAAGAGAAGAAAGGTACACCCATTTTGGAGTACCAATGTCTGGCAATGCATAGTTGTATTCTGTATGTTTTACTAAAATAGTCCGGTCAGCATTGTGCGAAATAACATAGTGAAAGTTTGATATCTCACCAGGATGGGTAGTAATAAAATCAGTATTCACTTTGTTTTCTTGTAGTGCGTTGATTTGTTCCTTACCATACGCGTCGTCTCCTACGTTTGCCACATATGCAGTCTTAAGTCCTAATCGTGTTGCAGACACAGATGCGTTTGCGCTATTTCCAACACCTGCCACTACTTTGTGCGACTCAAATGGAATCTTGTCTCCATAGGCCATACACAGTAAGTCAGGCCCACTTGTGCCGGGCATTACGACTTCTCGGTCCATGATAGAGACAGAGTTAATACTAATAAATGCATCTGTTACCACATCACCGATACCAATAAAATCAAATTCTTGACTCATATAAAAATAAATTAGTTTAATATGTATCTATTGTAGCAAATCAACAAATAAACTTCGTTGCGTTTTGTGTAAAAAACGGTACAATACCGCCATTATGAAATTACAAGCACAGAAACGAGCAACAGAAGAAAAAGCTTCTGTTATACGAAAAGCAGGAATGATTCCTGCAGTTTGTTACGGTCCTGACCAAGAAGCAGTGACTATAGCAATTGATTCAAGAGAATTTATTAAAACTTACCGTGAAGCGGGGAATTCAACAATTATTGACTTGGAAGCAGACGGAGAGTCCTACGAAGTTTTGGTAAAAGATATCGATTATCATCCAGTAACTGATGAAATTTTACATATTGACTTTTATGCAATTAAGCGAGGAGAAGAAATGCAATTGTCAGTGTCATTGGTATTTGTCGGAGAATCACAAGCTGACAAAGATGGTGGAATTTTAAACGAAATTTTGCACGAATTAGAAGTACGATGTTTACCAAGAAATATTCCATCTGAAATTGAAGTAGACTTGTCGACATTAACAGAAGCGGGTATGGCAATCACCGTAGGTGATCTACAACTTGGAGAAGGTGTCGTTGCAACCGCGGAAAGTACTGATGTGGTAGTAAGTGTTTCAGAAGCATCAGAAGAAGTTGAAGAAGAAACAGGAGACGACCAAGCAGCACTTGATGCAGTATTGGCTGATCCACAAGGAGACAGCAAAGAAGAGGAATAAAAAGACAAGCATAATTTCTTTCTTATATTTTTAAAAAGCGCGCTACGCGTTTTTTAATTACCACACGATAGGGGTTTGTACAGGTTTTTCTTTTGTCACGGATTGGTATAATGGTAATATGAAAAAAAATAATTTTTACCTCTCCTTGTTTGTCGTGGGTCTTGTGTTCGGACAAGTGGCACATGGCCAATCAATCTGTTTGCAAGCAGAGTCAATTGATAATTTAGATGATAACGCACTGCAACTGTTGGTTGATCAATGTAATGCAGAAATTGCCGCAGAGCAAGCAAAATTACAGGCAACCAAGCAAGAGACTCAGTCACGTGACAGAGATCTGCGTTTATCAGAACAAAACATTCGGCAATCCGAGGCATTTATACGTTCTCGAGATTTAGAAATTAAAAAAATATTAGGCCGAATCTCAGAGCAAAAAAAACGAGTTCAAACAGTTGAGGAAAAAGCAGAGCAAGCACAGCAGTCTATTGCAAATTTAATTCGAGAGAAAAATTCTCTTGATGGGTATTCGATAGTTGAGGCTGTGTTTTCCAAGCTATCATTATCTGGTTTTTTTGCTGATATTACTAATTTTGATGTTCTGCGTGATCGCTTGCAAGCTGATTTCGAAGCATACAATGTTTTAAAAGAAGAAATTATTGAAGAACAGTCAGAATTAGCAGAAGAAGAATCACGACAGCGTGAATTAGCAGAACAAAAAGAATCAGAGAAGCGACAACTAGAGCGAACCAGAGCGGAGCAAAAAGTACTACGCGACATTTCAAAAGAAACTGAAATACAATACGAGCAGCTGATTGCCGAGAAAGAAGCTGCCAAGAAAGCATTGCGTTCACGATTGTTCACTACGGCGTCAGGGCAGAAAATATCTTTTGGTGATGCCTATGACATTATCCGTCCTTATGAGAAATCACTAGGTATCGATGCGGCGTTTATTTTAGCAGTTTTGTTTCAAGAATCAGGGTGGGGAGGGCAAATTGGTGGAAATATTGGTCAATGTACATATAACCAATATAACTCACACGGAGGTACAAAAAACGGTAAACAGGTAATGTCTGCGTCACAACAAGCTAATTTTTTAACTATCATGGGTGATTTAGGGATTAATGCAGCAGGACAAAAAGTTTCTTGCCCAATACCAACAGACGGTGCGTACGGAGGCGCTATGGGGCCAGCACAATTTATGCCAAACACTTGGATGGAAGTTCGCAATCAGGCAGCAAAATATATTGGAATATCTGGATCAAACATGTCTCCGTTTTCTAATCGAGATGCGTTTATTGCATCAGGGACATATCTACGTAATCATTATTATTCATCATCATGTTCACAATATGCGGCTGACTATGCACATATCCGTAGTGCGAAATCATTACGCGAAAAATGTGCAGCCGCGCGATATTATGCAGGGGGAAATTGGTTTAAATTCCGAAATACCTATGGTGAATCCGTACAGTCGCGAGCAAACAGATTCCGAGCAGATATTGCAACACTGAATGATTAATAACTGCTATAATATAATCAACCTAGAAAACCGATTACTGTAATCGGTTTTCTTATGGTATTGGTTATATGTTAATCGAAGCAACACAACTACATAAATCATACAACGAGAACGTTATTTTAGATGACGTGTCTTTTGTTGTGACACCTAATTCTCGAATAGGGTTGGTGGGTGAAAACGGAGTAGGGAAAACAACATTATTAAAAATATTACAAAAAACAGAATCATTTGATGATGGTTTTTTGCATATAAAAAAAGGACTGCGAATAGTGTACGTTCCCCAAGTTCCAGATATCGATGTAACAGAAACAGTCAGTAGTTTTCTCTCGAACTATACAGATAAGCCACACATAATTATTCAGGCTCTTGAATCGTTGAATGCTAATGAAATTGTTCATAAAAAATTTGGGGAATTGTCAGGTGGGCAAAAAACAAAAGTGTATTTAGCGCGCATAGCGTTACATGAAGCAGACGTGTTGTTGTTGGATGAACCAACGAACCACTTGGATATGCATGGGTTAGACTGGCTTGAAAAATATATAAAACAATTCAAAGGGGCGCTAATGTTAATTTCTCACGACCGATATTTTTTGGACCAGGTAACCACCGAAATTATTGAATTAGAGAATGGTTCCTTGCAGTCGTTTGGTGGTAATTATTCTTTTTATCGAGAACAAAAACAAATAAACAAGGAAGCATATGCACACCAATATCAAACGCAACAAAAGGAACTAGGTAGGTTAAAAAATTCTGCAAATAAACAAAAAGAAGAAGGGAATCGTAAAAACTATAATCGTGTTAATACACGCGATAACGACAAATATTCCGCTCATTATTTGGCCGATCGTTCATCGAATAAATTACATAATTCTGCAAAAAATATAGAGTCACGCATGAATCATATGAATATGTTGGACAAACCCGACAAAGAGATTGTTTTAGATTTGTATTTCAGGCCATCGGGCGCACAAAACAGTAATGTTATACAAATAGAAGATATGGATATCGCATACACTGAGCCATTACTTCATGTTGATTCACTCTCAGTTTTGTATGGACAAAGAATCGCGCTACAAGGAGAGAATGGGTCCGGTAAAACAACACTTATTCGTCATATTCTTGATCACAAAAAACACGAACAAATTGTAGTTGGGCCGGGTGTAGTAATAGGGTATCTCAGTCAAGATCACGCAGAATTATTGGACAATGCAACTGCGATTGATTTGTTGACAGAGATAGAAGGAATTGACGTTACCGCAGCATACAAAATATTGTCCCAAATTAAAATTGACCCAAAGCAAGCAAAACAACGTACACAGGACTTCAGTTCAGGTCAAAAGACCAAACTGTTGTTAGCCTTGATTATGGCACGTGGTGCAAACTGTATTATTTTGGACGAACCGACAAACCATCTTGATTTCGAGGCAATTGACGTTATTGAATCAGCACTAGTAGATTTCAAGGGGACACTGATAGTTATTTCACACGACCGGTATTTTTTAGAACAAATAGGGGTAAATAAATATATTTCAATTAAAGAAAAAACACTGACACATTCTAGAATAGAGCAATAATAGATTCAATAATTTTCTTAATTTGGTTTGCGAGTATGTAATAGGATTTCCATGCTTCTGTTGCCTGATCAATTGATTGTTCACTATAACGACATGCGTCATCTGCCCAGAGACCAATTTTGTTTAATCGAGCCCGAGATTCGGCTGCGATATATTTACTTTTCCGTTCATGATCAAAAGACCTATATGCATATGCATATCCGTCCTGAATCATTTGTAGACCAAAATCAGTGTCATCCGACAGGGTAATGTATCCGAGCAACCTATCGTATTTGTCTCTTTCGTTACTATGGACTAGAACCACCGAAGAACCAAGGGGGAGTAATTTACGAGCCTGGTCACTTGCTTCTTGTCCAAAACAACCAACAGGCCTGTTAGATGCAACTATTTCAGGGGTATCTATCCCAACAATACGAATTTTTTCTTCTGTACCAGAAAAAGACAGATAAACAGTGTCGCCGTCGACAACTTTTGTGATTATCGCAGGTTGTTCTGCTGCATTAAGGTAAAACGGAATCAATAACAAAAAGAGAATTTTTTTCATTGCTAAATTGTAGCATGGAAGACACATTGAATTGATAATTTACGCACGGTATACTAAGACTATGAAATATTTTCTTGCGGGAGCCCTAATTATTCCTGTACTACTGTGGGGGCAATCAAAGCCACCAACTGTCGTCAAACCTCAGTATAACGAATATAGTTTTACTGGTGAAGCGCAAGATAATACCAACCAGGGGACACTAAGTAATTTACTGATTCCAACAGATATTGTCGCTACGACAGCTACCGAAACAGCGGTTATTTCTGAAATAGAAATAACAACAGAATTAGGGTCAACGACTGTGCCACTACGGACGGCGACTAGTGTGGCTGAGGAAGTAGAGACCAGATTGTCTAATGTAGTCGAGAAAATTAATCAGGATTACGAAATTGCAGAAAAACAATGCCAAAATGGATCATGGCTTAGAAAAATATGGTGCTCATTTACAAGTTGGTTCTAGTGAAAATTATACCAATAAGGTATAATTATATGCATGAATATAGACAAAATTTTACAAAACGTACCCGATTCAGTAATGGAATCAGTAGCAGAGAAAGTTGGTGTTAATAGTAATATAGTAAAAACAGTAATTAGTGCTCTGGCTGGAGAAATGGAAAAGGGAGGTGATTGGATTGAAATGGGTAAGGATTTGTTGGATAAAGATGGTGATGGATCCGTGATAGATGATTTAGGAGACATTGCCAGCTCATTCTTAAAAGGTAAATAATATAATAATATGAAAAATTTAAGAGGAAATAAAAACATTCGGTTGATTGCATTATTCTTGCTAATAGTGTTATGTGTTGGTATTTGGTACTACAGTGACAGTAAAGCGGCCAAAACTGCTGCGATTGTTGCAGGAGGAGCTGCAGCAGTTGGACTGGGTCTAGAAGTTGCAGATACGGATATCGATTTGGCAAAATGGTGGGAAACAGGTTCATTGTCAGAAGCTGTTTTGCCCAGAGATGAAAGTGGAAATGTATTGATTGGGGAAGTGTGTGACGCAAAATCAGAAGGTTTCTATGACTATAATTGTGACGATTTTGCTACCCAGGCAGAAGCACAAGCGGTATATGACCAATGTGGAGATGATGTAAGTCGTCTAGATGGAGATAAAGATGGAATCGTGTGTGAGGCACTTCCAGCAGGAAATTAAAAAACACATCTATAGTAAAAAACCGGACAAACGTCCGGTTTTTTACTTGCCAATAATACAAAAATATGTATAATTGCACCATTAATAGGTAAATCTTTCAACTATGGCTAAACAGCAAATAATAATTTGGTTAATCGTAGCAACAGTTATATGGTTCGCAATATCTGTGTACTGGTACACATGCGGAATCAGAGGATTCTGTCAGTATGTATCGACTGTGCCAGATGTGACTGTCGTAGATCGAGACGATTCAGGTATCACTGGGTCAGTTTCACAAAACAGCAACACATCTGACAAGAGAACTATAACTAGTTCCGAAGAAATTGTAATTTCTTGTGATAGTTATCTGGATAGTTATATCCGACTTGGATACAACAATAATCAAGCTGATGTAACCCGACTGCAGGAGTTCTTAAACACATACGAAGATGAATCGTTAGATGTTGATGGACAATATTCTTCTGAAGATGTTCAAGCAGTGAATCGCTTCCAAGAGAAATACCGGGCACAAGTGTTGGACCCATATGGCATCTCAGCACCTACGGGGTATGTATTTCGGTCAACACGTGATCAAATCAATACACTACAATGTGCATTTGAATACGCAAAAACAAATAATTAATAATTCGATTACTTAACAAAAATATTATGTTTCAAGGATTTACACAATCATACACAGGCACAGACGCAACAGGAGAAATCGTGTTTATGTTGCTTGTTGCATTTATCTTAGGATATTTGCTGCGACTGGCATACGAAAAGATCATGTTTGAGGATTATTACGACGAATATGACGAATACGAGTTTACCAACAAACAAGTTGTCGAAGAAGATCCAGTATCAGTAACAAATACAGTTAATATTATTGAGGCAAAACCCAATCCAGTAGTGCAGTTACAAAACCCAATGGTGCAAACAATGCCATTTACACAAGATGACTTAAAAATCGTAGAAGGTGTTGGCCCAAAGATTGAATCACTGCTTCAAGAAGGGGGAATTGATACATGGAAAAAACTAGCAGATTCTGACGCGAGTGACATTAAAACACTTTTGCGCGCTGCAGGAGAACGATACCGAATCCATGACCCATCTACATGGCCAGAACAGGCTCAGTTGGCATCAGAAGGGAAATGGGACGAATTAAAGGAGTTCCAAGATGCATTGTCGGGAGGAAAAGACCTTACAAAAATCTATAAATAAAAAACAAAACCGCGAAGGCGGTTTTTGTTTTTGCTATAATGCCCTAATGACACACGGAGTAGATGTTAATAAAAATAGACTAGATGACTTGGACAGGGTTATTTTACGAGATTCTCTTTCTGAACCATTTAGTAAAAAAAATATTTGTAATATAGGTTGCGGAGAAAGTAGTCTGTCTATTGCTTTGTGTAGTCTAGGTCATTTTGTCTACAACTATGACCGACGAGACTTACATAGTTTTTTTTCAATGACTTCGGAACTGTTCCAGAAACAAAAATTTGTATCAATGAATATATCTGACATCAAGGCACATAATCTCCCTAAACAAATACACGCACTTGTTTTTCAAAGAGTCTTGCATTATTTGTCGTACAAAAACACACAGGATATTCTGCACTTAGTCACGAAACAGTTGGCTGAGGGAGGAAAAATATATATATCATTAACTGGTTTGGATTCTCAGATTGGGCAGGGGTATACTGCAAAACATGACCCGATTACATCTCGAATGGGGCACATTGCAGTTGATGACCAACATAGTTTTAATATCACAGAAAAATTGTGTCTATACTCCAAAGACGAGGCAGAGCAGTTAATTCAGTCCATTCCAGGACTGCATATAGAAAAGATATGGATATCACATTTTGGAAACATAAAAATTGTTGTGCAAAAAATATAGTGTGCACAATTACAAAAACAAAAACATACAAGCTGTTATTATTAAGAGAATAAAAAACCTATGTATACGTATGAATAAAAAACACCTTGGAGTAACAGTTGTTTCTCTATTATCACTGATCGGACTAGTATGGTTTTTTCTGTTTTCAAATGACGACAAAGTACAAATAGTTTCTCAGCATGTAGTGACAAGACAGGACATTTCAAACACAACATTGGTTTTTGGGAAGGCAGCACCAGAGGATGTGTTTGAACTGTCGTTTGATGTTTCAGGGAAATTGAATAAATACCTGATCGAAGAAGGTGAAAAAATTGCGGTCGGGGAGACAATTGCAGCATTGGACTCGCAAACAGTACGATCACAAATTAATCAAGCGAACTCTGCGGTGGCAATTGAACGTTCGCGATATCAAGATTTAGCATCGCCAGTTTCTACACAAGAACAGGATGCAAAGAAGGAAGAAATTCAAACACAGACGCTAGTTACTGAGGGAGCGCGAGTTGATTTTGATAACACGATGTCAAATGTACTTGATAGTTATCGAGACTTATTAGAAGAAAAGATTGATAAACATTATCTGTACCCAACACAAGCTGGTGCGTTACTGAGACTAAAAGAGGCCAAAGAAATGTCAGACGAAGACAGGGCAATATTGTCACAAAAAAGAATTGATTTAGAAAAGACGTATATTCAAGTTAATTCGCAGGGCGATGTTGCATACAAATATGCCCTGATGGGTGCTTTGTTTGAGTCTTCAATCACACTTGGACAAAACATGGTGTCTCAGTTACAAAAAACGTCTTCACTCAGTGCACGACAAGTCGAGAATAGCATAGAAGATTTCAACCAAGATCTAGATGACCTGTACGATTCTCTCAACAAAGACTATGTTGACTGGAACACATCTCTCAGCAGGCTATCTCTGTTAGAAAAACAACTGGTATCATTGCAATCTGGCGCTGACGGATCTGCATTGCAATTGCAGCAAAGTATCATTAATTCAAAACGAACTAACCTAAATTCGCTTTATGCGGATTTAGCGCAATTAACTTTGCGATCACCAATATCTGGGATTGTCTTTGATGCACCGTTAACTAATTTCCAAACAATATCACCTGGACAAATTGTGGCTTCAATTGTGCCGGATGCGCCATTGGTGATCAAGGCGCAAGTCGCTGAGTCTGATGTTCAGTTTATTGGTCCAGGTAATGTGGCAGAAATTAGTTTTGACGCACTACCTGAACTGTTGTTTACGGCAACAGTAAGCACAATCAAGAATCGGGAAAACAAAAATGCAACGGTCCCTACATATGAAACAGTTTTCATTTTTGATGAAGGACAAAACTTTGATTCTGTACGATCAGGGATGACTGCAAACATAACTGTTTCTTCCGGAAAACGAAACAATGTATTGTACGTCCCAACCCAATATATAGACCAAAAACAAGAAGGAAGTTTTGTGACAGTCAAGGAAACTGAAGATTTGTATACACAGGCTCCGGTGACAACTGGGGTCAAGACCACGTCGGGCCTAACAGAAATCACAAGTGGACTAGTCGAGAATCAGGTAGTATATATAGTTAATTAGTGACGAAGTTATGAAAACACTCTCGGTCGGATCACTCTTAGCATGCAAGGCAATTAAGCGCACAAGTTTAATTTCTAAAATTTTCATTATTATGATCATGGCTATGACATTTTTGAATCTACTGGTTGTTCGAGGCGTCTTGGTGGGTATACCAGACAGTAGTTTAAAAAATGTACGCGCTGATGAAGTGGGTGATGTATTAGTTAGTCGTCTGGAAGGCAAAAATGAAATAGAACAGAGTTATCAGTTGTTTACAAATTTAGACCAAGACAATCAAGTTGCGGCATATTCTCCACGATATCGAGTTTCATCAATCTTGGAATCTGACTATGGACGGACAAAAAAACAGACAGAGAATTCTAGTCGCCGCAGCGTTATTTTGTTTGGACTTAATCCAGAAGCAGAAAAAATAGTAACTGGTTTTGATAGGTTTATTATTGATGGACGTTTTTTGCAAAAAGGAGATTCAAACAAGATTGTTTTGGGTAAGGGTTTGTTAAGTAACTATGCAACGCCCGGTGAAAATTTTACTGACGAAGAATTGTTACAGAACGTGAACGTGCAAGACAAAATTTTAGTAACAGTAAATGGCCAATCCACGGAATATGAAGTGATTGGTATATCAAGTAACAAAGGGCAGGCAGATAACAGGGCTTACATTACAGATACACAAGCGCGATTACTGTTAAGTAAAACAAATCCAGACACAGCCGAAATTGCAATTAGATTGCAGTCTGGCGTAGATATTGATGTCTTTGCCGACAATTTACGTAGTCAATACGGAGATAAAGCCAAAGTCGAGACGTACATACAAGCGACAGGCCAGTTTTTAGATGACATAAAGACGATATTCGACTACCTGTCGGGGTTTATCGGTATCATTGGTGTGTTTATTGCATCGATTACAATATTTATTGTTATTTTTATTAACGCCATGTCGCGCAAAAAAGAAATTGGTATTATGCGTGCAATTGGTGTGCAGCCGGGCATTATCATGACATCATATATCATACAGTCTATGTTCTATGCTGTCTCTGGTATTGCAGTTGCGCTAGTTATTTTCGGATACATCATAGAGCCCTATTTTGTACAAAATCCAATTGATTTTCCGTTCACTGATGTCTATTTGGCAGTTGATAGTAAGATAACATTAATTTATGTTTTCATACTTGTCTCTGCGGCATTCTTGGCTGGGTTTATTCCGTCACGGATCGTGTTAAAACAAAAAATATTAGCATTAATATTAGGTCGATAAATTATTTATGAATTTACAAACAAACAAAATAATAAAAAGCTACGTCATTGGTGGTAAACCAACACAGATTTTAAAGGGTATCGACCTGTCTGTTCAATCAGGAGAATTTGTGGTCTTGTCAGGAAAATCAGGTGCTGGAAAATCAACGTTGCTGTACCAGTTATCGCTGCTGTCTCGACCTACTTCTGGGCAAGTATTGGTTAATGGTATAGATATGGCGACACTTTCAGACGCAAAGCGGTCTGATTTTAGATTACGAAAATTTGGATTTGTATTCCAAGAGTTTGCGCTCTCGCGTGATTTGTCTGCCTTAGAAAATGTCTCGCTTCCACTCATGTGCCAAGGTGTGTCATTTAAAAATTCAAGACAGCGCGCACAGTCAGCACTAGAAGCTGTTGAACTAGGGCACAGAAGTGATAATTATCCAGAACAATTATCTGGTGGGGAACAACAACGTGTAGCGATTGCTCGTGCCATTGTCACCGAACCAGAGTTATTGTTTGCAGATGAGCCCACTGCCAGTTTGGATACAAAAAATAGTGAAAACGTATTGCAGATTATTAAACAATTACAAAAGAAATTGGGCATCACAGTAATTATGATAACCCACGAAGAGCAATATAAAACTATCGGAGACAGAGTAATTGAACTAGAGGACGGAAAGCTGATATAAAAAAATCAAAGTGGTATGATTAAGTAATGAAACATTTACGTACAATATTATCCTGGCAAAAATTTGAAGAAGAACTGTCTAAAATTATTGCGCGGTTCCCAGTGACATTTATCACAATAGTATCTGCAGGCGTGGTACTCATGCTTATGATTGCAGACAATGACTTTTTTAGTGACGACGTGTTCGGAAGATTACTGCTAACTTTGTCGTTCTTATTTTGGACTTCAGTGTCAGCAGTGCTGTTTTGTGAATCAATGCGTTATAGCAAGCGAACAGGACTATTATTTAATGCATTTGTTGTGCTGGCAGGTTCGTTTTACTATGTTGTGTTACCTCACAATCTTTCGGGGCTTAGTTTTGAATTTTTCCTTACGCAATTTCTTGTTCATTTTGCATTAGCATTGTCTGTTAGTTTTACATTTATTGTTGGCGAATACATACGAAACAACTATAAAGACATAGAGTATTACAATACAACATTTGCTTATGGAACATCAATTTTTTTGGCTGTTGTTGTGGGCGTATGTGTCTCCTTATCTGGAAGCGCATTGTTGGGAACAATTGATTTGTTATTCAGTCCAGAATGGCTATCACATGAAGCATATCTATATGTACTAGTTGCTGCATGGATATTTGCGGGACCTTTATTTTTGTTGAGTCGGCTACCAGGGGGACTGGTACAAGAACTAAAAGCAGGGGACGCATTTATGCAATTTATAGTGAGGTACATTGCCACACCATTTATAGTGATATATTTTATTATCCTGTATCTTTACACCATACAAGTGTTGGCTAATTTTTCGCAGTGGCCACAAGGAGAGGTTGCATGGCTAGTTATTTGGTTTTCAATTTTTGGTTATGTCAGTTACATATTATCTTTTCATCTCAAACATGAACGATTTGTGTCTCTTGTGCGTACCTGGTTTCCAATTTTGTTGATTCCGCAACTAGCGATGCTTTTCTATGCAATTGGACTACGTATTGACCAGTACGGTTGGACAGTGAACCGATACATAGTAGTTGTGTTTGGAATCTGGCTAGTAGGATTGTCTTTGTACTATATTGTTGCAAAACAAAAGTCAAAACTAGTGTGTATCCCCGCGTCTCTTTTTGTAGTCACAATTATTGTATCGGTTGGACCGTGGAGTATGTTTAATATTTCCGTACAATCACAAACCAACAAAATTAATCACTATCTGGCAACTGGTATTGATAATTTGTCTCAAGCCGAAAAAGGTAATGTGGCCTCGTCAATCAGGTACCTGTGCCAATATCATGGATGCAACACCGTGTACAGTATTGAACAACTAAATGAATTACTGCCTGAAAAGAATTTAAATTACTGGGAGATACAAGAAGCATTAGGTGTTACGGAAATCTATGCAGGCGAACACGATGAAATAGTATATTATTATTTTAACCATGATTTGTTTAGTGTTGATGGATTCAAAACATTAACTGAGTTTAATTCATACGATAGTAGCCAAGACAACAATAATGCTTTTTATGACACCAAACAACAGTCACTTAAGGTTGGTGATGCAAGCATTGCACTGGGTGTGTCTCAAATAGATTTAGAACTGAATACGGTAAATAGTAATCCAAGAGAGCGACAATTAGAAGGGGAATATTTTGATATCACACACCTTGATAAAACATATAGGGTTTTTATTTCTAACATGACTATTAATGATGGTCTGATTGAAAACATGTTTGGGTGGGTTGCGTATTAAATGACAAACAAAAAGCCGAACAAATCTGGCTCGGCAGATTGTCCGATCATGTGCTTCAATTCATGTCGCGCAATGCTTGGCATCCACCACTTTCGTAGCATAAATGCTCGACACCATTAATTTCCCGGTAACCATCGCACCACGGCTCGTGAGTAACAGTACTTTCGAAGCCTTCGCAAGGAAAATCTTGATCAGAGAACTCTTTATCGAGGGCCTCTTCTCGTGACACTCCAGAACGTAAGTATACGCACGCAGGGCGGGGTGAATATCGTATATCGTTTGCAACATCATGAGCTGCTTCTTTGTGACCACAGTGCTTGCAGGGTTCATTGCACGCCATTTGGGGACTCCTTTCTTTGAACACATTAAAACACAAACAATACTTTAATCAAGTATTGAGAACGCTGTGATCAAGTTTTGGGCATGAGTTGGCACATCGATACCGATACGGTCAACGGCAGTATTAATATGATCTCGGTCAATCTTGGGAGCAAACCCTTTGTCGCGGACACGTTTAGCAATACTTTTTGCTTTCATTTCTGCAAAGGGAATAGGGTTTAATTTTTGATAGGCATAGAAAATTCCCGATATCTCATCACAGGCCAATAATACACGTGCTAGGTCAGTCTGTGGTTGTGTGGTGAATCCGTTATATCCAAGAGCATGGGCTTCTACTGCATGAATCAATTCGTTCGGATAGTCCCATTCTTTAAACCACTCTAGTGATGGCCCGGGATGGGTTTCCGGGTATTGGTCAAAATCAATATCGTGGAAATATCCAGTTAGCCACCACAGGTGCTCGTCACCGTCATATTGGTTTGCATAACTGGCGGTAGCTGTTGCCACCATTAGCGCGTGTAATCGTTGATAAGTATCAGAGACATGGTTTTCTAATATTTCCTTTGCTTGTTCTTTGGTTGGTAAATTCATAGTAGTTTTATTGTAGCAAACGGCACTTATTTTTTAATTCTCGCAAATCATCAACAGTTAATTCTGGGTATGAACGCGGGTTACTTTGTAATAAATAGTGCATGATAGCCTGCGAGTCTTCGACGTGGTCCATGTCTAGTGCATGTCCAAATTCATGTGCCAACACAAGCGCCAAGTCATATTTATTTTCAAATTCATAAATATTTAACTCACCCTTATAAAAATCACCTTTGTCATATTGTTGACCATTTGATATGTCTGCTGTGGTGGGTAATAAGTTAACAGTAATATCTGCATCTTGTTCGACATATTCAAATGTTAATGTTCTACCCATGGGCTGCTCCCACACATATTCAATTTCTTGCAGGATAGTCACCAATTCTGATTGAGAAATATTAAAACTAGAGTCAATAGTCCCAACAGTATATGTTTGGGGGCGTTGGCAGGGATGTAGGTATACAGTAGTATAGGCAATATATAAAGACACGGTAAAACTAATCAAAAGTATCGAACGTGTAATAAAATAATAATAAGTCATATCAATAGTGTAACAAAGATAGTTCATAATATGTATGTGTGACAACACAAAACGCAGAACCATACGGTCCTGCGTTTTTGTGTTGAGACTGTTTTAGAAATTGAGACTACGCTGCAGCTTCTACGACTGTTACTCCAGTTGCGCTAGGCCCTTTTGGTCCGTCTTCAACTGTGAATTCTACTGTCTGACCTTCTTTCAAAGAATCAAAATCAGCACATTCGTTCATGTGAAAGAAAAGGTCTTTGTCGTGTCCTTCTCGTGAGATGAATCCGAATCCTTTTTCAGTCAATGTTTTAATTGTTCCTGTATCCATAAAATGATATATATTGTCTTATAATGTACAAAACAATACATACAGGGGTCTACGAGTCTAGGTGTAAGAGTGCTACTTGTTCATACACAGTAGCACGCTTTGTTTATATAACAAGCGGCCCCGTTATTTGTCAACAATAGCAGCTAGAGCATGTATGATTACTCGGGATACATTTTTTGCATAACGTCCCAGCCTTTTTTTATTATATCTTCGAGTGTCGCCATATCGACATCAGATAGTTGTTTAATATTCAGACATGATTTACCAGCCTTATGGCGACCCAGTTGCGCCAATTCTTTTTCGAGATCTTGATATCCAGGCATGAGGTAAATAGACAATCCAGATTTACGAGGGGAAAAACCAATACGCAAAAAATCGCCTTCTCGGCCAGAATCATATCTGTAATGATATGTTCCGTATCCGACTATGGACGGACCCCACATGGTGGGTTTTTTACCTGAAATAGTGTGCATTATTTTTGCCACAGTTTTGCTGTCTTTTTTTAACTGAGAGTCTTCGATTGAATTAATGAATTGAGAAACTGATTGTTTTGTGACAACTGTTTTATTAGTCATATCCGTAGTGTAACAGTTGTATAAAGAATAAATTAACATCTGATGTGTAAAATAGTATACTGAATACATTGGTAACTAATTATTGAGTATGAAAAATTTATTAGGACTATTGGTTGTGGCAGGGGTATTCGGATTCTTTGCAATGCAAAAAGATGCAAACGGTGAAACATTTTTTGACAAAATGATGAATAAAGACGGGCCCAACAAAACTGAAAATGCCCAGATTCAAGTTGATGCATACAGTAACGCAACACAGAACAGAATTGACGCCGAGTTTGCCAACTAACATCCACACAAAAGCAACACTGACACCGTGTTGCTTTTGTATTCTCTTCGCGTACACTGCAGAGTATAATTAAACTAACGCATATATGGCATACGACAACAACAGAAACGATAAACCTAAAGAACTACATGACGCTATTTGTGCTGAATGTAAAAAAGCATGTACGGTACCATTTAAACCGACTGGTTCAAAACCGGTAACTTGTCGAGAATGTTTTGCAAAAACAAAAGGGGATTCACCTCGGGATAGTCGAGGAGGTTCACGTGGTTTTTCTGGCGACAGAGACAGAAAACCTTACAGCCCAAAACCAGCAGTTGATCACACCAAACAGTTAGAACAACTTGACTTTAAACTAAACAAGATAATGCGACAACTACAGTCACTAGAAGACCACCTTAATCCAAAGCCAGAAAAAACTCGCAATGCACCAGACAATACAGTGGACCATGGAGCACTGAAAGACGTTATCGAGAAAGTACAAGAATAATGTGATATGGCAGGGCGTATAAATAAATCAGGGGGCAAATACGGAGGGCGACACACATCATTCATTCCACTTGCGGGGAAATTAGCATTAGAGATGGAAAAGAATGACAATGTGACCAAGATATCACCAGGAATAATTAAGACAGGGCTGTCTAATGTCTCTGGTGATAAACGAATTAAACTGCTAGAACAAAAATCGTGCGTCTTGGTTCGTGTTCGCGAGAATATATCAATCCAAGAATTTAGAGTATACGGAATCGCCATGAACGAGGTGATTGACATAACTAGAAAATTTAAACATAAGAAAAGAATAGAGTTGGTATTGTAAATACAATCAAATGCTATATAATACCCTTCATCTGGTCTGACGGAACAAGTCAGTTCCTAGACTAATATAGTTTACAATTATGGCAAAAAGAGACACAGGAGTCGGAAAAAATAAAACATCCCGATCTAAAAAAACAGCAAAACGACTTGCAATCAAGGCAGAAATGCTTGCGACAAAAGCTGCAAAAAAGGGAGGTAAAAAATAAAACAAAAGCTCATTGAAAGATGAGCTTTTGTTTTATTTATGTGGATTGCAATGCGCAAAACTTTTGCTAGAATATCATCACTAAGCAATTGCTTTGTAACACATATTCCACGATAGCTCAGTGGTAGAGCAATCGACTGTTAATCGATCGGTCCTTGGTTCGAATCCAAGTCGTGGAGCCCAAAAGTAACCACCCGAAAGGGTGGTTTTACTTTTGCGGTTCCACGACAGAAAGCAAACTGCTTTGCTTTCGTTTGGGTTCGAAAAACGGAAGCATGTTTCAAAACCTGTTCGTTCTGTTTTTAAACAGCTGAGCTACGCAAGTGTACTCTTATTGAACGCAGTGAAATTAGAGATACCCTGACGAATCCAAGTCGTGGAGCAAA
>JAHDDI010000002.1:33433-43839 GCA_020629435.1 Minisyncoccota bacterium
TTGTCTGGTTTAATTTCTGACTGTAGACTTGAATGGAAGTTTATGCCGCTGGTTTGTACCCGTAAATCCAAGTTGTAGAGTATTTAAAAAACCATAATTCGTTTTGGTTTTTGGTATACTGTAGTCATGAATAAAACAATAATTATAATAATTTCATGTTTTGTGGGGGGATTGCTATTTGTTTATGGCTCGTGGATGAACAAGCAAGACGTACAAGCAGATCAAGCAGAATATAATTCTGCTGCAGGAACACAGTTGGCAGGATCGGACACTCAGGAATTTGATTTTTATGGAAATCCATTAATTGGTGGTGATGCAGTGGCGGGACAGTTTGGTAATGATGGACAGTTTAGTATTAGTGTAATATATAGCGCTGAATATGGATTTAGTCCAGATGAATTTACTGTAAAGAAGGGAGACGTAGTGTCTTTTAATATTCGTTCAGCGCAAGGAGACGTTGCATTGGATATTCCTGAATTTGATATTGCTTTAGAGAAAATAAACTCAGAATCCAGTGATGTTACTGTAGAATTTACCGCATCTACAACAGGAGAATTTATATTCAGTAATGCGCTGAGTGATGCACAAGGAACAATTATTGTTGAATAACAGAAGAAAATTATGTTTAAGAAAAATCAAGAAAAACCAGAAGACGCCAGTGTGTTTGAAAAGATGTTAATTAATGCAAAATATCTAGTGTATATTCCAGTTGTTACATTGCTAGGGGCATCGTTGATGATCATGGTGTGGACGATCGCAAATTTTGTTTTAGGGTTTGATATATACGCAATGACCGAGAAAGACATGTTAATTGGGATTATTTCGATGATAGATGCATTTTTGTTGGCGATACTAACATTGATAATTGCAGTGTCATTATATGAATTATATATCAGTCGTATCTCAGAACACAAAAATGTTCCGCAGGCTTTTATCATTGAAAGCCTGGATGAACTAAAGGCGAAACTAGGAAAGGTTGTCTATATGATTCTGTTGGTTACTTTTTTCAAACAAGTAATCAAATATGATTTTGCAAATATGGCGGAACTGTTTCTTTTGGCGGCCAGCGTATTGTTGATATCACTATCACTGTACTACGCACGAGATAGTAAATAATCAGCTCTACGATATAATAAAATCTATGAACACTAATGCACAAAAAATTGAATCTCTCTTATTTTATTTTAATGAGGAAATGAGTAAAAAGAAATTGGCTGACACTGCCGGAATATCTTTGGCAGAACTAGAAGAGTCTTTACACGACATTAATGAGGCCCGTGCAGACTCAGGAATTATTCTGGTACAAACACCGACTACGGTTTCGCTAGGGACTCATCCAAATATGGCACCGCTGATTGAGTCTGTCAGTAATTCAGAAACAATTAGTCCCTTGTCCAAGGCTGCGCTAGAGACACTGTCCGTTGTGCTATACCAGTCTCCGGTGACACGCGCAGAGATTGACACTGTTCGTGGGGTAAACAGCCTTTATTCGGTTAGAAACTTGTTGGTTCGAGGGTTAGTGTCTCGTAGAACCATAGACGGGGCAATTGTGTATGAGCCCACCGCAGAAACTTTGCAATTATTAGGGGTATCTAGTTCACAAGACATGCCTGACTACGAAACAGTACAAGAAAAAATTGATGCTATTACCAAAGGACACTCTGAAAATGCAAACGACAAACCTGAGGTAGAGCAAGAAGGTTCTGGGGTAGTGGAGGACGCTGAATAATAGATACAAATACCAAAATCAACCAGTTGATATGGTATGATACGAAAATTATGTCACTAGATTCATCTGATTATTCAGAAAGACAATTTAATGCCTATTTTTTTGCAGCAATTATGTCTGCATGTGCTGTTGCTGGGGTCCTATGGAATATTGGTGTTCAAGAATATAAACGTATTGGACAATTAGAAATCAGCACCAATGAACAAATTGCATCTATACAGCGAGCCTATCGTTTTAATAATTTTGTGTGTTCATATAAAAACTATGACAGCGACTTATTTTTACGAAAAATAACAAATCAATTTCAACCTGTACAAGCAGAATATGTTCCAGATAATCTGGTACCAGTCCCAGTTGCGTACAGACACCCACGCGTAGGGAATATTCAATTACGAGAAGAATTAGTCGAGCCCTTGGTTGCCATGCTTCAAGATGCCAGAAATAGCGGTTTTGATTTGCGGGTTAATTCGTCGTACCGTTCGCATACTCGACAACAAGAAATATATGATTTAAATACAGATGTATTGTTGATTACTAAGCCAGAAAAGGCCGCCCGCCCAGGGTATTCTGAGCACCAACTGGGAACAGCAGTTGATATATCACTGTACCCGAGCAACAGCGTCTCGGGATATAAGTGGCTGGCGCGAAATGCATGGCAATACGGTTTCGTACTTTCATATCCAGAAGGATCAGAAGAAATAACAGAATTCCGCCATGAACCATGGCACTGGCGTTATGTTGGAGTAGACATTGCGACATACATTCGGGACAACAACACACTGTTTAATCATGAGAAAACAGTGTTGTTGCCATCACCAATTGCTGAATCAACGGAATTGCCATACGAGTACACAGGGGACGACATTTGGGTATGGAAATCTTTAGGAGACAAAGAAAGTATGTCCGAATTAGTCAAAGGAACAGCGTTGCCAGATTTCGAAATTGATGTACGCGACCTGCTAACCAGGTTCTCTCAGGGGACACTACAGCCTGGTAATACAAAAATAACCTTGCCAATTAGAGACTGGATTTTAGAATCTAACACAAGAGTATTTGTTGATGCGGATGGTACACAGTGGTTGCGTACAACATACGCCAGCCCGCGTAATGAAGAGGTAGTGCAACGCATTGAGGTTCTATATCGTGATAACTTGGGTTACATGGTGATTAGTTTTCAAGACCAAAATTTTGCAGACAGACTGGTAGACGAGTACACAACACACTGTGGTTATGTGTTGCAAACCAAAACCAGTACTGTTACACAACAATGATCATGCTATAATCTTTGGGATTAAATACATAGGAACTTTTGTCCAACCATAGCTCAGTGGTTAGAGCGCGAAGCTTATACCTTCGTGGTCCCAGGTTCGAATCCTGGTGGTTGGACCAAGGTTCTTATGCAACAAAACACACCAAGCGGTGTGTTTTGTTAGTTGATTTGTGACATATTAAGGTGCGACATAGGTTATGTCTCCATCTGATTTGGCATTTAATCTGTCAATTTCTGTCATGTAAGATGACTTAACATCTTCAAATATTTCTTGCCTGTGCTCATCTGATAATCCCGCTTGAAAAAATTCAATAATTCTATGATGGATGTCTTCCACGGCTTGGCCATCAATGTGAACGTTAATCATTTTTATGATACGTACCCCTATAGACCCAAAATGTTTTTTTACTTTCTTTAAAAAAAATAAATCGTTATTGAAATAGTGCATTATAAATTCTCGACCGTATGGCTCTTGTTCTTGAATAGAGATAGTGTTGAGTAGAGTTTCGACTATTTGTGCTTGCAAGAAATAAGGACTTCTAAATTGCATTTTCCGTTCAGGGTCTACTGCCTTCATGGTCTCTATTGTTAGCAGCTCGTTGACTCCCTCATTTAGCCCATCTAGATGAGATGATGTTTGCATAAGACCTGCCTCAGGGTCAATTACAACTTGTTCGTCTCTAGAAAAACCAACTGCACTCATGGTTTCTTCACGTCCTTCCTTATCTAATCTAAAGTGTTCTTTGTGGCCCGCGAGTGCGTGCCATAGTTCATGTATTGTGATTGCTAGTAGTTGCTCATCACTTTCAGACTTAACTGATGATGGAATAAAATTAACTAAATTAGGACGGTGTCGATAATATGCAGCAATAGATGATCCAGTTGGGGTTGTGTCCACTGAGAATAATGGAATATCAGCTAACTCATTTTTAACATTTACTGAAATGTTCATTTCATCACAAAATTGCTGCATTCCACTTAATGCTGTTGGTAATAATTCAGCGATACGATCAAGTGCTTGTTCGTCTGTCCGCTCTGCATATAATTTTCTCCCATCTTCAACCAAGGCTATCTTTTTTTCAATAGCATCAGTCGAGATCTTTGGATTACTTGTTATTTTTATTCTATCGAAATTCATAACCTTATTCTACTCTAAATATACTTTTTGTTGCAATGATGTAAATTTGTCATGCAGGGCGGGGTAGTCAGAGATGTTTTGTGACTGCACCATGGCAATTGCTTCGTTACGGGCAGCTTCAACCAATTTCAGATTCTGCAGTGCATCCATGGCCAAATCACTCATCCCAGACTGTTTGTTACCTAGCATTTGTCCAGACCCACGAAACTGCAGGTCATGTTCTGCCAGTTCGAACCCGTTTTTTGCAGTGGTCAGTGCCTTTAGCCGTTCCAGTGTTTGGTCGGTCTGCGAATCTGTAAACAAATAACAATATGGCTGATACGATGACCGCATTACACGCCCACGTAATTGGTGCAGTTGCGCCAAACCAAACCGTTCTGCACCTTCGATAATTATGCTCGTTGCATTAGGTACATTCACTCCAACCTCAACAACAGACGTTGCCACCAATACATGAAATTTCCCATCCTTGAAATCCTGCATCACGTTTTCTTTTTCGTCTTTTTTCATCTTGCTGTGCATGAGACCAATTTTGTATTCAGGAAAAATATCTTTTTGCAGTCGTTTTACTTCTGCTACTGCTGATTTTAATTTTAGTGACGTTTCCTTGTTTGGATCAGCTTCGTCAATACGAGGACAGATGACATAGGCCTGGCGACCAGATTGTAATTCAGTACGAATAGACTCGTACGCAGCATCTCTGTTGCTGGGTTGAATTAATTTGGTTTCAATTTTTTTACGTCCAGGTGGTAATTCGTCTAGTACAGTCAGGTCTAAATCACCATAAATAGTCAATGCTAGTGTGCGGGGGATAGGTGTCGCAGTCATACTCAAAAGATGCGGAATAACTTCGTCATTGACCGACAATCCTTTTTTCTCTAACTTTGTATTTTTCTTTTCCAAATTTTCTTTCTTGTCAGCAGGTTTGTTCCGTAACGCTGCGCGTTGTTTTTTCCCAAATCGGTGTTGCTCGTCGATAATCACTAGCCCTAGATTCTCAAAAAATACCTTTTTACTAATCAGTGCATGAGTACCCACCAATATCTGAATTTCTCCGTTTAATACCCATTTCAATAATTGGCTTTTACTGACACTGGTGTATTCGTCTGGGTTCGATTTACTGGGAAATTTTCGGCAGTCTTTACTGGTTAGTAATCCAATTTGCATGTTATGTTCTGAGAATAATTCACAAAAGTCAGCATAGATTTGTTTAGCTAAAATTTCTGTAGGGGCCATGTACGCAACCTGCAGATGTCCAAAATTCTGGTCTAACGGTTTGGACACAACCGTTGCCAGCGCTGCTGTTGCCGCCACAATTGTTTTTCCACTTCCTACGTCACCTTCGAGTAGCCGAGACATGGGGGTTTGTGATGATATGTCACCCAAAATACTCTCGACTGCGTCTTGTTGTCCCCGAGTCATGGTAAAGGGTAGGTTGTTTGTAAACTTTTCTATCTTTGGATTGTCAGTATCAATAACAAAAGAACCAGATTGTTCGTATTGGTTTTTTTCGTATTGACGGACGAGCTGAGTGAAAAATATTTCTTCAAATGCAAAACGTTTTCGTGCGGCATCAGAATCTTCTTTTTTGCGTGGACTGTGTATGTAGATCAGAGCGTCTGACAATTTTGGTAATTTGTATTTTTTCAGAATATTCTCGGGAATAGGATCATCGATGTTCTCTAGTAGACCCTTACCGAATAGCGTTTGAATTTTGTGATATATCCATTTACTAGTGATACCTTTTGATTCTTTGTAGACAGGATACAGGGTTTGTTCAATTGCGTCTGCGTCGTCACCAAACAAATCGCCCGTTCGTTCGATTGGGATTTCTCGTACTTGTTCAAATTCGGGGTTGGACAGTGTCAGAACACCAGACCGTTCGTTGACGGTCCCAGTAAAACGGGCCAACGTACCCTTGGGTAACATTTTGGAAATATAAGGTTGTGAAAACCAGATGGCCTTGATAGTGTTTCCGCTAGTTTCTTCTAGGGTTGCCTCGGTCATGTTTATTTTACTTTTCCAGGCCTTGCGGGCACGAATATTTTTGACCTCAGCGTAGATAATTGGAGTGTCACCAGACTGCAAGTCTGCAATATATGACAGAGCAGACGCGTCGCCATATCTAACAGGAAAATAGTACAACAAGTCACGAATGGTCAATAATCCCAGACGTTTCAATGCTGCTTTTTGTGTATCGGTCAGACGACCTGTGTCAGTTAATAGAGTATCTAGATTCACAATTATATTGTAGCATCGTTACAGTGCACAAATGATTCCAACTTATTCACCATCAAAATTGGGGTTGTTGGCCTGATGCATTAGATCATGCGCAGCGGTCTCAACTAGGTGTTCCAGCCCAGTGCATTCTTTTGGGTCAATGTCGGGATTATTTTTCACTGTCTGATACGCTTTTTTGGTAAAAGTCATTGCGTCAGAGACAAGGGGTATACCATCCAATCTTTCAGATGTGTCCAAGTTATACCAGATTTCAAAGATCTCATTAAAAGCAGTTTTTATTTTTTGAATTACGGGATAATAATCTCCTTGAGACCTATTTATTTCGTATTCTTGTAAAAAAATTTCAATCGATTTTGATAGTGATTCTGACTTAGTCCCGAGCTCAGATATTTTAGGGGTACTTTCATTAAGTTCGACAGGTACTTCTTGGTGATACTCAATTTGTTTCTGCGTACTGAATATAGATTCTATTGATAAACGCAATTCCTCGTAAGTGTCTTTATCAATTTCATGTGCAACAAACAGCTTCTCTATATTATCTCTAATATGATTTAGTATTTTTATAAAATCTGTGTAGACGACATTTTGAGCATCTCTACCATCTAAGTGTTCCCAGGCAGCCTTAATTCTTTGGGCTAAAGTCTGCAGATTCTCAGTGAGATTGCGTGTGGGGTTAATTGCGACTGCAGCATGATATTCATCGAATATTTCATCTGTCATGCGAGTATACAAATCCATTTGGGAAAGAAAGGTAAGTCGATGCTCTTCGGTGTGCTCAAAATTACTAAATACTTGAGGATTGATTGCGTGAGTCTCTTTGTCTATTTTCTCAATCGCATCCCTGGATTTATCAAAACTATTCATTTCTGTACGAATCATTTCTGCTTCATCGGCTGAAATAATTTTTTGCAACAATGCGCTATTAACAAATTCACTAACCGAATCATAAATAGACAAAATCTGCGGCTCTGCTGTGATGTCTTTTTCATCAAATCGAAAACCCATCTCTTCGTTGAATTCGTGTAGTATGCCCTGAAGGTGTTCTAGTAAATATTCAAATTCTTTGTCGGTTTTAAATTGTGCAAACAAAATCTCCAAATTTTCAGACACTTCTTTACACAAGACGACAACTTCGTCACCTATTATTTTGTCTTCCTGGTTCAGATAGACACTTGGCTTCTCAGATATTTTTTTAACTGTCTTGAGCCATTGAGGTTGTTCCATATCAAAATTATACCAGAAACAAAATAATTCATTTAAAACATGCATATATTTGTTACAATAGCGCATACTATGTTACAAACAATCAAAAACGCACTTGGTGACAGTAAAACAGCAGCGGCCAAAAGAACACTACCAACGGTCAAAAAAATCAACGCACTTGAAGACGAAATTCAGAAATTAAGCGACGAGCAATTGTTCGCAAAAACAAATGAATTTCGAGAACGCTACGCACAAGGGGAAACACTAGAGCAGTTGCTACCAGAAGCATTTGCCGTGGTACGAGAAACGTCAGTTCGTGAAACAGGATTGCGTCACTATGACGTACAGCTAACTGGGGGTATTTTGCTGTTCCAGGGAAAAATTGCCGAAATGAAAACCGGAGAAGGAAAGACACTGGTAGCAACACTACCAACGTACCTGAACGCTATTGCAGGACGTGGTGTGCATGTGGTAACAGTCAACGACTATCTGTCACGACGTGACGCAGTTTGGGTGGGTCAAATTTATTCTCGATTGGACATGACAGTCGGAGCAATCAGTTCAGACAATGCGTCATATATTTATGACAACACTGCACGAGCTGAACATGATGAAGAACGTGATGCAGTTGCAGAATACAAAATCATGTATGATTTCTTGCGACCGTGTACTCGACGAGAATCATACGAATGTGACATTACCTATGGAACCAACAGTGAATTCGGTTTTGATTACTTGCGAGACAATTTAGAATTTAAAGCAAAGAATCTACGACAACGTGATTTAGCGTTTGCCATTGTCGACGAAATAGACAGTATTTTAATTGACGAAGCTCGGACACCGTTGATTATCTCTGCCCCTGCAGAACAGACTGAAGATTTGTATACTTTATTCGCTGGCGTAGTAAAAAATATGCAAGTAGACGAACACTATATTGTTGACGAAAAATTCTCGCAGATTGGACTGACTGACGCAGGGATTGAAGTAGCAGAAAAAGTATTAGGTATCGACAATATCTATACTGACCGTGGAGTAAAATATGTGCACCATCTAGAAGCAGCCGTACGTGCAAAGGCCCTGTATAAAAAAGAAAAAGAATACGTAGTGCGTGACGGGCAGATTGTTATTGTTGACGCATCAACAGGGCGTATGCAGCCGGGTCGTCGCTGGTCCGAAGGACTGCACCAAGCTATCGAAGCAAAAGAAGGCTTGGCAATTCAGCAAGAATCAAAAACAGTTGCATCGGTGACGTATCAGAATTTTTTCCGAATGTATGACCACTTGTGTGGTATGACAGGAACAGCAGAAACCAGTGCCGAAGAATTTTTCAAGGTATACGGATTGGATGTGGTTGTGGTACCGACACACAGACCGGTTGCGCGTATTGACCATACTGATTTGATTTTTCAAACAGAACGGGGGAAATTCATGGCAATTGCAAAACAAGTCAAAGAACTGCAAGCCAAAGGTCAACCAGTTTTGATTGGTACTGTTTCAGTAGCAAAATCAGAACAACTATCTGATTTCTTAAAAAACGCAGGTGTGTCACATGCAATTTTAAACGCCAAAAATCACGAACGAGAAGGAGAAATTGTCGCTGACGCCGGACGAAAAGGTGCGGTAACAGTTGCCACAAACATGGCTGGACGTGGAGTGGATATTAAATTAGGTGGAATCGAGGCAACAGAGGCACAACATGAAGAAATTAAATCTCTGGGTGGTCTGTATGTCATCGGTACCGAACGACATGACGCACGTCGAATCGACAATCAGTTGCGGGGTCGTTCCGGACGACAAGGAGATCCAGGAGAAACAGCATTCTATGTTTCAATGGAAGACGACATGATGCGTATTTTTGCCAACGACATGGTTAAAAACATGATGGGTAAAATGGGATTAGCTGAAGACGAACCAATCACGCACCGACTAATCAGTCGGTCACTAGAAACTGCACAGACTCGAATCGAAGGAATGAACTTTGATGGTCGAAAGCACGTGTTGCAGTATGACGATGTTTTGAACACACAGCGAAAGGCAGTATATGCAAAACGAAAAACAGTACTAGTGGGTGATGATGCAGAAGTACAAGAATTAATGAACGACATCACGGCAGCATCAGAAAAATTTGCAAATACACGCGACACTAATGCAGAGAAAATTGGCGAAGACAGATTTATGGCAATATTCCGAAAAGTATATTTGGAATCAATCAATACATATTGGATGGAGCATTTAGATACCATGGACATGTTGCGTAGTTCAGTTAGTCTGCGTGCCTATGGACAAAAAGACCCACTGATTGAATACAAACGCGAAGGTCTGATATTTTTCCGACAAATGTTAGTCGACATTGACGTCTCGGCAGGAGACACGATGTCGCGATTGGATACAGACGCAGTGCTAACTAACCTGGAAGAGCGTGCAAAAGCCAAGGCCGCTGCCGCAGAACAAATGATCGAAACATCAGTTAAATCTGGACTGGGAACAGAGAAGACCCGATCGGGGACCGTGGTTAAAAACGATACTGAAAAAATAGGACGTAATGACCCTTGTCATTGTGGAAGTGGGAAAAAGTTTAAAGCTTGTCATGGGAAATAAATAACGAATAAATACTACAAAAGTCGCGCCGAAGGCGCGACTTTTGTTTTGAATTATTTTTCGGTGCACCCTCACTTTGTAATACTGAGAATATTTTATTTGTTATTTCGGGTTTGTTTTGTTACTAACTTTTTTCAAACTGGCTTCGACGAGATTACCTGAAAGAGTAGCTTTTTAGCCATCTCGTCTGCAGGGGTTTGAAAAAAGTTGTAACGGAGATTTTTAAG
>JAHDDI010000002.1:43939-52100 GCA_020629435.1 Minisyncoccota bacterium
TTTTAGCCATCTCGTCTGCAGGGGTTTGAAAAAAGTTGTAACGGAGATTTTTAAGTGGCCAAGCAGAATCGAAAGCACCCTAGGACATTCAAAGTAAATAAATCCATCAGTTCTTTGTCAGAAACACAATTCTCAATGATGACTGTGTAGCGACGAATTAGTCGTGTGACACTGGTCCTGTAGCGGTTACGCATTTATAGTATTTTCCGTCAGGTAGTAACCGCGAAGCTAGTTGTGTTTTGGCAAAGAACAAAAAATACCGAAAACATAGATAATGTATTTTATGTAGTACAGAATAAGGGTGATTAAGATGTATGTATAAAAGTTAGTAACAAAACAAACCCGAAATAAAAGATAAATGAGAGTAAGAGAATGGAATAAGGTTGCTCAGATGGGGAAGTAAAAGGTATAAAAAGGCGCCATTTTTTATTCACAATTTTCTATATTACACCACACCAAAAATACTTGACAAGCGTTAAAAAATTAGTAATATAAATTATGACCGACTTTGGTCTGAACCTTGAAAGGAACTACCCATGAAGAAATTTGCACTCCCTGGTCTTATCGCTGGCATGAAGTCTGATGGTGTTGTATCGATGAAAACGGCAGAACTCGGCGGCGCGTACACAGGCGGCATTTCCGGCGCAGCATCGCAGATTGATAACGCTGAAGCCGATCGCATCGCCTCCGACCACCTGTCCGCTGAAAATGGCGCCGAACGCGCGGCCTAAGTCGACGCAAACCTTCGAGAACTGAATTTGCGACCACCTGGTTGCAAATAAGTTCATAACCGTTACATGTTCAGACCTGATTGCAGGTTGACCTAGAGTCGCTTGTATTTCTTGCTCAATGACATTTGGCGAATCAGGTGTGCCTATTGCTGACCCGCGTGGTTGGCAGTAGGTGCATTCTGAGCACTTCATGACATATTCCTTATTCGAACCCCAATCCGTAAAACGTTTGGCGTTTTTTTATGTCCAAAAAATGTATAATAAATATATTATTTAATAACGACAACTAATATGAATTTACTTATTGCAATAGTTTTAATATTTGGGGGATCAGTCTTGATTCAGATTATTGGCGCATTATGGTATGGACCACTGTTTGGAAAAATATGGATGCGTTCATGGGGTAAAACAGAATCAGACCTGCAGATGAGCAGCAAAGAGTCGTTACGGGTATATGGGTTGTCGTTCATTGCGGGGTTGTGTACCAGTGCATTCTTGTATTTAGTGACATCACAGACAGGCTATGCTCCAGGTTTGACAGCATTGTCGGTTGTTATTATTATGTTTTTCTTGGGGGCAATTGTGGCACTACCGTCGTATTTGTTTGAAAACAGGCCGTTATTGATGTGGGGGATACATTATGCCTATGTTGCAACGTCAATCGGATGTGTGACGTACATCATGGCAACACTTGTGTAAACTGACGTGTGTTTTGTTGCGTGATATACTGCTGTAATGAATCTTAAATCTATTACTCGACTAATTACTCCGTATTTATTCTTGGTGGTAATTATATTGGCCACAATCGGTACATTATACTGGGACGAACCTCTGGAAATAATGCGAGAAATTTTGGCATTGCAAAATTATTGGACGTCAATTGTTATCTACACTGCACTTATTGCACTGGCAACTATTTTTGCACCACTATCTGTTGCGCCAACGGTACCATTTATGGCCAAAATATTTGGGTCATTTGCAATTTTTGTATCAACTTGGATCGGGTGGATGGCAGGGGCAATTATCGTTTTTTGGATGTGTCGAACATGGGGTCAGTCATTGGCTGAGCGCTTTTTTTCACTTTCAAGTTTACAACGAATTGAACAGAAATTACCAAAACATCTAGATTTTAGCGTGTTGTTGTTATTACGTCTGTTTATTCCGGTCGACGTGCTGTCGTATGCGGTTGGACTGTTGTCTCAAATTTCTTTTAGAAAATATGTTGTAGCAACTGGAATAGGTATTGTGCCTTTTGCATTCATACTTTCTTATGGGCCAGACGCGCTGACAGGTGGCAATCCATGGTTGCTGTTTAGTTTCTTTGCGCTGCTGTTTGCTATTTTGGGGGCATTGGCTGTGTTTTATTTTTCGGAATATACTCGGCCAAAAGCACTAATATACACCCATAGCGGGAAATTTCATGCAGATGATGTGTTTGCAGTAGCAACATTACAAATGGTACTAGACAATTCTCAGAGACGATACCAGGTAATTCGAACCAGAGATGAAAAAACACTAGAGAAAGCAAAAGAAAAAACACTAGTTCGAGACGACGTGTTTATTGTAGACGTAGGCGACAGTTATGACGAAGACCATAATCAGTTTGATCACCATCAATTCGGCGGCGCCGGGGAACGCAACGGAGTACAGTACGCGTCATTTGGATTGGTTTGGAAGAAATATGGAGTACGACTGTGTAACGACAGTTCTGTTGTTGAACAGTTTGATTCTTCGTTTGTGGTCGCAATTGACGCACCAGATAATGCCCAAGAATTATATACAAAAACAGAATTGGGTATAGACCCAATTACATTACATACTATTATTGAACACGTGTATCGACAGGCAGAAGGCGATGATCAGTTAGGGCAAGATGCTGATTTTGCACATGCAGTGTCATTTGCAAAACAACTCATTGACAAGGCCTTACTAAAATCAGTAAATGCAGTTGAGAAAGAGAAAAAGGCAGGAACAGTGTATGACAGTGCAGAAAACAAACGAATGATAGTCACAGAAGAACACATTGGTCGAAACTATTTTGTGAAATATAAACAAGTCCAATTAATAGTCTCTCCTCGTACAAGTGACATTAATGGAGAATGGGGGATAGCAACAATCCCGGAGACCAAAAATGGCCTGCACGGTCGGGTGACATTTCCACGCGCATGGTGGGGTCTGCGAGGCAAAGAGTTGCAAGACGAATCAGGTATTACCGGAGCAAAATTTGTCCACCGAAGCGGCGACTTTATTGCAGTTGCGCACAGTCGCAAGTCAGCAATTGAAATGGCTGAAGACACACTGCAGTACTATGACGAGCATAATAAAAAGTAATTACGTAAATCTCTAGGCAACAGTCGATTGTGTTTTAGGTAGATTGTTCTATACTGGGCGCATTATGGCATTTGTTGACGAACTAACAGTATACGCAAAAGCAGGAGACGGTGGAAACGGTATTGTTTCGTGGCGTCAGGAAAAGTATGTTGCCAAAGGAGGGCCCGCAGGTGGAGACGGTGGAAATGGTGGTGATGTATATTTTATTGCAGTACGTAACCTGACCCGACTAGGTGACTACAAAGGAAACCCAAAATTCAAAGCACTACGTGGTGGTGACGGACGACGAAACAGCAAAGAAGGCGGTAACCAAGAATCACTATATATTGAAGTTCCGATGGGTTCAGTGATTACTAACACTGAAACCGACGAGTCATTTCAGTTATTAGCCGAAGGCCAGTCACACCGCGTGTTGCGTGGTGGTCGGGGTGGTTATGGGAACGAACATTTTAAATCGTCGACAAATACAACACCTATGGAGCAGACTGACGGAACCGTTGGCCAAGAAGGAACATTTTATATTGAACTACAACTGCTGGTTGATTTAGGTATGGTTGGTTTGCCATCAGCGGGAAAGTCGTCGTTAGTTAACACACTGACCGGTAGTCAAATGAAAGTAGGTGAATATCATTTTACAACACTGGAACCAGGATTGGGCATGTTTCATAAATACGTACTGGCCGATATCCCGGGACTGATTCGGGGTGCCGCAGATGGAAAAGGTCTGGGTCATAAATTTTTGCGACATATTAAACGTACTCGAGCAATTGCACATCTGGTTTCGTTCGAATTTTACAATCCAGAAAATATCGACGCTATGTATGAACAATACCTGGCAATTACCGAAGAACTAAAACAGTACTCTCCTGAGTTACTAGATAAGCCAGAGATTATTGTCCTGTCGCAAAGTGACATAGTAGACGAATCTGCCATCCAAGAACAGCTGGATTATTTCAGATCAAAAACAAACAAACTAGTAACAGAGACTAGTATCATTGACGATGAAAAAATGAATGCGTTTGGGGGAGTATTGTCCACATTCTTGCAAGAAACTGCAGCCGATGCAGACGAAGAAGTAGAGGTAACTGATGCGACCGAAGAGCAAGACAATGAAGAACAAGATTGGGAAGACTAGTAAAATCAAACAAATATGTTTGATTTTATTTTGTATATAATGTATAGTTATAAATAAGTGGGGGCGTAATCCGTGGAGAATCCAATGGAAAACGCTATTGTAAACAACAAAGACCAATTGCCGTGGCAACATGTATGGTGCCAAGCAAACACCAAAGACGTGAAACCAGTGGTTCTGGGAGCAGCCGAGTTATCGCCAGATATCTCGGACGCACTGACCGCCATGGTTGAACGCCACGGTGAACGCAGTTTCAAAACAGAGCCTGCTGACATTGCAGAGATACAAAAACGTTTGCGCGGACGCAACCTGCCGGAACTGATTGCCAAAGGCAACCGGGAGGCGCAAATGTTTGCCATGTTGATCCGACATGGTTCGCAGGTGGTGATTGGTTAAGTGATAAAGAGCGTCCGCATGGTGTACACCGGCGGACGTTTTTCTATGTAAAAAATCGCCTGACCCAGCATAAAGCCAAGTCAGACGATATTCCAAAGGTTTGGATCTGTCGGTGGTGCCATCGATAGCTGCATCTCTCAGCAGGTCAGTCCAAGCTGTTACGTTCAGATAAAAAATCAATTGATTTCTCTGGAATTAGTATGAGTATACAGGTACTATTGTTATTTTCAAACAATGTATTAGTATGTGTGTCAAACAAGACAATGGTGTCTTGAAATTGAGCCTTAAAGGAAAAGATTATGAAATATGACATGACACTTTATCGTCCAGGACAAATGCTCGCCAATTGCTTGCAAGCCCTGAAGGATTTGGGCTGGGTCGATAACGAAACAAAGAGACTTTCGAAATCTGAAATCGAAGCAATTGTTGCTATGCACGTTGCATCAGCAGATATTGATGATTTGAGTGATGCTGTCCCAGCAAAGACACTTTCGTCTCAACCAGGTACTGCCATAACTGTTCTGTGTATTGCACGCATGGAATTGCGGGCCAAATCTGAAGGGTACACAAAAGGTGCTTTTTTGCGAGATGGATACGATCGTGAATTTGGTCAGACATTCTTTCGGAAACGCTATGTCCAGCGCGCATTGAATGATAATGGCACATCTCATCGCAATCTTGCGCACTTACTTGGCGCTGGAGGAAGAAAATTGCGTGTGCAGCACATAATCGCTCTGAGTGCATGACAAAAAGAGCCCTGACCTATTGCTGGTCGGGGCACTTTTTTCTTTGTTACAATACAGATATGAAACAGCGTCATACCGTTGCATTAGACGAACTAGTAAAATTACCCAAAGAGTCAGGGGTGTATTTTTTTGTGGGGATTGATACACAAACAGGAGACGACGTAATTCTATATATTGGTCGCGCAACAAATCTACGTACCCGAGTGCAGTCATATTTTAACGGTGACCTGTTGGACAAACGCGGTCCATTGGTGGCAGCAATGATTAACGAGACCGTACGTATTGATTACCAAACCACAGACAGTGTTTTGGAGTCAGTAGTTTTAGAACCGTATTTAATCAAAAAATATCAACCAGCACATAATACTCGGGACAAATCTGACCGGTCATTTGTGTACCTGATAATAACCAAAGAAGAATTTCCTAGACTGCTAGTTAAACGTCAACGAGAAATTATCGAAGGCACAGTCAAAGAACCAATCAAATATGCCTTTGGTCCATTTTCTTCTCGAACAACATTGGACTCTGCGTTGAAAATTATTCGCAAGATTTTTCCGTATTATTCTCGGAAATTATCATACGACGAACGGTCAAATGTATACCAGCAAATTGGACTGGCTCCTGGAGTAGGTATGAGCCAAAAAGAATACATGAAAAACATCGGACACATCAAGCTATTTTTTGAAGGCAAGAAAAAAAGAATTATTTCAGAGTTAGAAAAACAAATGATGATGTATGCTGAAAAACAGGAATTTGAAAAAGCAGACGTTATTAAACGCAGATTGTTTGCGTTGTCACATATTCGTGATGTGTCGCTGATAACAGATGACCAAAAACAAACAGGCACACGAGACGTCCGAATCGAAGCATATGATGTGGCGCATCTGCAGGGTAAATTTGCGGTAGGAGTCATGACAGTCCTATATGGTGAAAATCCAGACAAGCAAGAATACAGAAAATTCAAAATAAAATCATTTGATGGTATTGATGACAACAGAGCACTGAATGAACTGTTGGTTAGGCGGTTTGGACACCCAGAGTGGGATTTTCCTGCGTTGATAGTTGCCGACGGTTCTGTTGCTCAAAGACGCACCGTAGAGCGATTTTTGATTGAACATAATCTAGAACATATTAAAGTTGTGGCCTGTAAAAAAGACGCAGGGCATAAAGTGGCGGAAATACTGGGGGACACACCTGTGATTGAAAAATATAGAAAATCAATTTTATTATCAAACAGCGAGGCACACAGATTTGCCGTGGAATACCATAAACAATTGCGTGACAAACAGTTCAAAAAACCAAAAAATAAGAAAAAAAAATAGCGCAACCAGGTGGTTGAGCATATTTGGGGTAACGGGCCGGTGACACCCTCATCACTAATCACCGACCCGTACCTCTCGGGTATCAGATGAACGGCTTCGCGGGCCAGAACTGACACCAGAGATACAAGGTGTGGTCACACTTACTGCGAGCGGGCCAGGTACAGTTCGTGGTCCACTCCCTTGATTCTTAAAGATCAGGCTACGGCACATCTGTTTAAATTAACGATTAATGCTCTAGTGAGCCCATCTGGGGGGATAGATCGCTAAAATAAACATGATGTACCGATACAAGTATTTGCAAGAGTAGTGTGTGGGGTAGGAGTGGATTTCCTCCATGAACACACCGCTCGGCTATACTCGATCTTGCTTGCCCAGGGGCTCAACACGGGTTAGGTGTCGACAAGATAAAAACATTCTATAATAATATGTACATTTGTCAATAACCTGGTTTGTAATATTTGGTATTATAAGGACATGCAAAAACACATCACTATTTTTTATGGAGGAACTGATGACGAACGCGTTGTATCAGAACAGTCATATAAAACTGCGTTAGCGCAGTTTCAGGATACCGACAAGTTTCACGTAGAGTCAATACAGGTTATGCCCGATGGGACATGGCAGAAAGATAACCAAGAAATATCTCAGGACGTCGCATTACAGTGGACCGATTTTGCATGGATTGCTATGCATGGTGCCTACGGAGAAGACGGAACACTGCAAAAAATTCTAGAGTCACATCGTGTTCCACACAACGGTTCTGAATCTCTGTGGTCACGACTATGTTTTTCTAAATCAGCAACCAAAGACTTGTTTAATCAAATCGGGATCAAAACGCCTGCATTCCAAGTGCACAACCTGACCGACGTAACAATAGGAGACTTGGCCAACGATATATTTCAGAATTTTCCGCAACCATGTGTTATCAAACCAGATGCAGGTGGTTCATCGTTTGGGGTTGCTATTGTCGACAATAAATCAGAAATTGAACAAGCGTTAAAGAAAAACCAGTCGATCACTGACAAAGTTATCGTAGAAGAACTAATAACTGGTATCGAAGCCACCGCAGGAGTGGTCGAGAATCTGCGTGGTCAAAAAATATACAAACTACCACCCGTAGAAATTGTGCCGGAAAATCAGTTTTTTGATTACGATGCCAAATACAATGGTTCGGTAAATGAAATTTGCCCAGCAACATTTAGCGATGAACTAAAGAGACAACTACAAGACATTGCAGCACAGATTCACACTGAACTGCACCTGTCAGATTATTCACGGACTGACTTTATGATTCATCCAGATCGAGGAATCTATGTGTTGGAGGTGAATACCTTACCTGGCATGACACAAGAATCACTCTTGCCAAAAGAACTTGAGGCAGTCGGTGTTTCATTAGAAGAATTTTTTATGCAGATAATTACTAATAATTTACACAATGGCTAGTTTACGTAATGTTATTCAGAATTTATTTGCGTGGTATTTCAGGTCAATAGCGCGTTTTTT
>JAHDDI010000002.1:52200-55199 GCA_020629435.1 Minisyncoccota bacterium
TTTGCAGTTTTTACTGCACTGGCAAAAAACCCAGTCCATGTTGATCATTTTCAATCTCGCGAACAATTATTCGAAGAGAAAAAACAACTAGCCTTGTTGTCAAAAAAATCTGCAACGTTGGTTTTTCCGGAAGATGACCAATTTTTAGAACAACTGTTAGCTGACGTTGAAAGAAAAAAAATATCAATAAGTAAAACTGATATTTCACAAATACAATGTAATAGTCAAGGAACAAAAATTACTTTTACTAACGATTCTTTTGTTCAAATAAATGGAGTATGGAGTAATGTTATATCGCAAAGCTACCTCACTGGATTACAAATTGCCAAAGAGCTAAATTTTGATATCAAGACAATCAATAATAATTTTTCGCAATATTATGTGCCAACACCAGGTAGGGCACGACTGCTCGAGGGTATCAATGGTTCTATTATTATTGATGATTCTTATAATGCATCGCCAGTTGCGGTGACTGCTAGCCTACAGGTATTTAAGGACGCACCAATAGTCGGACGAAAGATATTTGTTTTTGGAGACATGAAGGAGTTGGGAGAATACACAGAAGACGCCCACAAGACAGTTGCGCATGAGGCGCAAAACTTTGTTGATGTCGTTTTGACAGTAGGTGATGAAAGTAAAATAACGCACGATGAATTGATAGTAAACGGATTCAGTAATTCACAAGCAATACATTTTGAGACATCAGTTGATGCCGGAAAGTGGTTGTTAGAAAATATTCAAGAAGGTGATGCTATTTTGGCAAAGTCATCTCGACATGCAATAAAGATGGAACAAGCACTAGAGCAAATAGTGCATGATGACCAGAAACAATTCTTGGTTCAAGAATATTTATAAATAAAAAACGACCCAGGGTGGGTCGTTTTATATTATTGATCGCTCCAGACTGCTAGGTGGTTACCTGACGGATCCGAGAAGTGAAACCGTTTACCACCAGGGAATTCAAAAACAGGGATTGTGATCGTACCACCTGCATCAGTTATTTCTTGCAAAGAACTTTGTAAATTGTCTGAATAAAATATTACTGTGGGCCCCACGTCGGTTGCTGTCAGTGATGTATCAAATCCGCCCGTAATTGCCTGATCACGAAATTCACAATATTCTGGTCCGTAGTCTGTAAATTCCCAGTTAAACAGTGGTCCATAGAAATCTTTCATTTTTTGGATATCAGTCGCTGGTAATTCGATGTAGTTAATGGTGTGATGTTTGTTCATGATTTCATCATGACACGTATTGTTGCTTGATTCAATAATCGGGTATAGAATAAATATATGATAAAAAAACAATCTGTTACAGGACGAATAGTAGTAGGAAAATTAATTGGATTAGTAATTGGTATTTTTTGTTTGGCTGTATTGCCAACATTTGGGTTCCCAGTGGTAAGTTACTTTGGGTTGGGAACTATTATTATGTTTATGATGATGGGAGTAATGATTGGTTTTGTTGGGCAGTATGACCAACACCCATTATTTGATTTTAAAATGTCGTGGCCATTGCGTGGTGCAGCAGTTGGGTTCGGGTTTATGCTGATGTATGTGTTGCTGAGTTACAATGACATTTCTGTGGTGATGCAGTCGTCTGTTGTTTCGTGGATGGGACTGGAATCACCATTTTGGGCGTTACTGGATGGTGTGGTTATTGGAATGATTATGGGGTATGTGGAAACCAAGTTTGCTGGAGAGGGAGAAGACTTGCCGTTGAAATAGAAAGAGAGTCAAACAAAAAGCACCCAAGGGGTGTTTTTTGTTTGGCATGAGTCCTCTTGTGAAGCAAAACAAAATACCCAAACAGGGTATCATGTTTTCCTTAGTGGACCTTATGGGAGGAATTTCGAACTTATTTCACATATTCAGAGTATAAAGATAGTTCAATTTATTTAGCAGTGTACCGCAAATGTTGGTGCTAATACTTTATTTTTTACTATAATATAACAATGAAGACCTACGTGCTGTACAGTGTATTTTTTTGTTTAGGAATTACTGCTCCTTTCATTTTAGAGTGGGCATCAAGTGACCATGAAATTGAACGAGCCACTTTTTCAAATGGAGTGATTAATTTTACCAATCCTTATTTAGAATGTGTCGGCGAAATTGATCGTGACCAAGCATTAATGAAATATAAAAAAATAGTTAGTAGTCTAGTTGCTGTTGAGAAAAAAAAAGATAACGACCTCCGGGTGTCGGTGTACGCTAGGGATTTGATAAACGGTCCATGGATGGGATACAACGAGCGTGATAATTTTTATACTGCTAGTTTTTCGAAAGTGCCTGTGATGCTCTATATTTTGGCCTTATCTGACGAAGACCAATCTATTTTAGACAAAGAGCTTTTGGTCGACTATAAACAGATTCATATATACGATAATTTATCTGATAAACCTGAATTTCGTGTGCAAGATGGA
This sequence comes from Minisyncoccota bacterium, assembly GCA_020629435.1. Classification (GTDB taxonomy): domain Bacteria; phylum Patescibacteriota; class Minisyncoccia; order Phycocordibacterales; genus JAHDDI01. Next base: position 54,620 of record JAHDDI010000002.1, read on the forward strand.
CGGTATTATAAAATCAGTGATTTGTTGTATCACATGGTTACGTATTCAGACAATTATTCTTTGGATGTTTTAGTCACTGAATTTGGAGAAGCAAATATTGATAATTTTATGCAAAAAATTGGTTTTTTCCTTGAGAGGGAGAACGGTGAAACGGTAACTAATGCAAAACTATACGCATCACTATTTCGTGTGCTATATAATTCGTCGTTACTAAGCAGAAACCGATCCGAATTCGCATTAATGTCTCTTGCAGATAATGCTTTAGTGGGAGGGATAAAAAAACATGTTAATACTCAACAAGTGCCTATTGCCAGCAAATTTGCAGTGTTTGTTCCATGGCGAAACGATTCTCCGTTAATAAATGAAAATCAATTTCATGAATGCGGCATTGTTTATATCCCCGGAGATCCTCACGCGCTATGTATTATGACTAGTTCACCCAATAAACAACTAGAGGAACTACAATTGCTGGTAGAGCGCATCAGTGGTGAATTTTTTAAGATCAAAGATGTTTACGTTGAGTAAATAAGCACGTAACAAAATCGAGATGATAGCCACGGCACCTCTATAAAGAATATAA
>JAHDDI010000002.1:55299-64462 GCA_020629435.1 Minisyncoccota bacterium
TGTGGACCTGACAAGACTCGAACTTGCCACCTCTCCCGTGCAAGGGGAGCGCTCTACCAGATGAGCTACAGGCCCATATTTTGATGCAGGTGTAGAAACATATTGTTTCGTAACACCCAATATCATTAATATGATGTACGGCATTATAGCGTTTTTCAGAACTGATGCAATACCTGTTGTGCATGTATTGTTGAAAAAAAGATTTGGCTGTTTGCTATACTTTTGTCCTATGAATAAAGACTCATTTGTGATTAACGGTATCGGAGGGACTAGAAACAAATTGTCAGGGGAAATTCCTGTCTATGGCGCTAAAAATGCTATCTTGAAAGTAATGGCCTCATCAATTTTATTTGATGGACCAATAACTATGACTAACAGTCCAACTATTGCAGACGTAGAACGCATGGGGGAATTGTTTACAGAAATGGGTGGGTATGTTTCATTTCCACGTAAACACGAAATTGTCATCGACACACGAGAAATTAATAATGGAAAATTACCGACAGATATTGCAGGTAAATTCCGTTCATCTATTGTATGTACCGGACCACTGTTAGCACGCTTTGGAAAAGTGTCATTTCCATTTCCAGGCGGCTGTGTTATTGGTGAGCGTCCATTTGATGTATTTCTCTCGGCGTATGAAGCACTGGGAGCAAAAGTATCAAAACGAGGGGAAACATTTACAATTTCTGCAAAGAAATTAGTTGGTACTGATATTTTTTTTAAAGTACCATCAGTTACTGGTACAGAGACAATCATGATGGCAGCAGTCTTGGCCCACGGGACAACAGTGCTAGAAAATTGTGCCATGGAACCTGAAATCGAATCCTTGGCAGATTTTCTGAATAAACATGGCGCACAGATTAAAGGTGCAGGGACATCAACAATCACAATTGTGGGTACCGCGGGGACTTTGTTACAAGCCAAACGACCACAACCAGTGTACGATGCAATCCCAGACAGAATTGAAGCAGCAAGTTTTATGATACTAGGAGCACTGGCTGCAAAAAAACTAAAAATAACTGGATGTAATCCAAAACATGTGCAAGCAACAACGGCACTATTACGCGAAGCAGGAGTTGAGGTAAAAACCAATACTGTCAGTATTGAAATATCAAATAAAAATATAAAAAAGTATAAGGCAGTTGACGTAAAGACACATGAATACCCAGGATTCCCAACTGACGTGCAATCACCCATGACAATACTACTTACCCAGTGCGAAGGGCAGTCAAACATATTTGAAACTATCTATGAAGGAAGACTTAATTATTTATATGACCTCAAACGCATGGGAGCACGTGTAAAAGAATTGGACGCCCACCGTGCTGAAATTTATGGTGCACGCGCATTACGTGGACGACAACTAGACGGTCCTGATTTGCGAACAGGATTTGCATTTGTCATTGCAGGGATTATCGCCACAGGAAAATCGACAATCAACAATGTCTATTATGTTGACCGGGGATATGCTGATGTAGAAAAACGGTTACAAAATATCGGCGTAGATATTACACGAATTACCAATAGCAAGTAATAATACTAGCTCTCGTGCAGGGCATCGTGTTGGTGTATAATGGGATTATAAATAATTAACTTATGGGTATTTTTACAAAAAGAATCGGAATCGACTTGGGAACAGCAAATATTTTGGTTTATGTGCCAAAAAGAGGTGTTGTCTTAAATGAACCATCAGTTGTCGCTGTATCAGAAACTGACAAAAAAATCCTAGCAGTAGGTACCGAAGCAAAAACCATGATCGGACGAACTCCTGATGATATTATTGCGTACCGACCCATGAAAAATGGTGTTATTGCAGATTATCGTGTTGCTGAAGCAATGCTGTCTTATTGTATTAAAAAAGCAATGGGTAAATATAATATTATTAAGCCAGAAGTGCTTATCTCGGTACCTGCTGGTGTAACCAGTACCGAAAAACGTGCTGTGGTGGAAGCAGCAATTCGTGCAGGTGCATCACAGGCATACGTTGTTAAGGAACCAATCTTGGGAGCAATCGGTGGCGGTATTCGTATCGAAGAACCCGGTGGGCACATGATTGTGGACATCGGTGGTGGAACAACTGACGTGGCAGTTATCTCTTTGGGGGGTATCGTAGCATCAACTTCTGTTAAATGCGCTGGTGACAAAATTGACCGGTCAATTATTGATTACGTCAAAAAACAGCATAACCTAGCGATCGGAGACAAGACGTCTGAGAGAATCAAAATAGAAGTCGCTGCAGCATTACCTGCTACAAAAGACGAAGAACAGTTTATCGATATTTCAGGACGAGATTATATTTCAGGATTGCCGCGAACTATTACAATAGGAACAAACGAAATTGTTGGTGCAATTACCAAAGAATTGCGACAGATAACCCAAGCAGTAAAAGACGTTCTTGCTGAGACTCCACCAGAATTGGCCAGTGACATTATTGAACGGGGAATCATGATGACAGGAGGTACGAGTCAGTTGCGGAATTTAGACGAATTAGTGTATAAAGTAACAGGAGTGCGCGCGCATTTGGTGGAACGACCACTGCACGCCGTTGCAGAAGGAACAGGAAAAATGGTAGAGCACATGGACATGTACAAAAAATCTATTTTATCGAAACGATAAGCAAAACTAACACACCGAAAGGTGTTTTTTGTTGTGGTAAAATTGCAGTATGTACGAACAACTATTTGCACAAAAAGATAACTTGGCACATGCCTATGTGTGTTCAGGGAATATCGAAAACAACAAAAAAACAATCCTACGTTTTTTAGAAGAAGAAATGGACTATTCAGTACATGCAAACCCTAATTTGTATATTCATCAATATCAATCAATGGGAATATCTGATGCACGAGACATCACAGACCAGCAGCAAAAAACCGCGATGGGAACAGGGAATAGAAAAATATTTATTATTTGTTTTTCGTCAATTACCGTCGAAGCACAGAATGCATTATTAAAAACAATAGAAGAACCCACACCAGATACACTTATTTTTCTATTAACTGATGCCGTAGAAAATTTGTTGTCAACAATACTATCGCGAGCACAGCTTTTGTCAGGAGAGACTATAGATGAGTACAAAGATTTGGTGCAGGAATTTATTGGTGAAAATTTTATTGGCCGAGAAAAAATATATAAACAATTTTTGTCTGATACAAAAAAAAATATACCCGCAAACAAGTCAGGGGCAACACAGTTTATTTCAGAAATATTGACACACATTTCCCAACAATATTCTTGGAACAATAAAACTGAAATTTATAGAGACATCGAACAGATGCAAAATTATATTATGAACAGGTCTAGTTCGTTAAAATATATTTTTGAATTTATTTCGCTTCGGGTACCGCACAAATAAGCACTCATAATTGTCATGATATAATTAGCAGTATGAATGATTACTCAGAACAATTTAAAGAATTAGTATTTCTTGACACAGAAACAACAGGGGGAGATCCAGAAGACAGGGTTTGTCAGGTAGCATATATTTACCAAGGCGTGGAATATGACGAACTGTTCAAGCCACCGTTACCGATCAAGCCAGACGCGTCGGCTGTAAATCATATAGATAACCACATGGTTGCAGACAAGGGTGATTTTGCGGGGTCAGACATGCAGGCTCATTTGCAGCAGTTGTTACAAGAAGACAAGCAAATATTAATTGCACATAATGCAAAATTTGATATCACAATGTTACAAAAAGACGACGTAGAGACAGTACGTTTTATAGATACATTAAAGGTTGCAAGACACATGGACCCAGAAGGGAAATTACCGAAATATGGCATGCAGTACCTGCGATACAAAATGGACCTACGGGTAGAAAATGCACCAGCCCATAACGCACTGGGTGACATACGGGTATTGGTAAAATTATTTGAAAGACTGTATCAAAAACATATTGATTCAGGCCTCAGTCACGAAGAAGTAATCGCAGATTTTGAACGGGTGTCGCAATTACCATCGTTGATCAAGAAATTTAATTTTGGTAAACATATCGGTAAGGCTGTGGCAGATGTTGCAAATGAAGACCGTGGGTATTTAGAATGGCTATTAAAACAAAAACAGACACAACGAGCAGAAGGAAATCCTGATGAAGATTGGGAATTTACTCTAGATACGTATTTAAATTAATTATGGAAACTGTTCGTCTACATGTAGTGTTACTGACTAAGCCAGAAGACAGAAAACAGATAGAATCTCTATCGCAGAGTATTAGCACACAGAAAAATCTAGTTGTTTTGAGTGATAACATGATCCCGCATATTACTGTGTACAATCCTGAAATACCAAAAGACAACTACGACCAAGCATGTGACGCCATGGAACGTATTGCAGATAAATACACGCAATTTGATATAGATTTTGATTCTTTTGAGAAGCCACCTCGGGGTGATAACGGAATATTTATAAATTATAAAAATGCTGGTACAGCGCAATCTGTTTTTCAAGAAATAGTTGGCAATATTAACGTGCTCCGCGATGGAGTCGTTCGTATGAAATATAAAAATGCAGATGATGTAGACGGACAAATAGAAAAGTATGGATACCCGTTAGGTCACTATCATTTTCCTCACGTAACTTTGGCACGTTTTGAAACAACGACCGAGCGAGATCAACAATTAAATATGTTACAAGATAAAACTCAAGATCCGTACAAGGTGACTTCTATTGCCATAGTTGAAACAGGGGATTATGGAACTGCAAGAAAGATTGTAAAAGAATATTTTTTACAAAAATAAGAGCCCGCACCGTATAAAACGGAGCGGGCCTTTTCGTACAGGCTTAACTGTTTCCCACAAGTCTTAGTTGTGGCTCAAGAGCTTCCTGGCATTTTTCGAGAGCAAGCTGAAATGTCTCATGAATCGAATGGCGATCCGTCATGATGCATACAGCATCGGGAACTTGAATCAGTGGCGATTCTTTGCGTCCACGATCCATTGCGTCACGACTCACAAGCACATCTAGTGTCTTGCAAAAAGTCACTCCTTCGTCATGGTCTTGCAATTGACGCATCCTGCGCTGAGCACGAATGTCTGGTGCTGCATCAATGAAGAATTTAACATCAGCTGTTTCGGCCATCACTTCAGAAGTAATATTGCGGCCATCCATCACGACACCGCCACCATCCTCGGCGAACTGCCGCTGACGTTCTTTGATCCGTTGGCGTGCCTCGGGTATTTGCGCAGTAATAGCGACGACCTTGTTAATTTCTGGTGAACGAAGATACGTTTCATCAAATTCACTTTCTCCTACCAAGGACGCAGAATTGACAGCGACTTCAACAAGTTCTTCATTCAATTGAGTTGTCTTGGTCAACGGATACTCCACCAGTACAAGTGCCGCAAGCTCACGATACAAAAGGCCCGCGTCGACACGGCGCAGAGCGTAGTGCTCTGCGAGTTGATCTGCAAGTGTGCCTTTGCCTGATGCGGCAGTGCCGTCGATTGCGATGTTAAGTGACATAGTTCGTCTCCCTGTATTGACGATTTATATTAAAGATTGTTCAGTTACAAATTATACACGTCGTGATATGTGATGCAAATTTGTTACAATAGGACAATTATGAAATCAGATGAAATTCGTTCCAAGTTTATAAAGTTTTTTGAATCAAAGGGTTGCGTGGCAATACCGTCAGCCCCATTACTGCCCGAAAATGACCCATCGGTATTATTTAATACCGCAGGAATGCAACCATTGGTGCCGTATCTTTTGGGTCAGGCACATCCTATGGGGACACGACTGGTTGATTCACAAAAATGTGTACGTACAAATGACATTGAAGACGTGGGAGATCTATCACACCTGACTTTTTTTGAGATGCTGGGGCACTGGTCACTAGGGGACTATTTTAAAAAGGACGCAATTGAATGGATTTATGAATTTTTGACGGACAAGGAGGTCGGGCTGGGTCTAGATCCAAAGCGGATGTATGCAACAGTATTTGAAGGTAACAACGATGCGCCATTAGATACAGAAGCACAGAATATTTGGAAACAACTAATTCCTGATCATAGAATCTATGCTCTCGATGCAGAAGAAAACTGGTGGTCAGCTGGAGACAACGGACCATGTGGTCCCGACAGTGAAGTATTTTATGATTTAACAGAGAACGGTTTAGGAGACCTGAGCAAAGAAGAATTTTTACAACACTGCGATACACTTGAAATTATTGAGATGTGTAATTCCGTGTTTATGGAGTACCTAAAGGCAGATGGGGTAGTCACTGGTAAATTAGAAAAACAAAATGTAGATTTTGGTGCTGGATTGGAACGATGGACGACCATTATGCAGGGAGTTCCTAGTATTTACGAAACGGACCTATTTGATTATTTTTTAGACTTTCTTGCTAACAATAGCGACAAAACATATTCTAAAAACCAAACCGACTACCGAATTATTGCCGACCATATTCGGTCTTCTGTGTTTATGGTTTCAGACGGAGCCCGACCAGGGAACAAAGACCAGGGTTATATTTTGCGCAGATTGTTGCGTCGTGCTGTAGGACGTATGCGAAACATTGGCTTTGATCAAGGAACAATATCAGATGGAGTAGAGATGATTATTGCAAAGTACGAAAATACATATCCAAATTTACGTGAACAAGCAGAAGTTATTGTTTCAGAAATAACAGGAGAAATTGAAAAATTTGCAGATACTTTAGAGCAGGGACTAAAAGAATTTCAAAAAATTGTAGATACTTCTAGTACTAAAAACAATATAACAGTTCAAGAATTCGGACAACATGGGGCTGCGATGCCAGTAAACGAGGTGTCGGCAGAAGAAGCATTCAAACTGTTTACCACTTTTGGTTTCCCATTAGACCTGATTAAAGAAGAAGCGGGCCGACTAAATTTACATGTCGACGAAGCTGGTTTCGAGGCTTTGTTCCAAGAGCATCAAGAAAAATCAAAAACTGCGTCAGCAGGTAAATTCAAGGGTGGTCTCGCAGGTGACTCGCCGAAAATTCGGGCACTGCATACTGCAACACACTTGATGCTGTCTGGTCTAAGACAAGAGTTGGGTGATGGTGTGAATCAAGCGGGAAGTAATACCACAGAAGAACGGATTCGTTTTGATTTTACTCACGATAGCAAGGTAGACAGAGAAACCCTGGATCGTGTAGAACAATTTGTAAACAACACAATTGCAGCATCCGCACCAGTAACTGTTGAAGAGATGGAGAAAGAAACAGCCCGCGAGTCAGGAGTGGTTGGTTCATTTTGGGAAAAATATCCTGATATCGTGAAAGTGTATTCTATGATCGGAACTGATGGAACAGTATACAGTCAAGAATTGTGCGGTGGTCCGCATGCAGAAAATACTGGGGATTTGTCAGAATTTGGCGCATTTAAAATAAAAAAGGAAGAATCGAGCTCTGCTGGAGTGCGAAGAATAAAAGCAGTTCTTGTATAGAGTAAATATTACAAAGGAGGGTTGCGGTTCTCCTATATGATAATAGTGTATAATTAATCGATACACATAATAATAAAAATTATATGAATGAAATAAACAAAATAAAAGTTGGAGAAATTTATGCAGAAACATGGCGAGTATTCAAGAAAAACTGGAAAGTTTTAATTGGATTTATGTTGTTAGCAATGGCTATCAATATTGTGTTTGGTATATACGGTTACCAAGAAGGAGAAACATACAAAGTACCAACAGAAGTAGCAGTGCAATACCAAAACGGCGAAATCAGTAAAGACGAGCTTGCAGGAATATCTTTGATACAGGCATTTTCAAGTCTGGACGAAACAAGTACTGATCAGGAGATGACATCGGTTGCAACTGAAAGCACAGGGTCGCCCTTGGTTACATTTGTTGGATGGATTGTTTCGTTGTTAATTGGAATTGCTGGAATTGCAGTTTCACTTTTGGCAGGACGAGACAAAAAAGTAACTTATGAAGCAGTAATGGAATCAGTATCAGTTAAAACAGTTCTGTTCTATTTCTTGACTGGCTTGGTCACAGCAATCTTTGTAGTACTTGGATTAATTTTGTTTGTTATTCCTGGTATCATCGTTGCGGTGATGTTGTCGATGGCTTATTACTATGTAGTAGACAAAGGCATGGGACCAATTGAATCACTTAAAGCTAGCCGGGCAGTAACAAAGGGTAATCGATGGACAATTTTCTTTGTGTTCTTGTTGTCGATGTTAATTGTTGCTGCAGGTGCTCTGGCATTGATTGTCGGACTGCTAGTAGCAATTCCAGTTGTTATGCAGTCTTACGCAACGATTTACCTAATGCTTAGTGAAGTACAGTCTGATATGGCAACTGACGAAGAAGATGAAATAATAGAAGTTGAGCAGGTTGAAGAGGGAGATACTACAGAAACGGCTCAGGTCTAGGCAATAAAACAATTTAGCAGCAAAAGGCACTCAAATACAGTTGAGTGTTTTTTTGTTGATAAACAAGCATCAATTCCACCTTATCCACTAATATGAAAAGGGAGAATGTGGTTAGCTGTGGATAAAACTGGGTAGAAGTGGATAAAAGTGGTTGAAAGTGGTAGAAAGTGGTATAAACTGAATTATAGCACTCAGATTGGTTGCGTGTACATTTTATAGACAGGAATACGCCTTGAACTGTTTGTATTACATTGCTTAGTCAATATCGAATAAGCATTTTGTACAATTTGGGCGACCAATCTGAGTGCTAACCTGGTCTGGATAGTCAGTATTGAATATCAAGATCAGGAATTATATATACATTATGTTAATCGGAGAATTCAGACATACAATTGATACAAAAAATCGGATTTCATTACCCGCAAAATTTCGTAAAGAAATGGGTAAGAAGGTTTTTGTTACGCGTGGTCTGGACAACTGTTTGGCGGTGTATACCGATAAGTCATGGAAGCAGATTCTAGAAAAACTTTCTAGTCTGTCTATGAGTAAAGCCAGCGAACGTGGTTTTAATCGATTCATGTTATCGGGAGCAACAGAAGTGTCTGTTGACTCATTAGGGCGAATATTAGTACCAGATTATTTACAAGAATTTGCTGGTATTGATAAAAAAGTAGTGTGGACTGGCGCAGGAGACAAAGCTGAAATGTGGTCTGAAGATTCTTGGAATACTTATTTACAAAATAATCAGTCTAATCCAGAGGAACTAGCAGAGTCACTAGAAGGAATAATCTAATTTTCAAAAAAATAGA
>JAHDDI010000002.1:64562-68202 GCA_020629435.1 Minisyncoccota bacterium
AGTCGTATTACATTAGTGCATGCAAATTTTTCTGCAATCACAGAGATAACAGACGAATTGTTTGATGGACTGGTATTGGACCTGGGAATTTCGTCCGATCAATTAGAAGACAGACAGCGGGGAATTTCATTCAAACACACAGATGCACCCCTGGATATGCGCATGAACGCGTCAGATGGTAATCATTTGACCGCATGGGGCATTCTGCATTCTTGGGAAGAGTCCGAAATTGCAGACGCTTTATACAAATATGCCGACGAACGATATTCTCGACGTATTGCACGCGCAATTGTTGCACGGCGAAGTGACAATAAACTGGAATCAGTGGGTGACCTGTTAGAAACTATTGAATCTGTTGTACGTAGGTCTGGAAAAATTCACCCTGCCACTAAAACATTTCAAGCACTACGGATTGTGGTCAACGATGAAATTGGCAATCTGGAACGATTTCTGCAGAACGTTCCAAGTGTTATCAAGCCTGGTGCTCGGTTGGTTGTCGTTTCGTTTCATTCTTTAGAAGAGCGCGTAGTCAAACATGCATTTCGAAAATTCGAACAAGACGAACTGGGAAGACGGGGAGTCAAAAAGTCACTTGCACCTACTCGAGATGAATTGTCTGTTAACCCACGTGCCCGGTCAGCCCGTTTGCGGTCATTTATTTTCAATTAATAAGCACTAATCATAATTACAGTTATGTCATATAAATCTTTACAAACATATAATCAAAGTCATGTATCACGATACATTGTTTTGACAGTGTGTTTGTCTACTCTTGCGGTGGTAGTTGGAATATTCCATTTATTCAATGCATCAGTGATTGCGTACCAATTGGGTCAAAACGAACAAACTATTTCAGAAATGAACCAAAAGATTGCTCAACTAGAATCTGCATATTACGAAGAAACAAAAAATATAACAGCAGAAAGCGCAAAGTTTGCAGTTCAGCAATATTCTCCAGCATCGGAAAATTTACGATACGCACGAGTAGGTGGAGCAACATATTCATTGTTAACTCAGACTCGATAACATACAATTGATACATGGCTGTACGCAGAAAAGTATCCAAGAAGAAATCACACTTACGTGGTTTTTCTTTTGCAATTCCAACAATACAAAACAAAGACAAACCAATTATTTTTTTGTTTGGAATTTTTGCTTTGTGTAGTGTTGTTCTGGTTCATCGTCTGTATGTATTGCAGGTGGTGCAAGGAGCTGCGCATGCACAGACGGTATCTAGTCAGTACAAAGGTGTCTATGCAGCAAATGATTTTGCACGAGGTAATATTTATTTTACCTACAAGGACGGTAATCGGTTATTAGTTGCAACAAACAAAGACTATTACAGTGTCATTATTAACAACAAAAACATGACCAACCCCGTGTCAGTTGCGTCTCAATTGTCGGACGTTGTTGAATTTGACCAAAAACGATTTAACGCAATTGCAGCAAAAAAGAACGACCCATACGAAATTTTATTAAAACGGATTACCGACAGTCAGGCAGACAAATTGCGCGCACTGCGACTACCTGGGGTGGAATTACATGTTAACCAAGAACGATACTATCCAGCAGATGACTTGGCGTCTAACGTTATTGGATTTGTTTCGTTTAAGGGAGATGAATTACAGGGGACATATGGTTTAGAAAAATATTATGACAATATTTTGCGACGTGATGGCGAACTGGATCGACAGTCAATATTCATGTCACTGTTTGGTGGTACAGGGGATGTTACAGAAAACGAAACTTCAATCGAGAAAAATATCGCCAAAGAGGGTTCACTGGTTGCAACAATCGAACCCAACGTGCAAGACTATTTTGAAAAACAATTAGATGTAATTAATACAAAATACAAAGGGCTGTATTCTGCAGGAATAATTATGGACCCTGATTCGGGGCAAGTAATATCGATGGCGGTTTCAGATAATTTTAATCTAAATGGAAACACTAAACATTTTAGAAATTACCTGATTGAAGACAGGCGCGAATTGGGGTCAATTATGAAACCATTGACTGTCGCTGCAGCACTAGAATCAGACAGTATCAGTACTGATTTTTCGTACAACGACACCGGGGCGGTAACTATTGGACGATACACAGTCAATAATTTTGACCGACGTGGTCGTGGTCCATACACCACATTACAAACTGTTCTAACACAGTCACTGAACACGGGGATGGTTAAAATCGCAACTGCTATGGGGGCAGATCTGTTTATTGACTACGTCGAACGTTTGGGACTAGATTCTGAAACAGGCATCGATTTACCGTTCGAAGTATTTGGGTCAACAGAAAATGTTAAAACACGGGGACCCATTGAAGTTGCCAATGCGTCATTCGGCCAAGGTATCGCACCAACACCCATTGAAATGGTTCGGGCATGGTCCGCGTTCGCCAACGAAGGAAAATTAAAAACCCCGCACGTGGTCGACATGATTGAATACGGAGACCTGATCCCTGCTAAAAATGTACCAATTGATTTACAAGAACAGGTATTTTCTGCTGACACAGCGCAGACAGTGACACAGTATCTAACTAACACGGTAGATGATTCTGCAACATTTAAACCATATTCGTTGAACCAGCATTCAGTGGCAATCAAATCGGGGACTGCCCAGCTGACCAAGCGAACAGGAGGGTACTATGACGACAAATTTCTGCATTCGTTTACTGGATATTTTCCAGCAAACGCCAAACCCGGAGAACAGCAGTATATTATTTTGTTGTATATTGTAGACCCGAAAGGTGCGCGGTATTCGTCAACGACACTTAAAGACGGGTTCTTTAATACCGTGAAATATTTAATTAATTATTACGACCTGAAACCCGACCGAAATCTGAGCGCGTTAGACAATATTGAATAACATTATTTTTCAACTTTTAGTAATCGTGTACCGCTACCTTTTCCATAACGGTCTGGTTCTTGCAGGTACTTGTGTTTGATATCGGATTGTTCTAAATATGCAAGAATAGTTTCAAATAGTTCATCAGATAGACTATGTAATTCAAATAACATTACGCCGTTGTCTTCTAATTTTTCATATAGAGGTGTAAACACATGCTGTAATAAATACCGCCACGCGTATTCGTTTTCATCGTATTGGTTCATTCCGCCCCATGGACGAAAGAACACCACCCCTAATTTATTGTTCGCATCCTGTAGTTTTACCTTAAGATCATTCAATAGTTGTTTGGCTTGCTCTGGCTCAAACACATTACCCCAAATAGTATCAATACCATACAGCGCTCGTTCATTTGCATCTTTTGATTCTGCTTCTTCAAACCCTGCAGTAGGTAGCGTTAACGCAATTGCATTATCACATCCCACATCAGTACAAGGCGATCCCTGACCCATAATATCAATACCCGTAATTTTTATATCTGGTTCAGTACGCATTCCATCCAATCTTTTTCGTAGATGTACCCAACCTTCTAATTGTTCAAAAGACAGGTGATCGTGGTTAGCTTCATCAGAAAAATATGATACTTCGCCATCGACGCTTTGTGGCCAAGGCTTGTTATTTTTTCGATAAGAAGAAAACTGATCATAGTGATTACGTTTTGTTTGCATCTCAATCTCGTCACGGTCTTTTCTTAATTTAGAAACATTTGGCTTGAACTTGTTATCCATATAATAATT
>JAHDDI010000016.1:0-5569 GCA_020629435.1 Minisyncoccota bacterium
ACTTAAAGACGGTGTGCCAACTGTGTTAGTAGGTCACTCGTTTGGTGGCATTTTGGCAACTGCTATATACTGGCGATGCCACGAGCAATCAATCGGGGACATAACACGTCTCATTACTGTGGTGACACCACATACATATAACGCACCTGGTTTGGATGACGCACGGAATGTTGTACAGTATCAGTATAAAAAAATCGCAGATATTCCTGTGTTTACTTTTGGTGCAAAGATTGACCATGTTGTGCCAAAAAAATATACCGCATATCCAAATTCTACTCATTTGGATATACGCGGCACACATTCAGGGATGTGGCTTAATCCACGAAAGTGGCGCTATCGACAAGTCTGGAATGCGCTACGTTAAATAAAAAACTGAACACTGTTCAGTTTTTTATTATGTTAATTCACGCGACAAGGCTGATTTGATTTTCCGGCGTGCCTCGTTTGTTTGTACAAAATCAAGCCACTTTTTGTTTGGTTTAGCACCAGGTTTGGTAATAATTTCAACAATGTCACCATTTTTTAATTCAGTGTCTAATGAAACTAATTTTCCTCCAATTTTTGCCCCGGCAGTATGTTGTCCAACTTCGGTGTGAACCATAAACGCAAAATCAATCGGAGTTGACCCCTCTGGTAAATCAATAACAGTCCCCAGTGGGGTAAAGACAAAAATTCTGTGTGTAAAGAAGTCTTCTTTTAATTGTTGAGTAAAGGACTCCGAATCGGTCTCATCTGTGTTACTGGCCAAGTTAGATAGCCAATCGGGCACGGTGGCATCGTCACCATCTTCAGCAGCAGCTTTGTTGGCAAAAAACCGTTGCATCAATTTTCCAACCCAACTTTGGTCTTTGGTAGAAATATTAGATGGCAGTGATCCTGTAGTTGTCTTGTATCCTAAATGTGATGCAGCACCATATTCGGCACGCTGGTGCATGTTTTCTGTTCTAATCTGAATCTCCACCAATCCACCGTCACCCGTAAAGATTGTTGTGTGAATTGATTGATACCCATTTGGTTTTGGGAACGCAATATAGTCTTTAATACGACCAGGCATGGGTCGGTAATTTTGGTGAATGATTCCTAATACCTGATAACATTGCGCGGCGTCCGGCACGATTAGTCGCAGCGCTGCAATGTCATAAATTTTTTCTGTATCCCATTTTTTTCGTAACAATTTTTTATACAAAGAATAAAAACCTTTGACACGGTGTGATGTCCGAAAATTACGCATCTCGTTTTCTGCCAATTTCTTTTTAATAGATCGGTCTACCTTGTCCAGTTTGTTCATGGTCTGCTTGCTCCGCTCTTTTACAATATCTTTGACTCGTTTGTATTCTTCAGGATACACATAAGGAAACGACATGTCTTCGAGTTGTCGAGACAGTGCTGAAATACCCAACCGATAGGCCAGAGGAGCATAAATTTCCAATGTCTCTGTTGCGATTCGTTCTCGTTTGTCCGGACGCACATGCTCGATAGTGCTCATGTTGTGCAGACGATCTGCCAATTTGATGATAATCACACGAATGTCTTTTGCTGATGCAATAAAAAATTTACGTAACGATTCATTGTGGCGTTTCATTCCTTGGTACCGCACCTTACCCAGTTTTGTAACACCATCAACTAAAAATGCAATTTCTGGACCAAATGTTTTTTCTAGTGCTTCTTCACTAGCCACACCGTCTTCGACAGCATCATGCAGTAGTCCCGCTGCGATTACTTTGTCTCGCATGCCCAATTCAGCTAAATTTACTGCGGTTGCCACAAGGTGAATAAAATAAGGCTCTCCCGATTTTCGTTTTTGACCTTCATGTGCAATTTCGGCAAATTCAAATGCCTGTTTAATCAGTTCTCGTTGATTAGGGGTAAAAGACACACGTGCGGCATCATATATTTCTTGTAATTGGGCTTGTTGCTCGGGTGTCATATAACAGTATTATACCTGTAATCAGTATTGATTGAAAACAGCACGGTGACCTGAGATCTAAGATAGATATGCGATGCAAATTTGTTACAATGGTGTGCATGATAGACGTAACACGACCAGGGACAAAACCCCAGACAGGTAAGAGCCATATTATCCCAAACACCATTCGGCAAATTGAACAAATATTTACACGAATGGGATTTGAGATAGCTCAGGCAAATGAGGTCGAAACAGAACAATATAATTTTGATGCGCTCAATGTGCCAGAGGACCACCCGGCTCGAGATATGCAGGACACGTTTTGGATTGCAGGTGTTGAACAAACAGTGTTGCGTACCCATACATCAAACACGCAGGTGCGATATATGGAATCGCACGAACCTCCAATTAGAATTATTGCACCAGGTCGTGTGTATCGAAATGAATCAATCGACGCAACTCATGAGGCTCAATTTCATCAGTGCGAAGGATTGGTTGTTGGAGAAACAATTTCGTTGTCAAATCTAAAGCATGTTTTGTTAGAATTTTTAACAGAATTTTTTGATAATCCAGATACAAACATCCGTTTTCGTCCCGGTTATTTTCCTTTTGTTGAGCCGGGGGTAGAGGTTGATGTGTCATGTTTTCGGTGTGGAAACCAGACCGGGCAGGAGTGCAACGTATGCAAGGGGTCAGGTTGGATTGAGATATTAGGTGCTGGTATGGTGCACCCGCATACACTGGCTGCTGGTGGTATTGATGCAGACAAATATCAAGGTTTTGCATTTGGTATGGGTATCGAACGACTGGTTATGTTGAAATACGGAGTTGATGATATTCGAGATTTTTATGACGGAGACATTCCATTTATTAGCCAATTTTAATTATTATTTACTATGAAATTTTCCTACAATTGGCTTCAAGACTTCTTTGAAGAAACACTCCCTGACGCAGAGGTTGTTGCAGAAAAGCTGGGTCTGCATTCTTTTGAATTAGAAGAGTTAGAAAAAACAGACAACGATTACTTGATTGATATCGACGTGTTGCCAAACAGATCCAGTGATTGTCTGTGCTATATGGGTATCGCACAAGAAATATCTACTATATTTGAATTGCCTCTAAAAAATTATGCCCCTAAACAACCAGCTCAGACGGCAGGGTCTATTGATGGTTTGCTGACTACGCCAATTTCTGACGCTGTAATCAAAAATTCGGACGTGCACGTGGTGAGTGCACAAATAGCTACTGACGTTACCGTTGCACAGTCACCTGAATGGTTACAAACCAAATTAGAATCTATTGGCCAAAAATCAATTAATAATGTGGTTGATATTACAAATTATGTTATGCACGTCACAGGACAACCGGTGCATGCATTTGACTACGATAAATTGTCGGGGCAGTCACCAAAACAATTGGGGATTCGATATGCAGAAAATGGTGAAGAATTAACTGATTTGACCGGTGCACAGCATACACTATCAGAATCCATGATGGTTTTGCATGATGGCAATCGAGCACTGGACGTTGCGGGAATCAAAGGGGGGTTAGATTCAGGAGTATCAGATGAAACAAAAACAGTTGTGCTGTCTGCATGCGTGTTTGATTATTTATCGGTGCGCCAAACCAGTCGCGCGTTGAAACTGCAGACCGACGCATCAAAGCGTTTCGAAAACGAAGTGCCAGTAGTTAAAAATAACATGGCCATGGATTTGTTTGCGCAATTACTGATAGACGAGGCGGGCGCTCAGGTAACTGACAAAATACGATACGATGACGAGACACAGAACAATACTGGTTTAGAAATACAACTGACAGCGCAGGAAATTAATTCTGTGTTGGGGCTAGATATGACAGAGTCAGAAATAACTGCAATCCTGGAGCGTGTCTATTGTCAAGTGCAGTTAGAGGGTTCGAATTTTGTTGTAACAACACCGCCCGAGCGATTGGATTTACAAATAAAACAAGACATCATTGAAGAAGTTGGGCGAATTTATGGTTACTATAATATGCAACCAAAGGCAATCAGCGAAGGATTCAACCTGCCTCAGACAAACACGTTTATCGATGTACGGAACCGAACGGTTGATTCTCTGGTGCAGCTAGGTTTTTATCAGGCAAATAGTCGGAGCATAACAAACAACACTCAAGTTGAATTAGCGAATCCATTTAATTCTGATGCAACAACGATGAGGAATAATCTACTTGATTCCTTGCAGCGCCGAGTGGAACGAAATTTTGTGCATACAGAAACACCATGTTTTTTTGAAATAGGAAAAGTGTTTACTGGTGTTGTTGATGGAGTGGTCCAGGAGCATTGGTCATTTGCTGGTGTGTTGGGACGAAAAAAAATAAAAGAAAAACAAAAGAATGATTTATTTTTGCAAACAAAAGGCGTACTGGAGACACTATTTGAATTGCTCTCTGTTCAGGGGATAAAATGGAAAGATGGACAGGGGGACACAACAGCCATATTGGAAATAAACGGAAATATTCTAGGGTCTGTCGGGGTAAATTGGTGGGAATTAAATTTTGAGGAACTAGTCGCAGCTATCGACACTACTGTGTCATATGTAAAGCCGTCAAAATATCCAAAAATGGATCGAGATGTGGCAGTGTTTGTACCCATGAATGCAAAAATTCAAGACGTACGTGAATTAATTGATTCTGTTGGTGTAGAAAAATGCATTAGCGTTGACCTGTTTGATGTATTTGAAGACAAAGAAAATAATCGTAAATCACTAGGATTCAGATTCGTGTTCCAGTGCTATACAGAAACACTTTCCGACGAGTGGACCAATGGACAAATGGACAAGGTATATAAAAAACTATCTGAACAAGACGGATTTGAAATACGATAGACAGCACACCCATACAGGGTGTTTTTGTATGATTCCAAATAGCATATTCAAATTGCACTTAACACAAAAAACCGAACCCAAGAGGTCGGTTCTTTGCGTAGAAAAAGACTTTATATTTCTAAGTAAAAGTCTAGTGTTAAAGTTATTTTCTAGAATACCAATGATCAGTCGGCGCTATTATAACGCGCAATTGCGTTGTCGCAATTGTGGACTAGTTATAATTAATATTGTTTTTTTTGTCATGAATGTCGTTTCTTTTGTTATGGTTTTTGTTTGCTATAATACCAGCATTATTATTCATACTTACAAATTTATATGGAAGAAAAAGTATTAGTTATCGTAAAACCAGACGCAATCCAACGAGGATTGATGGGGGAAATTGTTTCACGATTCGAGAAAAAAGGATTCAAAATTATTGGAACAAAAATGTCAAAAATGGGGGACGTGTTGTTAGAAGAACACTACTCGCACATTGCCGATAAACCTTTTTTCAAGGGAATTAAAGACTTCATGATGTCATCGCCAGTTGTGTTGATGGCGATTTCAGGAGTCAACGGAGTACAAGCTGCACGACTGATTGTAGGACCAACAGATGGGTCTGCAGGGGATGCAGGAACAATCCGGGGAGACATGTCATTGTCTATCCAGTCTAACTTGGTGCATGCATCAGATACAGTTGAAAACGGAGAAATCGAAGTGACACGATTCTTTAAAGAAGACGAACTGTTTGACTACGAACGACCAGATACAAAGTATATCTACGCAGACAAACACTTTTAAGAATACTTGGTACAAATTAAAA
>JAHDDI010000016.1:5669-14735 GCA_020629435.1 Minisyncoccota bacterium
ACAAAACTAGTGTAAAACCAAATAGTACCAGCATAGACGACCGTCTTTTGTGGTACTATTTTGTTTTATTTAACAAATATTGGTAATTGTTAATATATATTACAACATACGCACAATTGCATGTCGTATGTGTACTGTGATACACTTAACGCCAGTGGGGCTGGTATTGAAAAACTAGCTACCGAATAATATGGACGTCCGTGTTTGGTTGTGCCTTGGTACAGTCTCCGCGTTGGCAATTCCACCCTGGATTTTTTCTAGGTTTTCGGGCCACCCCGCTTTCAAAATACATCTCGAGAGAGGTGTTTTTTGTTTGTCAAAATGAGAAATAATGATATAGTTATTGAAATGAAAAGGAGACTGAAATGGAAAGTACTACTTCTGCACCTGACGTTGCGACATTACTGAGCGGTTGGGATATCATGATATCTCACCAATTCACAGATATGGATTTGGAACAGCAAACCAAGCGGTCCGCTGTAATCAAAGGGGCACTCCCAGATGACTCAAACGTCTTTTGTTCTCTTGAGCACGAGGATTATCTTAAGGAGAAATTCCGAGATGATATCGACGCTATTTATGAATGGTGTCTTGCACAGCAACGTTACTGCAAAACAGTGGTATTCCTGATCGCGCCTGGACCAAAAAGTACCGGCATGATAAAGGAATTGAATCAGGCCATTGCATCAAGACAAGATATTGTCGTGTGTGTGCATACAGACATGGCCGACAAGACCTGGGTTCAACGATTCACAGAGGTTGCTGTGGCAGAAATAGAATGGTCTGGTGACCAAGATCTTGCCTTGGTGGGAACGATGTTGGATCTGACACGACCGAAATATTCCTGAATAATCAAACGCGAATAAGGCATGCCTTGGTTAACAAGGCCTGCTTTTTCTTTTGACTAAAAATGTATAATACAGCTATGTTTAGTTTGCAAACAAAACTATTTGGTAAAAAGATATTCGACAGACGAATATATATTTTTGTTGCGGCAATAGGTGCATTGTTCGTTTTTGACGCCATTGCGATTTATAACAGTTGGTATTTCTATTACGCGTGGGTTGATATTCCCGTGCATATTGCCGGGGGATTGATATTGGGGGTTCTATTTTACTTTGTTGTTTTTACTAATCGTTTTACAGGACTGCTGTTTAACATTAGACGTAATCGACAAACTGTATTTAGTGTCATGATATTTTGGGTTCTGGTTACCGCAATCAGTTGGGAAATTGTCGAATTTGTATGGGGAAGAACAATGGTGTCACCAAAATTCATTCCTGACACTTTCCTAGATATTATTGCAACGGTTAGTGGGGCGTTGTTGGCTTATATTGGAGTTAAGTTATTAAAAAAATTATAAAACAAAAACACAGGTACTATCTGTGTTTTTTGTTTTAGTTCTTAATGTGTACTTACACTAACGACAATGTCATTTTTTGCTTGTCAGCGTCAAATGCATTTATTTTGAATGAATAGTTCATTCCGAGAGATAGTTTGTCTTTCAGTTCTGCAATGTCAGCAAAGTCAGATACGTGGACTAATCCAGCTACTCCTTCTTCTACAGAAACCAATGCTCCGTGTTCGTTGTATCGAATCACAACAGCACTTACTTCGCTGTCTTTTTTGTATTTATCTCGAGCTTGTTCCCATGGGCTTGGTGTTAGTGCTTTGATAGATAGTGACACTTTTTCGGGTGTTACATCAATAATTTTCACCTGTACTTTGTCACCTGCAGAATACAGTGATTCTGGGTTTTCTACCAATGACCATGATAGTTCAGAAATGTGAACCAGCCCTTCGAGGTTGTCTGCAACTCGTACAAAGATTCCGAAATCAACAGCACCAGTTACTTCACCATCTAGTACGTCTCCGATTTTGTATGACTCAGTCAAGTCACCTCGGTCAGCGTTGTTGTTTCGTGATGACCCCGCAGATGCGTTTCCATCTTTCTTTTCAGTAAAGATTAGTTTTTCTTCTTCTAGATCAACAGTAATAACTTGTAAGTCTAATTTCTGTCCAACTAGTTTCTCTAGTTCCATCAAGATTCGGTTTTTGTCTCCTCCTGATACTTTTGGGTAGTTGTCTGGTCCTAACTGTGACGCAGGCAAGAATCCAGTGATTCCTTGCCATTGAATCATCAGCCCACCTTTGTTCGCTTCTTTGACCGTCAACGATAGAACAGTTCCGTCTTTTCGGAATTGTTCTGCTTCTTGCCAGATTGTTGCTTTTCGAGCTTCTTTTAGTGATAGTTCGATGTATCCTTTGTATCCTTCTGTTTCGATTACTTGTGCAGTAATAGAGTCTCCTACAGAAATATTTTTAATAATGTCTTTGATAGACAAAAATTCTCGTCCAAATACGATTCCTGTTCCAAAAGGTGACAGGTCAATGTACATTGAATTTTTATCGATATCTAAAACAGTTCCTTCGGCGTTTGCCCCTTCAGTGATGTTGATCACTGCGTTGTCAAAATAGTCGTGTGACATATAGTGTGTGTGTTAGTTATTCTATAGAACAGGTCATACAGTCGGCTCTTGCATGGTCTGCCAAATATTGGTCGGACGAACCATGTCTTCGTGTGCGTATGCCGTTAGCGCTATAGATGTTTATAAATGTTGACTGCAACCAGTCAGTTAATGTCCCAAAGAGACATTAATGCCGGTAAGAATACCAGAAAAGACTGTAAATACAAGGAATATATTTGACATAGTAAAATTAATAGATATAATAAAATTAATGTTCACTTACATATATTCGTAAAAGGGGAGCCGTGTGCCAAATACTTTTAACAAGATCTTCGTGGATGCGAGAAAAACTTTTGGGATCGTCATGGTGTTGAGTCTAATGTTCGCCGTGGTGGGAATCATATGTTGTATAATCGCAACTTTCTTCCCTCTGTTCATTTTTCAAGTCCTAGGGTGTGTATTTTTGTTGGTGTTCGCACTGACGTTCACACTCGGCTTGTATATGGATTTTTATCTGGAAATGTCCAAAGGGAAGTATAATATGGAACGAGTCCGTCAACCCGATATCCGATAACTGATGTTGCGATAAATGTAGTAGCCACACCGATGATGGCTACTTTTTGTTTACTAAGTATTTTCCCCAGAAAAAGGGAATTTTTTAATGAAAAAATAAGCCCAAAATGTTAGAATAGAACGTATTATGGTTATACAAAGATACGGTAGTTACTTCACGAAAATTTCAGTAGGGGATCAAGTAATTGGGATTAATTCTCCATCAAAAGAAAGCACATTTAAACAATCAAAATTCGGCGCACAGATTGCATTGCAGTCTATGAATCATCCAGATTTTGACGGCTTGGATCAGCTAGAGGGAAACAAAAACAATACTAATTATTCAATCAAGGGACCCGGAGAGTACGAAATTAATGAAATCTTTGTTAACGGTTTTGTTTCACGTGCAAAATACGACGGAGTCGACGAACAGATTAATACAATCTATTCGATACTGTTTGACGGTATCAATATAGTGTATTTGGGTCCACTGCAAAATACAGATATTGATGAAAAAACTGCCGAGGACCTATACATGGCAGACATTATTTTTATTCCAATCGGGAGCGACAATGTATTGTCAGCTGACGATGCATTCAAATTTATAAAAAAATTCTCACCTAAAATTGTTATTCCAATTGGATATGACGAAAAGAAAAATAAATCGGATTTAGAAACATTTGTCTCTAATTTTGGTGAAAAAATGTCTAGCGATGAAAAATTAACTATCAAGAAAAAAGACATGGAGGCAGAAAGTATGGACGTAGTGGTATTAACAGAAGCTAAATAGAATAGTATGGCAAAAAAAGAAGAACTGGAAAAAGATAAAGACGGAAAGGTCATTACTGATCGTATCCACGAACAGGGAATTGTTGACCAAATGCGCAAGTCGTATTTGGACTATGCCATGTCTGTTATCACGTCACGTGCTTTACCTGATGTACGAGACGGTATGAAGCCGGTGCACCGACGTATCGCATACGTAATGCAAGAAATGGGGCTGACTTCGTCTGCTAAATTCCGTAAATCTGCAGCCGTAGTTGGAGACGTGATGGGGAAATATCACCCCCACGGTGACTCTGCTATTTATGAATCCATGGTAAACATGGCGCAGCCTTTTACGTCACGATACCCACTGGTGTGGGGTCAAGGTAACTTTGGTTCTATTGACGGTGACAATGCTGCTGCGATGCGTTATACCGAAGCAAAGATGCAAAAAATCTCGAACGAGATGATGGCGGACATCAACAAAGACACTGTTGATTTTAAAGACAACTACGATGGGTCTCGACAAGAACCTACTGTGCTACCTACCCGAGTTCCCAATATTTTGCTAAACGGGGGGCTCGGTATTGCAGTTGGTATGGCAACCAATATTCCACCACATAACCTGGGAGAAGTACTGGATGCAACTATGGAGTTGATGGATAATCCAGAAGCAACAACCAAAGATTTGTTAAAACACGTCAAAGGTCCGGATTTTCCAATTGGGGGAATTATTTATGACAAAAAAGCAATTTTAGAAGCATATGAGACTGGACGTGGAGGAGTGGCTACGCGTGGTCATGCAGTTATAGAAGAAGGTGTAAATGGAACAACACAAATTGTCATCACGTCATTTCCATTCAGGGTTAACAAGTCAAACCTAGTTGAAAAAATTGCACAACTGTTTCGAGATAAAAAACTAGAAGGTCTGAAAGACCTGCGTGATGAATCTGCAAAAGACTATCGTATTGTTGTTGAATTAAAACGGACAGCACAACCACAGCGAGTGCTTAATACATTGTATAAAAATACTCAGTTAGAGGAGAATTTTAATTTTAATTTAGTGTGTTTGGTTGACGGAGTGCCGCAATTAATGAACCTGAAGGGGATTTTGGTTGAATTTATTAAGCACCGACAAACAGTGGTGACTCGGGCAACTCAGTTTGATTTAAGTAAAGCTGAAGCTCGTGCACATATTGTCGAAGGATTAAAAATGGCACTCGACCAAATTGACGCAATTATTAAATTAATCCGAGCAAGCAAAACAAAAGAAGAAGCGCATGGCGGTTTGATGAAAAAATTTAAATTTTCTCACATTCAAGCAACAGCAATTCTGGAAATGCGTTTGCAAAAATTAGCGGGATTAGAACGACAAAAAGTCGAGGACGAACTAAAAGAGTTGCAGAAAACAATAAAAGAGTTGCAAGCAATTTTAAAAGACCCGAAAAAGGTATTGGCGATTATTAAAGACCAATTGACTGAAATCAAAGAAAAATAC
Organism: Minisyncoccota bacterium; assembly: GCA_020629435.1. Classification (GTDB taxonomy): domain Bacteria; phylum Patescibacteriota; class Minisyncoccia; order Phycocordibacterales; genus JAHDDI01. The sequence continues at coordinate 10,953 of JAHDDI010000016.1, forward strand.
GGTGACGAACGACGAACTCAGGTAGTTGCTGGCGCAGTAGGTTCAATAAGTGCAGAAGACTTGATTCCCGAGGAAGAGTCGACACTGATTCTGACTGCCGGTGGGTACATTAAACGGACTAACCCAGACGAATTTAAATCACAAAAGCGTGGAGGAAAAGGGGTGGTAGATATGAACACTAAAGACGAAGATGTGATTTCAGAATTTATCACAGCATCGACACATGCAGACCTGTTGTTCTTTAGCACAACAGGGAAAGTATTCCGAACAAAAATGTACGACCTCCCAGAAGGACGACGCGCTACCAAGGGTAAGTTCATTGCAAACTTCTTGCCACTATCAGAGGGTGAATCTATCTCGTCTATCTTGGCCTTGCCAAAAGACTTTAAAGATTCAGACGGTGCATTAATGATGGTGACTCAAGACGGGACTATTAAGAAAACAGACATCAGCGCATTTGCGAATGTTCGTGCAAACGGTTTAATTGCAATCAATTTGAAAGATAATAATCAGTTGGTGGATGCGCGACTGGTGCAAGATGATGATACAGTGTTGTTGGCCTCGCATGCGGGACAGGCAATCCGATTCAAGCAAGACGACATTCGCGCCATGGGACGAACCGCAGGGGGAGTGCGTGGAATGAAAATCAGCAAAGACGACTATATTGTTTCCATGTCAGTCATCAGACCAGAATTAGCAGACGCACCATTGTTGGTGATCAGCGAAAATGGAGCTGGGAAAAAGACATTGATTTCAGAATTTAAAATTCAAAACCGTGGCGGGTCTGGTATTAAAGCCATGAAGGTAACTGATAAAACTGGACCAGTAGTGGGAGCAGCAATAATTACCCCAGAACACAGTGAATTGATTGCTATGAGTAGCAAGTCACAAGTGATTCGAACTGCACTGGATGCTATTCCGCAGTTGGGACGCGATACACAAGGAGTGAGTGTAATGAAACTGAAAGCGGGGGATACGGTCGCATCATTTGTTCGCATGTAGGAATTCTCTATATTTTGGCAAATTTCTTTGTCACGCTAGTGAGCGCCAGCTCTCACGGTACCAATGTACCGCTGGAGACTGGCGCTCTTGCGTTCCTCGAACTATACTAAAATATAAAGAATTAGAGTGGTGTAAAATTACTGCAAACTACTGCGTCAAAATAAAAGCACCAATTATTATGGTGTTTTTGTCTGTCTTATAGGGCATTCCTAGTTTGGTCCATCACTTTAGGAATATGAATTCAAGACCTTAATATTTTGTGGTATAGTAATTTTAATTGATTCTACATGGAAAAAGGAACAGACATGAATACCGTAATTGATCTTGGTGACGCCAAAGGAGCGCACAACGCAGTCTGGTGCGCATTGGTTAATGGTCCACGCAGATGGAAACAACTGCGTGCATTTACGAAACAGTGGCACGGTTATTATGACGGAGACAAAATCTCCGCTCTGCAGACTTGTGCTGCCCTTGTGTGGCTCATCAGACAAGGAGGTGCACACAGAGATGGCTCTGGTTTCAAGCAGAGCACTGCTGTCACCATCGGTGTTCGTAATGTCGGACGTTACGAAGATGGAATGTCCTTACCTGCGTACCCACCTGATGTGCATGTAATTCGTACCGGGGGTCACGTGAGCATGTGCTAGGACAGCAACACCGAAAGAAATTCACCGGTTTCTGATCGGTGTTTTCTTTTAGTTTGATGCCAGTGTAATTTCAGGGATTGGGAAATATTTGTCAGCGTCTCGTTCCGCAACAGTGATCGTCGCTGCATCAGGGGCTGTGTGATGCATTCGATAATATATCTGCAGCGCAGCCTCACGTACTTCGACAGGGTCAGAACTGGTCAGTTGACGGAGCCACCTGTCAGAACCGCTCCGCTGAACAATGTCTGAGAACACCATGATTTGTTGTTCGTCTATACCGGTTTCAAGAATCAGTGACGGATTCTCATACAAGGCATCTGCCCAAGACAGAGTGGTGTGTCCAGGTTGAGCGTCAGTGATACCTTGTCGTTCTAGTACTGCGTATATTCTATTGATCGATGTATGTACCGATCCGTTTTGTTTTCCAGGATCATTATTACTGACCAGATACTGATACAGGCTTGCCGCTCCTGACTCTGGGTTAATTGCTTTAGTATTCCAGTCAGACTCAATATCTATTAACATACTCAGTAGGATTTCAGTTCGTTGTTGGAATACTTGTGGGTCGACTCCTAACCTTTGTGCCTCAGAAGCCACCATAAAATCTAATAATGCTAATGGATAATCAAATTGATCAAGCGATGTTTTGGGCAATTCCGGAGCCTGTTCTACGGGCGGCGCGGCTTCAGTAACGACAGGGGGCTCTTCTTGTATGGTTACAGTGGGGATATTTTGTTCTACTGTTGAGGCTGTTACAATTGATTCGTCGACTACAACATTGTCTGGTAGTTGTGTGTGTGTTGTAGGTCGTCGGCAGTGGCTGGTTGTTGGTATTTAGATTCTGTAGTAGTTGCCGTGGGGACATAGGTATTTCGAACGTCTTCGTTCATCAGGGATGCCATCCCTGCTAGTGTGACAGCACTCAGTCCGATACCTGTTTTGCTTATTTTCTCTTTTTTGCTTTTATTTGGTTTAGGGAATTGTTCCATGCATTTTATTGTAACTCGTTTGTTGTAAAAATAAACCATCTATAATACAAGTACACTTTTTACTAAGTAAAATTAAATGCTTATATTTTCTGATATAATAAAATGCACTAATCCATAATTCTCATGTTTAACTCTCAACAAAAAAAAGCCTTTACTTTAATTGAACTATTAGTAGTGATAGCCATTATAGGAATATTATCTGCAGTTGCGCTAGCAACATTTGGCGCAACAAGAGAACAGGCAAAATACGCCCAACTACAAAATGTAGCTGCGGCAAATCTGAATAAATTTTTAGGTGATTGTTATAACGACCCAGATATCACGCTGTTGTGTGGATCAGAATACTATTCTTTTGATAATGCTACAAACAGAATGCTGTTAGTTTTTAAGGTTATTCCAGATGTTGATATGGATTCTGTACCAACGAATCAGTTGCGAATTTTTGGAACTGTTGGTGCTGGTAACAGTGAAGAATTAAGAACTCGTGGTTCAGGGGGTAGTACATACATGAACTATCAAGATCCTGGTTTCCAGTTACACGTACAGAGAAGTCTTTTTGAGGCAGGTATCGAATACGAAGTTGCATTTGATATTGAGCAGATTGAGCCAACTAACTTTAGAACACGTGTCTATGTGGATGGAGATCTGCATTTTGAAGATTTCCGCGCAGGAGTATTGGATGGGCACTCGTCAGGTGGAACATTACAAGTAGGTTCTTGGAATGGAAACCAGTTTTTCCCTGGGGATGTTTATTTAACGGGAATGTATTGGGATTAACATGATTGAGCTAGAGAGAACATTTTTGATAAAACATGTACCTGCAGGACTACAGGAGTCTCTTTCTAAGAAAATGTGTGATTTATATATACCTGCAAACGAACGACACCCACATACGCGTATTCGTCAAAACGGAGATGCGTACGAATTCACAAAAAAAAGACCAATAGACAATGACCCCAGCAAACAGATTGAGTCAACAGTATATTTAACTAAAGATGAATTTGATAGTCTAAAAAAATCAGACGCTAAACAAGTTTCCAAACAACGTTATTTTTATGGTGAAGACGGATACTCTTATGAAGTCGATGTATTCGAGGGCCCTCTCAAGGGGTTGGTATTAGTTGACATCGAATTTGAGAATGAAG
>JAHDDI010000017.1:0-11958 GCA_020629435.1 Minisyncoccota bacterium
AACATTTTATGCACAAGTTTATGCAGGTTTGTATTTGTGTAATATCAGACGCGGGTTATACTGTATAAATCAATTTGGATTTTATTCGAATTGTAGGCCGTTCAGTTTACTGTTCGGTACGTGTGATTAAACCGGCTTGCCGGTTTTTTCATGTCTACAGTTGCCAAAAGACAATATATGTTTCAGTTGATACAATGTATTTTATGTTTAATTATCTCTCTTGCGCCGTACCTGGGCTGAACGTGTATTGTGGAATAAATTTTGATTTAGTATTTTTCTGGATGTTACCTCTGTTGGTGGTCTTGGTTGCAAACGAAGTGTTGGATAAAACAACAAATCTACCACGCGAAGTACACAGAAAAATTGGTCATGTGGCTTCAGGGATATTATTACTGACCGCGTCGTTTTATTTGGCACAGATAGAAATGTTGGTTCTGTGTATTGGGTTATTGCTGAGTATTACTATTACTAAATCAATTAAATTAAAAAGTGTGTACGAGGTAGAACGCTATACACACGGTACTTTATACTACGTTGTTGTGGTGTCTGTAATGGCCTATTTTTGGATGCCAGATCAGTTAGACTTATTTCGCTATGGAATACTTATTCTGACTGTTCCGGATGCTCTGGCGGCAGTTATTGGGTCACGGTGGGGTAAACAGTTACCACACTGGAATAAATCTGTATTGGGGTCGTGCGTGTTTTTTATAGGAACAATTGCAGTGACATTATTGTTTACACAGGTGTGGTGGACTGTGTTATTAATCGCAGTTATTTTAACAATCATTGAATTTTTTTCCCAGTGGGGAATAGACAATTTACTGTTGCCAATTAGTGGGGGGTTGTTGTTATTGTTTTTGATTTAACATGAAAAAAGTACTTATTTTTGATTCCGGAATTGGTGGAATGTCTATATTACATAAACTCAATATGACAACAACAGGATTGGACGTTGTGTATCTTGCTGACGACCTGATGTTTCCTTATGGAAACAAAGATTCAAGAGTGCTGGGTCGTCATATTTTTGAATTACTATGTACAAGTATCGAAGAAATCCAACCAGATTTATTGGTTATTGCATGTAATACTGCAACATACAATTCAATTGATGTAATCAGAAAACGGTATCCAGATTTGCTGCATGTAGGTGTTGAGCCTGCGGTAAAATATTTGGCTGATAATTCAAAGACAAGAATTGTCAGCGTACTGTCTACACCACTAACCAATGGATCTGAGAATATTCAAAGACTAATTCAAAAACACGGACATGACATTGCTCTGACCAGAAAAGGGTCTGACGTATTGGCACAAATTGCAGAACAGTATGTGCTCGACGGGCTTTGCAACAAGGAAATTATCAAAAATGAGATAAAAGATTTATTTATTACTGATGATTCTGGAAAACGGACCGATATGATTGCACTGGGATGTACACACTACGCATTTCTGATTGATATATTCAGAGAATTAGCGCTGTGGCCAGTAGAGTGGTATGAACCCAGTGATTCGGTAGTTAACAGAATACAGTCTCTTTTACCTGATAGACAAGACTTCACAAACAAAATTACTTTTCAATATTCATCTGGGAAAAATAGTGATGCGCTAAAACATGCATGGAATGTGCTGGATCAGTAATTTGGATTTACATTTAGTCTATATAGCCTAGGGACTGCAAGTATTTATCCGCACGACCAGTAAAAATAAATGAATAGTGCCAGGGGATTGAACCCGGTGCAAAACCGTTAATATATTGTGCCAGCGCGCTGGTGCAGTTGTTGACTGCAGAGTTATAAAATACCGGCTGGGTAGACAGTGTGTTTGTTTGGTGTAAAAACTGTTTCAGAATAGCCACCTGTTGGTCTAATGGAATGAGTATGTTGTGTTGGTGTAGTTCATAATCATAAAACTTTATCCGTCGGTCTGTCAGGTCTTTTTCTGTGGCCCAGGTATGCATCAGTTCATATTTACGAAACAGGCCTCCGATAATAGAATATTTTTCTCCTGATTCTCGTCTGGTTTCTATTGAAATACCCAAATCAGCATATTTGCCATATGAATCATCAAAATGAAAAACAACAAAAGTATGGGCAATTAGTCCCGTATAATCCAGAGGTTGTACATAAAATGTCGCGCCTTGCAGATCAGAAAAATCGTATGTTTGGTCAAAATATTCCTGAGACATTATAGTCTTGTTTTCGTACTGCCAATCACGCGCACCCTTGATTGTAAAATATTCTTCGTCTACAAAAGTAGCAGCCAAAACAGTGACGTCTATATCCCAATTGCTATTGAGCAATGGTTTTTTAAAATTAATAAGTAAAAAGCAAATACACAGTAAAAAAGCAGTAAGTATAAAAAAAATTTTTCTATTAGTCATGTTTATATTTTTTTCCCCACGCTGAATGTGGTAAGTGCAGGCCATTGTCTGGTACTTGGTCGATAACCCATTGAATAAACGAATTACTATTCGGCCCCCATATCATGTCATATTTATGCGCACAGGGGTACTTCATCAAGCCACCATTGTTAATAAATTGGTAAAGTTTATGTGCCTGTGATTCAACCACGCCAGTTATAGTTGAATATTCTTTTCCAATAAATCTGTGTAATGAGTCTAGTTTGAGAGTTGGATAGTATTTCATTCCGTCTCTTTGTCTGAAAACATTCTTGTAAATGCTGCCCTTATATTGACCAGGATGATCGTTGATGGTTAGTGGATGAAACACTTCATAGCGATTAATAGTATCTTGAAATTTTGTGACAACATAACAATGCACCCACGGAGTCAAAGGAAAAGGCATCCTCGAATAATAAACGGACACCTTGTATTCCTGACTATCCATATTAACTTGCTTTAATGAACAAATAGATGTCTTCTAATGCTTTGACTGCGTCACCCGCAGCGATGTTATTTTGGTGATATAGTCCGTCCGTACAGTCACCTGCAGACCATACACCAATACAACTAGTTCGTTGTGTGCGGGGGTCTACTATTACTTGGCCATATTGTGTCAGGTCAACTACATCGCTTGCATATTTTGTAGTTGGCTCTGCGCCTATTTCAACAAAAATACCATCTGTTGGTAATTCAACAACTTCGCCACCCTTATTTTTGTAGACAATCATGTTTACCATCTTGTTACCTCGAATTTCAATTATTTCTGTGTTTGTAATCCCAGTCATTTTTGGATCAGCAAGAACAGCGTCAACAGTCACTGCGTCAGCACGATACGATTCACCACGCTGTAGTAATGTTACAGATTTTGTATATGCTAGTAATTGTGACGCAGATTCAAATGCAGCATTACCTCCACCCACAACCACTACATCTTTGTCTGTAAAAAATGGACCATCACAAGACGCACAATAGGTAATTCCTTTGTGTTCGAATTCATCTGCTCCTGGTACGGGTAGTTTTCGTCTGTGTGAACCCGTAACAATTAAAACAGTTTTTGAAACGTATGTGTTTTTGTTGGTAGTTACCAAGAAATTTCCATCATCTTGCTTGTCTAATTTTTCAATACGCTCGTGCTCTACAACGTCAAATGTCTCGCTTTCGTATTTTCGTACGTGTGATTCCAGTTTTTTTGCTAGTTCTACACCTGGTATTACTTGGTCACCAATCCAGTTTTCAATCCCTTCTGAAACAATTGATTGCCCTCCAAATGATTCAGTGATTATTGCTGTGTGCAGTTGTTTACGCGCAGCGTATACAGCCGCAGCACAACCAGCAGGGCCACCACCAAGAATCAAAAGGTCATATATTTTATTTTCTGCCATAGAGTATTGAGATTACTTTTTTTTTAAAAATGAAGGAAGTGACCAAAAATCTTCTTCGGATTCTTCTTTTGCAGGAGTATTGTCTTTTTTTGTCCGTTTTACAGTACTTGGTTTATTTGTTGCGGGTGTTGTAGGTTTTGTCTCTACTTGTGCGAATAATTCGTCTTCACTACTGATTGAGTCGTGCGACTGATCGTTTGCGGGAATACGAGGCATGTTGTTAGAATTTTCGAAACCAGAGGCAATTACGGTAACTTTTACTTCTCCTTTCTTTAGTTTAAGGTCTCGAATTGTTCCAAATTTCACCGTTGCATCAGGTGCGATTTCTCGAGTAATAGTTTCGGCAATTTTTGCCACCTCTGACATCTTCAAATCATCTCCGGCAGTAATTGAGAACAATACTGAACCAGCGCCTTTAACGGATACGTCTAGTAATGGGGAATTGATAGCCATTGTTGCAGCTTCTTCGGATCGGTTGTCTCCGGTCGCTTTACCAATACCAACCAGTGAAAGCCCTTGGTTTTCTAGAACCGTTCGAACATCAGATGCATCGATGTTGATACGACCAGGAGTGGTGATTAGGTTCGAAATGCCTGTCACCGCTTGTAGTAACACGTCATCAGATAACGCAAAGGCATCGTTCATTGTTGTGTTCTCGTCAGCTACTTCCAAAATTTTGTCATTCGGAATAACAATGTACGCGTCTACGTTTTTACCTAGTTCCGCGATACCTTCTGTTGCCAACTGCATTCGTTTACCTCCTTCGAACATAAATGGTTTAGTAACTACTGCAATAGTGAGGATACCCATTTCTTTGGCAATTTGTGCGACAACAGGAGATGCTCCAGTTCCTGTTCCTCCACCCATTCCACCGGTGATAAATACAATAGAGCAGTCTTCTAACATTTTTACGATGTCATCCTTGTTTTCAATTGCGGCATTTTTTCCCACCTCTGGGTTCATTCCTGTTCCTGCACCAGCTGTCAGTGAACGTCCGATATGAATTTTCTTGGTTGCCTTTGATTGGTCTAAGTCTTGCGCATCAGTATTGATAGCTACAAATTTCACACCACGAACATCATTCTTGACCATGTAGTTAACGGCGTTCTTTCCTGAACCACCAATACCAACTACCTTAATTTTAGTTACCATTTCTTTTTCAACCATCTTTTCCTTTGCAGGTGACTTTGGTTTTACTGCTGTTTTCTTTGTTACAGTTTTTTCTTTTTGTGTTTTTTTTGCTGCTGCCATAATTATTATGTTATTTAAGTCATATCATTGTAACAGATAAAACAAATGAATAAAAAAAACATGTTACCAATTAACGGCTTCTTTGTCGTGACGCATCAAGTAATCGTTGCATTGTGTAAAATGTTTACACCCAATAAAGCCACGATATGCACCCAGCGGAGACGGATGAGAAGATTCCAGTACACAATGTTTTGCTCGGTCTATACTAGAACCCTTTTTCTGTGCGTACGCACCCCACAACAAAAAGACAACACTGTTTTTATTATTTGATATTTGCTTGATTACCTCATCTGTAAATTCTTCCCATCCGTGTCCCGCATGACTTCCTGGTTTGTCCGACTCGACTGTCAGTACGCTGTTGAGCAACAAAACACCTTGGTGGGACCAATTAGTCAGGTCACCGTATGGCAAACATTGGCTTGGTTTACCTGTATCACTTTCTATTTCTTTAAATATATTTTGTAACGAAGGAGGAATATTTGTATCTTTTGTGACAGAAAAGGCAAGTCCTGTTGCTTGATCAATAGCGTGATAGGGGTCTTGTCCAATAATTACTACACGCACATGATCGAAAGAACAAAGTTCAAATGCCTTGAAAATATCGTTTTTTGGAGGATAGACTATAGACCGTTTATATTGTTTGGCAACAAAATTTATTGTTTGTTTAAAATTATTGTTTTGTAAGTAATCAGACAATATTACTTTCCAACTTTTTTCAGTAATCATATTACACATTAGTTGCTTGTTCTGGGTTCAATGTCGCGGGACGTTACTACCTCAGTAACAAAGGACAAGATTGACAGGCGTTCCATAATGTCGTGCCCCGATGGGTCGTTATCTTGGGTGTTTTCAAATTCAACAACTCCATTGATTACATTAATATAGTCTTCCTCATGGCATATAAGATAATTTCCGCCACCAAATACTTTCGCAACTATCAAATTCTCGTTGTCGAATTTTTGACCTATTCCGGCACGGAGTGCATCACGATTTATCGTGACGCGGTCGCCCATAGAAAAAGGCTGCATTGCTTCTTTTGATTTTTCAGGTCGGTGGTATTTTTCCATATCTATCAATTATAAACCCTATGTTACAATTATTCTATTATGACACAACAACGAATGTTATCGGGAATCAAACCGACAGGAGATATGCATATTGGAAACTATTTTGGGGCGCTCAAGCAATGGGTTGATATGCAGGACGATTACGATACCTTTATTTTTATTCCAGACTATCATGCACTGATTTCGGTCCAAGACAAAGAAAAGATGGAACGACTCATTATGGATGTTGCAATTAATCTACTGGCTATTGGATTAGATCCAGAAAAGGTAACTTTGTATAAACAGTCTGATGTGCCATGTCACACTGAAGCATGCTGGATCTTTAACTGCTTGACAACAATGCCACAATTAATGCGTGGTCACGCATTTAAGGATAACGAAGCAAAGAACAAAGACGTCTCAGTAGGGTTATTTGACTATCCGGTACTACAAGCCGCTGATATCGTACTGTACGATGCACAGTTAGTGCCAGTTGGTGAAGACCAGCGACAGCATATAGAAATGACACGAGAAATAGTGCGTAAATTCAATAACACTTTTGGGGATACATTTATCGAACCGCAAGCTGTGATTAAAGAAGAAGTGGGTACAATTATTGGTTCTGATGGGCAAAAGATGTCAAAGTCATATGGAAATACTTTACCAGTATTTGCAAGTGAAACCGAGACGGAAAAATACATTAAATCAGTACCTATGGACAGCAAAGACATTTCAGAGGTAAAAAACCCGGATGAATATCCGCTATATTCTATTGCAAAATTATTTTGTAATGAAGCGCAAGACACAGAATTGCGAGCAATGTTCGAACAGGGTGGTGTAGGATATGGAGACATTAAAAAACACGTCACAAGCCTGATCAATGACTATTTACGTCCCATGCGTGCGCGTAGAACTGAGCTGGAGAATGATTTGGATCTAGTAAAAAACATTTTGAAAAAAGGAGCAGAAAAAGCATCAAATATTGCAAATGCAAAAATGAAAGAAGTTAGAGAAAAAGTAGGTTTTGAAATTAAATAATAACTATGGAACAAAAAGAAAACAGACCAAATAGCCTTCGCAGCGCAGAGAGGATGGACATCCCGCTTTTTAATGGGATTGCTATTGATATTTTTGAAGAAATGGTCGAACAAAATAATCTAGTAACAGAGCACCTTGTTCGTAGTTTTGCGCAGTACTATGCTTCTGGAATTTCAAATGATTCAACCATGTACAGTCAGATTTCTAGTTCTATTTTTGACATGGGATCAAAAAGCGACGAACGGGCGTTATATATCAAAGACTTTTTTTCTTACATTCGAACTGAATACGAAATACAGAAAAACGAATCAAAAAAAGAATTTAAAAACAGACGTTCAGGGCATAATCACGAAAGAGACGCGCAGGTGTATGTGGCTCGTGAATTACTTGTTAACGCATGCAAAAAGGTAAGTACTGATTCTGACATCGATCAAGCACAATTTAATGATGTTGTCTCTAGAATCGTTATGGGCATGCTGTAGTTAGTTTATTTCTGCATAACCAATCAAACTACCGAATGCACGACACCAGATAAGTACATGGCTATAGTCATCAGCATTGACACTTGTTGGAATAGTATAGTTTTGGTTACCAACGTTGCCTTTTAATTTTTCTACTCGAACCGCATCATTGATGTCCAATCCATTTGCAAGATAGACAAAACCATCAGGAACATTTGTTGAATTTAAATCAACTAACGACAAGTCGGAACCTGATACATAAACCTGACCGGTTGCTACGTAACGCGGTTTTCCGTTTGTGAAAGAACCACTACGAACGGTAGGATTAATTTGCAAATCTGAATCAGTATTTGTATCTAAAACGACGTCTTGGTTTGTTTCAAGAGTCGCAGTGTTTTGTTGTGAGTTCACTTCTGTTGACTGTTCTGTACTTTGATCTATTGTACCGTCTTCAGGTAGTTGACTATCCTGGGCCGAGCTATCTGTAGAAAAATCAACTACAGGTTCTTCGTTAACAATATCGTCAGACAGTGTTGGCTCTAGTAATATCCAACCAGTTGCTCCGGATGCTACTAGTATTAATATGGTAATTATTTTTTTCATTATCATATTATAACAAACTACTATATAATACTCTCATCACCGATGAAGCGGCAGACACCGCCAAGGTAGAGAAAGAAAAGCGCAGGCTGATTAGAATCTCTCGGGTAAGCCCGTCACAGCAGTCAATGAAGTAAAAACAGTAGGGTGGCACCGCAGGATTCAAATGAAACTTGCCCCTACAAATTCTCTCGGGTATCACTGTAGAATTTGTAGGGGGAATTTTTATTTACAGATATTTATAAAATTATGAACAGAATAATGATTAAAGACCTTTCAGGTCACAAAGCTGAAACAGTAACAATCAACGCGTGGGTAGATGTTGCACGAAACCAAGGGAAAATGGCATTCTTTGATTTTCGTGATGTCTCAGGAAAAGTACAAGGGGTAGTATTTGGGAAACCAGAAGTGTTAGAGGTTGCAAAAACGTTGCGACCAGAATGGGTCGTTGCAATCGAGGGGGTGGTCAATGAACGTCCCGAAAAAATGGTGAATACTGACGTGGTAAATGGTGACATTGAATTGGAAATAACGGCAATTGTCGTATTAAATACCGCCGAAACGCCTGCTTTTGAATTAGAAGACACAAGTGGTGTTAACGAAGAGGTTCGACTAAAAAATCGATTTGTCGATCTACGAACAGAACGAATGCACAATAATATTGCTATGCGATGTAAAGTAATTTCACATATCCGTAATCATTTGGGTGAGAAGGGATTTTTTGAAATCGAAACTCCATTGTTAACCAAATCAACACCAGAAGGTGCGCGAGATTACCTGGTACCATCACGACTGTATCCTGGTTCTGCATACGCATTGCCGCAGTCACCACAACAATACAAGCAAACATTAATGGCGTCCGGGTTCGAAAAATATTTCCAAATTGCCCGATGTATGCGTGACGAAGACTTGCGTGGTGACCGACAGCCAGAATTTACACAAATGGACTTGGAAATGTCGTTTACATCAGAAGAAGAAATCATTAACTTAAACGAACAATTGTTGATTGAGATTGTTGAAAAATACTATCCCGAAAAACGGATTCAAGAGGTACCATTTCCACGAATTACCTATGCAGATGCAATGGAGAAATACGGAAATGACCGGCCAGATATCCGCGAAGACAAAGAAGATCCAAACTTGTTGGCATTTTGCTGGGTAGTAGATTTCCCTGGATTTGAACGTACAGATAAATCTGATGACCCTCAGGCAACAGGCGAGTGGACGTTTACTCATAATCCATTTTCTTTACCCAAAGAATCTGATATTGAAAAGTTACGAAATAAAGAAGATATTGGTTCAATTATTGCATCACAATACGATATAGCATTAAATGGATACGAAATTGGTGGTGGGTCAATTCGGTGTCATGATGCACAACTACAGCGAACTATTCTGCAGATTTTAGGACACAGTGACGAAAAAATTGATACAAATTTTGACCACATGCTGCGCATGTTAAATTCAGGGTGTCCACCACATGGAGGAATCGCGTGGGGACTAGACCGATTGGTTATGCTACTACAAGGAGAGCCAAATATTCGTGAGGTTATTCCGTTTCCAAAAACACGAGAAGGACGTGACCCAATGATGGATAGCCCAGCAACTGTTCCAACTGAACAATGGAATGAATTAAACCTCGAAGTAAAAGAAAAGAAAAAAGACTAATAGGGAAGTTAAAAACACTACACTGATTGACGTAGTGTTTTTTCATGCTAAAGTTTTGCTGAAAAAAGGAGAATTCACATGAAAGTAACACTTACATCTGAACGTCTCCAGAGCGTTCTTTTTTGTTTGTTTATAGAGCAGGCAACACTACACATCGCATTCAGCAGTAGACAGTCCACAGTGTTGGGTTTTACTGACAAATATCTTTTTCGTGGTTTTTGGCCTTTAATGAGTGCCTTGGTCGCGACAGCTTGGATGTTTGTCACTACCTACTATATCAACGAAGACATCAATGGTATGACCCGGCTATTTGCTGCACAAAAACAAGCCACGATGACCTTTGCTGGTTCGTGGCCGTTTATCTGGGCACTCAACTGGTTGGTCAAACAGCAAAGCGTAAACGGATACCGCTATATTCGCTTACGCACCATTGGGATTGGTTTGGCGGTTAACATTGTTGCAGCTATGGTTGTTCATCTGTACTTCAAAGGTACATCAAATCCATTTTGGTCAATTGCCAATTCGGCCTTATGGAGTATCCCAGGAATGATGCTGTTGGTTATTCCTGCCTATAACGCACTGCAAGAGCCGGCTCACACACTGTGACCGGCTTTTTCTCTTGTAAGGTTCTGTTACTATAGAGAAATGAAACAACAGACCGAACTGCCAATTTTGGGTTCAGCAGCACTATTGCAGGACACCGAAGAAAACTATTTATTTCAAGTGCGAACAGATGATGCGCCTATTGCCCCGGGTGCGCTGGCTTGTTTTGGTGGCGCATCAGAACAAGACGATGCTGATACTAGAGAAACTATCGCCAGGGAATTACACGAAGAATTAGAACTGGTAATAGACAAAACTAATCCTGAGTTTTTGGGATATATTGAAAATGTACCAAGAGAAGGTATGGCTACTGCTATGTACAAAATTAGCGGCATCGAATATGCTGATTTGGTTTTACATGAAGGAAAGCGTATCGAGAGGGTGTCTGACCTGAGCGAATTACGTTATTTTGAGAGGGCACCATTTTTAGATGCATTATTGACCGAATTACAAACAACAGACGAACCCAAAGAAGAACAGACCCAAGAAAGAAAACCGTTTAAATTTAAATAATGATATAATTGCAAAATCATGAAATACGATCCAAAACAAATTGAAAAAAAATGGCAGGACAAGTGGCTAAAGGACAAGGTAGACACAATTAATTATTCAGACACAAGCAAAGAAAAATACTACGTATTAGACATGTTACCGTATCCGTCATCTACGGGATTACACATGGGACATACCGAAAACTATACAATCACCGATATCGTGTATCGCTACAAACGAATGCGTGGGTACAACGTGTTGCATCCACAGGCATTTGATAGTTTTGGATTACCAGCAGAAAACTATGCAGTTAAAACAGGAGTGCATCCATCAATTACTGTTAAAGAAGCCGGAGAGAACTACATCGCACAAATGCGATCGCTGGGTTGTGGATATGATTTTGACCAGTCATTTTATACATCAGACCCAGAATATTATCGTTGGACACAGTGGATGTTTTTGCAGTTTTATAAAAATGATTTGGTATATCGAAAGACTGACACAGTTAACTGGTGCGAATCATGCAAAACAGTTATTGCCAACGAACAGGTTGTTGATGGTTCGTGTGAACGGTGCAAAAACGACATCATGCAAAAAGAAATTCCAACCTGGTCATTTAAGATTACTGAATTTGCGGATGATTTGATTAAAGACTTAGACACTATCGACTGGCCTGAGCACACCAAGAAAAATCAAATAAACTGGATAGGGAAATCAGACGGTTCCGAGATAACTTTTACATTTAAAGACACAGATTTGAAAACTGATGTGTTTACTACACGCGCAGATACACTGTTTGGTGCAACATTTTTGGTTTTAGCACCAGAAAATAGTTTGGTTGAACAGTTATCTAGTCAGATTACAAACCCCGACGAAGTATCAGAATACATAACAACAACCTCAAAAAAGACAGAATTAGAGCGTTTAGAAAACAAAGAAAAAACTGGAGTACAATTGAAAGGAGTTTGGGCAATTAACCCAGCAAACGGGACTGAAATCCCAGTTTTCATTGCTGACTA
>JAHDDI010000017.1:12058-13706 GCA_020629435.1 Minisyncoccota bacterium
TTAAATCGCAATACCGTTTGCGTGACTGGTCTATTTCTCGACAACGATATTGGGGGTCACCGATTCCTATTGTCTACGACCCAGAAGGCGTTGCGCACGCCGTTCCAGAAGAACATTTGCCATGGACATTGCCAACAGATGTCGACTTTGTTCCAACAGGGGAAGCACCGTTGGCTAAGTCACAAGAATTAGTCGGCCGAACAGAAAAAATATTCGGTGCAGGGTGGCGTCCAGAGACAGACACAATGGACACATTCGTGTGTTCTTCGTGGTACTTCTTGCGTTATGCTGACCCGAAGAATGATGACGTTTGGGCAGACAAAGATCTGGTTAAACATTGGCAACCAGTTGACTTGTATATTGGTGGAGCAGAACACACCTACATGCACTTGTTGTATGCGCGGTTTTGGGTCAAAGCGATGAAACGAATCGGATTGATAGATTTTGATGAACCATTTTTAAAACTACGCCATCAGGGTTATGTGTTAGACAGTAATGGGGTCAAAATGTCCAAGTCATTAGGGAATGTGATTAATCCAGACGACATCATAAACAGGTTTGGTGCTGATGCAGCACGACTGTATGTTATGTTTGCGGGACCAATCGAAGACGAAATACAGTTTAATGAAAATGGTTGCGTGGGAATGTATCGATTTATTGAAAAAGTATGGCGACAACAAGAGAAATTGACTAACAATGACGTAAGTGAGATTGCACCACTGATTCATAAAACAATTGCAAAAGTAACAGATGATTGTGAACGAATGCGTTTTAACACTGCAATATCGGCGATGATGGTCTGTGTAAATGAAATGGACAAGATGGAATTAGTTAACAAAGATGACTATCAAGCATTATTGAAGTTGCTGTCACCATTTGCCCCACATGTGGCTCAAGAGTTGTTTGCCGTACTGGGACGTGAAGATTATGTAATTGATTCTGCCTGGCCACAATATGACGAATCGTTGATTCAAGATAGCGAAGTCACAATGGCAGTTCAAGTAAACGGAAAGAAGCGTGGAAATATTACTGTTACTGCAGATTGCAATCAAGAAACAGCGGAATCAGCTGCGCAAGCAAACGAAGATATCGCGAAGTGGCTAGAGGGGACAGTCAAGAAGGTAATTTTTGTTCCTGGTAAAATAATCAACTTCATTGTAAATTAGATATATGTTTAACAAGGACAAAGATATCTTGACTGGAGAAGACACCTATTCAGGAGAACACACTGAAGAGCTTGAATACTATAATATGGATCTTTTTGAGCGCAAAGTAATGAAACGTCTAGATCAGTTGGATGAAAAAATAGATACTGTACTACACGAAGTCGAAGATAACCAACACAGGTTAAAAGGGATTCAGTTTCAGTTTACCAGGGCGCTTATAATCCGATTAATCAAACTTGGATTTATTGTGGCTGTTATCTGGTATGTCTATAACAATTTTATCTCTCCAATTATCATTGGAGCTGGTGACAAATACTATCAGGCTGAAAACATGATGAATCGAATTGACTCTGTGCGGGGCGAAAGTGATGGGTTGATGGAAACTGCTAAAGGTTTATTTCCTGATATTGGATCAGCACTAGACAGTATCCGGCCAGATACCAGCACATCTACAGTTGAAAATTAAATAAAACAAAAGCCGC
>JAHDDI010000018.1:0-1680 GCA_020629435.1 Minisyncoccota bacterium
GTGCTTCCGGCAGGAATCGAACCTGCATCACATCTTCCGCAAAGATGAATTCTATCCATTAAACTACGGAAGCAGTTACTTTGTATGTTTCTTCCGTAGTCTAATGGTCCATTTACCATGCAGGTTAGAAATATTATTTCGTAACCCCGGTGAAACTACGGAAGCAGTTTGGTTTCTTAATAAAGAAAACGTGAACTGTTCACGCTTTGCATTATATATTTCACTACATATTTTTCAACTAGAACCCCAGACGATGCATAATGATATCTAATACTGGCTCAGACAGTTCATCTTCTTGTTCTAGTTCGGTTTCTTCTTCAAACAGGTGGGTGATTTTTGCTTTTGGTGCGTCATGTGGCAACGGCACGACAGTCAGGGTGTGGTACAGTTTTTCTGAACGCAACAGTAACTTGTCACGGTTTTCATCAATACGGTATGCAGAAAACTTTTTAAGCGAATACTTTTTATCGTCAATAGTGATGTGGTTTTTGTTCAAGCTCACGTTAACAACAGCTGGTCGTTTTGTAGAGAGCACCATCAACATAAAAGTAGAGAGTAATAACAGAAAGGCAAAGGTCCAGTTACCACTAAAAAAAGAAACTAAAGAAAATAAAAAACCAAGTGTCCCGACAACCCAGTACCAGTTAACCGTGTTGTGAATATATTCAAATTCAGGCGCGCTCCATACGATGGTTCGGTCTGTGTGGGGCCGTGGTGACGTTTTAGTTTTACTCATACAGTTATAGTAGCAAAAAAAAGCCATATACAATAGTATTGAAAAAAAAATAAAATAGCCTATAATGCATCCATTCCACTTTGGAAATGCATATACGCAATACGGAGGCGTGGCAGAGTGGTTGAATGCACCGGTCTTGAAAACCGGAATGTCGGAAACGGCATCGGGGGTTCAAATCCCTCCGCCTCCGCAAAAGAAAAACCGCAACAGCGGTTTTTCTTGTGGAGCGAGTAACTGCATTTATGCAGTTACGTGAGGGATTTGAAAAAAGTGAATATATTTCGAAAACTTGTTCGTTCTGTTTTCGAAATATGAACGCCGGGGCAGCGGTTACTTATGAGCAAAGCGAATTAGTAATGGCGCCCAATCTCCGCCTCCGCAAAAGAAAAACCGCAACAGCGGTTTTTCTTGTTATACTATCTGGTATGACAAGTACCCGGCCAGTAGTGCATTTTGCAGAACCACAGGACAATTCTTTTTCTACTGAAATTTCTGCAAAACATAATGACCAAAGTTATACTTACAGTAGTCTTTCTTGTGAAGATTGCCCGGAAGAAATAGAAAACTGGTCAGGTTTAGCATTGATGACTGTCGGGGTATTACTTTTTAGTATAGCCACATTATTGTTTGCTAGAAAATATATATTTAAAATACATGAAATATCTCGGAATTGATTATGGCACAAAACATATAGGATTTGCCACTTCTGATGCGGGTGGGGTTGTTGCCATGCCTCATTCTGTGGTACCAAATGATGAAAAACTATTTTCTTTTTTGGTTGGTCTATTGCAGACACAATCTATTGATACAATTGTTATCGGCCACTCGGTAAATTTGGACGGAAAAGATAATACAATTCAATCCGACATAGATTCTTTCACAGCCATGCTCAAGAGTAAAACTGATCTGCCAATCAAGACTATTAGTGAATTATTTTCATCAAG
>JAHDDI010000018.1:1780-5341 GCA_020629435.1 Minisyncoccota bacterium
TATCAACACCAGAAGCGCGACACCTTAAAGAAGAAATTACGGAGACAGCTAGCGAGGTAGCCACTAAAGCTAAAGAAATGGCATCAAGCGCAGCAAGTACAAGTAAAGAGGTTGCAACTGATCTAGCAGAGCGAGCTCGTGATACTGTTTCTGAAATGCGCGAAAGAAAAGACGGAATGATTGACTACGACACCTTTAAACAGGTTCAGGTTAAGGTAGGAACGATTATATCAGTAGAAAAAATCGAGAAATCAGATAAATTGTTAAAACTAATGGTGAATGTTGGGGAAGACGAACCGAGGCAAATTGTTTCTGGTATCGCACCGTATTTTAAAGATATACACTCCCTACAAGGCCGACAAGCAATGTTTGTTACCAATCTAGAGCCAAGAAAGATTTTTGGCTTGGAATCTAATGGAATGATATTTGCTGTTAATGACGAAGACTCCTTTTCTATCTTAGAACCCGATACAACAATTACTCCCGGAACCCAAGCAAGCTAGTCTCTAAGACAGCAGTTAGTGCTGTATTACGTATGCACAGATAAATAGTTATGGAAAATACACCAAATATTCACAATGATGAAAAAACTGAAATCCAACAAATGTTTGAGGATTTCCAAAAAACAAAATTCTATCGTTGGTTGGATAGTATTTTAGCGGGACCTTACCGATGGATAATTCTACCAATCACAGGAATTGTTGATGCATTTGTGGTGGTTATTCCAACTGAGGCAGTTGTTGCCATGTATATTATTCGACACAATCATGCTGTGTGGTGGTGGCAAACAGCCATTACTGCATTTTTTGCGGCTATTGGTTATGTAATATTAGCAACCATTGTGGCATTGTTTGGGGTTGACGCTGTGTCGTATTTAGGAGCAATAACAGGGGACGAACTAGCTCAGGCGATTGATTCAAAATTATCTGAGAACATAATTATTTTTGCAGCAGCTGCTGGAATCACATCATTTTTTCCGATGCCTATGACTGCATTTGCAATCGTTGCTGGACTGTTCGGTTGGTCATTACCCTTATTATTTATTGGGGCGTTCTTGGGTAAATTCGTTCGGTTTGGAATATTTGCTTATGGGGCAAAATACTGGGGACTGAAGGCGTTGGAATATTATATGCAACACTCTGTTAAAATATCGTTACTACTTATTGTGTTCATTGTAATCTATTTGTTTGTAATATAATATAACTACATGGACTTTGTGGAATTAAAAAATCGTAAACAGCAAGTATCTTGCGTGGGAATTGAATTATTTGATACTCATATCTATTTTATTGAGCTACAGTTTGATGCAGTATCAGAACAATTAGTGCCATCGAAACATGGAAGGGTGGGAATTACTTTTGATGTAGTGGAAAATGGATCGGTTATCAATAAAACAAAAGCCTTGGAAAGTGTTAAAAAAATTCACACACAGGTGCAAACACAACAGGTAGTTATTGGTTCATTGGGTAGTGAGGTGTTGGACGAACAATGGCAGGAATTGTTTGCGGTTGCTGGTTTTTCAAGCGTGAGCACAATACCACTACATCAAGCACTAGTAAATTATGCAGGCCGGAGACAAGTAAATATTGCATATTTTAAATCACCCACTGATCTATTAATTGTGGGCCCTAATGTTCGTGTACAGCAGTTTACCTATCCTTTGGATGTCAACGGCATACTGGACCTTCAAGACATGACAGCAGCCCCTGAAAATAATGAACTAGTATTGTCTGGACACTTTAAAGAATCACCACATGACACGCTGACTGCGTTTGGCGATTACTCAGTGCCTGCACGCTTAGAAAACGTATGGAGAAAATGTTTTGCTTTGGAAAACCATATCCCTATTATTACTCGTGACGAATCATTTGATTATATGGGGGCCATCGCTTTGGCACACAGCGGATCACTATACACAGTACATACAATTGCTACCAATACCAACAAATCTGACGCAGGTCAGCCAAAACCGCAGCATAGTGAACCAACACTAGAAAAAAAGACCCTACAAGAGCATCTAGGTCCTGTCGCAGAGGATATCGCAGATATAACAGGGGAAGTACCAGAGTCACCAATGGTGCAATCGTATTTACCTAAGCCCGGAAAATTCTTTTTACCAAAAAACAAAAAAATACAAAAAAAAGTATTACCAAAACCGGTCGTTCAAAAAAAAGAATCAAAAACTGGTAAGCAGGTAATACAGAAGAAAAAAACGGCCATAGATAACACAACTGTAGTCGGTTCAGAAGTAACAAAAAAATCTAAGCCTATGTTGTTGTTGAGAGACGTCGACGAAATGATCTATTCATTGTTCAAGAAAAAATAAACAAAACAAAAACGCACAGTGTGCGTTTTTGTTTAATGGTGATGATGGTGATGTGTTGCGGGACCGTGAGGGGGAAATTTAGTAAACAACGCAATTGCCAATGCTGTGACTATAGGAATGGTTATTACCAACCCAAAGCTCCCAACAATAGACCTAATTAATTCAACCGTGAACAATTCATTCGACAGCTGCATTCCTAGCGGGATTTGGTCAATACCATAGGACTGATTAGAGGGTGCCAAAATAATTAAAAATAAAGGTAAAGACACAGCAGTATATGCCAAGACAAGTGTGTTGACCAAGGCGGCCGCATGTTCTTGGCCGACACGCATGGAAGTGGTAAAAATATCACGGATAGATTTATTTTTTTCACGCATAAATTCACGGACCATGGCCGCCTGCATCACAGCAACATCATCAAGAACCCCTAATATTCCGATAATCATCCCGGCCAACAAGAGGCCTTGTAAATCTACAGATGATCCGTACAAGGCGCTTATGGTGCTATTTTCATCTCCGACCAGTCCAGAAATACGCGCAGCATGAACAGCAATATTTGCAAACACAATGGTGACCCCTATCGCCAACATGGATCCAGCATATGATGCGACGGAAACTACACTCAATCCATGAGTGACAAAAATAGCAACTCCTAAAATAAGAGTACTGATACCGACACCGACAAGCAATGGATCGTATCCAGAAACTAAAGCAGGAATTAAAATGAACCACACCGACGCGATCGCAAATGCTAGAGCAATAAGAGATCGTGCACCACGCAGTCCCGCAATCAATAGGTAGGCAATAATAAATACCAGCGCGATCCAAAAAATACTATTGACTCTATCAATTTCATGGACAAAATAACCTTCTTTGTCTGCATCAGGATTATACCCTGGGGCAATGTATATGATATCTCCTACTTTGACCGGAGTGTAGTCGTTATATACATTAATGCTTTTTGTGCCGTCGTCTAGTGTTACAGAGAGTTGTTGAAATTCTATCTCACTGCCAAATACTATAGGGTAGGTAGTTTGAATTACTTCTTCAACGATAACTTTTTGATAAAGAGGGCCAGATTGGTTTTCGACCTGAGCATGTGTGACTGTTACAAGAGCAAAACTGCAGCATATTACAATTGCATATATCAGTTTTTTAATAATTAGGTAATTTATCATAAGGCAAGAGAAAAGAATTTATATCTATTCTTGTATTATAGCAGGGTCAGATATCAT
>JAHDDI010000018.1:5441-13217 GCA_020629435.1 Minisyncoccota bacterium
TCATCGTGTTCATCGTGTTCATCGTGTTCATCGTGTAGTGTAGTAGAGTCAAGGCCGTTGTTGTGTGAATGGTCATGTGAATGTGCAAATAAAACGTTTACAATGGCAATACAAGAAACTCCAAGCGCAATAAGGCCTAACTGAACAAATGCTTGCTTCCCGCGAAGACTACCGTGACCCGGCAATAGATCAGTAAAAATAATTTGCAAAAAGAACCCCGCAGAAAGCGCCAACAAAACCCCTTGCACGGTAACCGAGTTAGACAACACAAAACCAAAAGCCACACCAATTAAGATGGTTGAAGAGACAAGAAAATTATACAAAAGCGCTTTTTTTACGGAATAACCAGATTGGCGTAACACAGTAAATTCTGATAGTTCTTGAATAAACTCATGTGCGAATATAGACACCGCAGTACCAAAACCTAACCAAGGGGAAACGATAAAAGCAGGCACCAAAATTAAACCATCTACAATATTGTGGATCCCGTCTCCTAGTAGAACACGAGAACCAGCATTGCCATGTCCAGGACATGATTCGTCATGGTGATGATGAAATGCCGGGAGCGCCTTCATTGCAAGAAAGGCCAGCAGGTATCCCCCCAGAACCAGTAAGGCAGTAAGGTACCACCTTCCCAATAAATGAATAGACTCGATTGTTAAAAAACCAGCGGTGAACAAAAAAACTCCTGCGGCAAAAGAAATGAGGCTGGGCATGTATTCATGGATACGTGAACCAATGTATCGGTTTATAAAAATAACACCAACCAGGGATGCCCCCATAATCAGTAGTGCGGACCCAATAATGTATGTGAAAGTCATAATATTTTATTTGCGAATAATTTGCATTTGCTATCGTACCACGACTTGTGTATTATGCAAATAATTCGCATATGAAAATTACCCCTAAAAGACAAACCATACTAGACGCTTTACAGAAACAAACATCGACTGTTTCAGCCCGCACCTTAGCATCAGAAATTAGTCACGTTGACCAAGCAACCGTGTACAGAAATTTAGATTTGTTTGTAAAAAACGGTCTGGTCAATAAATACGTATTTGATGGGTCCGAGTCGGTGTATGAATATGCTAAGCCAGACCATCACCATGCGGTGTGTACAGAATGTGACAGAGTAATTCACATCCATGCACCAGACCAGCCAATCTTGGACTTGTTGGGCATAGGTGACTTCAGTGTACAGTCGTTACAGGTGACTGCTAGAGGGGTTTGTGCAAAAAAGCATCAACATAAGTAATTTTGCTAAGGCGGCTTAATACTAGTACAATAAATTTATGATAAAAAACATTATTATTTTTATATTAATGACGTTGCTAGGTGTTATTTCCTGGCTATACTATTCGCAAATCACACAACAAAAAGACACATTTCAGCTTGATATAGTGTTCGATTTTGATTCATGCATGGATGGAGGTGGGTCGATAATTGATGTTGTTCCTCGACAGTGTCAATATGCTAGTGCAGTATTTTTTGAAAATAGTGATAATAATAATGACAACGTGGTACCTAGTGGCACTGTGTCTGGTTCCAAGGAAGAGCTATTAGGATTAATTGGATTACCAGAAAATGACGCTCGCGTGTTTGCAGCTAGTTTTAATAGGCAATTTCTGATTACAGAAGAAGATGGAATTTCATACGTAGCGACATTTGATAGTGTTAACGGTCGCATTAAGGCAGTAATGGAAAAAGGACTTGTTGTCGATTACACAATCGAATAATTACCGAACATGGCTGAGCTAACAGCATTAAATAATACTTCTTCGGGGAATTACTAGTGGGTCCGACGTGCTATCATGAATACATACCAAATTAATTTACATATTATGTCAGATACGTTTTTTTATAGACTAGTGGGATCAGTAGTGTTTCTATCTGCTCTAGCAGCCTTATTTGTGAATGTGCAATTTGCGTGGATAACAGTATTCTTTGGTGCGCACTTGTTTCAGTTCACCTTTTCAAAATTTTGCCTACTACAAAAGATTTTAGGAAAAAAGTAATATGAAAAAAACACCTATACTGGCCAGTCTTGTAATTACGGTATTTCTTGGAGGGTATTTTTATGTCTCTCAAGATTCACTTGACGCCGAAGTCAGCACAACAGATACGACAATTATTTCAGAGAGACTTGGCGTTCTAGAATTTGAGCAAAAGTATCAAGCAGGAGGACACGTCGTTATAGATGTACGCACTCCTGAAGAGTATGCAGAGGGGCGATTGTTTTCTGATGCGATACTGATTAACTTTTATGATAGTGATTTTAAAGAACAGTTAGACTTATTGGACAAGAACCAGTCATATTTAATTCATTGTCATAGCGGGGCAAGAAGTGGGAACACTCTTAGTATCATGAAAGAACTTGGGTTTGCCAAAGTGTACGATTTAATCGGAGGAAAAAATGCGTGGGTTGAATCAGGAAGAGAGCTGGTGCAAGTAAACTAATCATTGAGAAAGTAAAACCTATAGTGGGTTTTTGTTTAATTTATATTTGTATAGGGTACACCCTATGCTATAATATAAATATGACAGATAACAAAAAACAAATTATCAACCACATAAGCCGCCTGGAGGGCCAGTTGGCTTCCGTAAAAAAAGAATTACAGCAAGACAAAGTAGATTGCATTAAAGCAAGTACAACATTGCTTTCGGCATCTCGATCATTTGCTGGTCTACGGCAAAAGTTTACAGAATCTTTTTTAATGAAACATTTTGTTCCACAAGTGTCTGAAAAAGACAAAGACATGTTTGATAAATTAATAGCAATAATTAAAGGATAACTATGAAACATATTTCAATCACGGCATTTAAAGAAGTGCTACAAGCAGAGAAGAGCAATAACAGTATCGATTTTATTAATGTCTGCGAACCAGCAGAATACAAAGAAAAACATATCGAAGGGGTACGCAGCGTTCCTCTGGGAGAAGTACAAAAACACGTAGATGAATTCAATAACAAACAAACAGTGTACGTGCACTGCCGAAGCGGTAACCGAGGTAAGCAAGCTATAGACAAACTAGTTGCAGCCGGTGTAACTGCGGAATTAGTAAATGTAGAAGGGGGAATTATGGCTTGGGATGAGGCTGGTCATCCGACAAATTCATCAACCACGCGTATTCCATTAATGCGACAAGTGTTAATTGCAGCTGGCTCTTTGATTTTAATTGGATTTATAGGTGCACACACGATACATGAATGGTTCAGATTTATTATTCCAGCAGTTGGTGCAGGCTTAGTATTTTCGGGAGTTTCCGGATGGTGCGGAATGGCGAGTGCGTTATCAAAAATGCCTTGGAATAAGTAATTATCAAAATAACTTTAATATTATGAATGGATATATAACAAATATAGAAAAAGAAACATTACATAACGAAGACTATCGTCGGGTGTTGTTTACTGCTAAAAATAGCCAGTTAGTATTAATGGCAATACAACCAGGTGACGAGATAGGAGAAGAGACCCACCATTTGGACCAATTCATCAGATTAGAACAAGGACAGGCGCAGGTAGTCATGGACGATGAATCTCAGACAGTTCAGCAAGACTGGGCATTTGTAATACCTGCGGGGGTTAAGCACAATGTAATTAACACAGGAGAAAATACATTGAAACTATATTCTGTATATTCACCACCTGAACACAAAGACGGTGTGGTTCACAAAACTAAAGTAAGTGAACAAGAAGAACATTTTGATGGGATTACAAGTCTAAAGAATTAGTTATGAAATATAGTACCTATCTTGAATACAAACCAGAAATACAGGGATTCTTTGATCACAGAACAAACACAATTAGTTATGTAGTGGCAGATGTGCAAACAAGCACCTGTGCCATTGTCGATAGTGTCATGGACTATGACCAGCCAAGTGGAACATTATTTTTTGAAAATGCTGATGCGATTATTGACTACATTAGAGAAAAAGAATATTCAGTAGCATGGATTCTGGAGACTCATGTGCATGCTGATCATTTATCTGCGGCACCATATTTACAGGAAAAACTAGGGGGTAAAATTGCAATTGGTAAATATATAGTCGATGTACAAGACACGTTCGGAAAGGTGTTCAATGAGGGAACTGAATTTGCTCGTGACGGAAGTCAGTTTGACCAACTGTGGAGCGATGGCGACCAGTTTACAATCGGTTCAATTCCTGCGTTTGCCATGCACACCCCGGGGCACACCCCCGCTGACATGGTGTATGTAATAGGAGACGCTGTTTTTGCAGGAGACACCATGTTTATGCCTGACTTTGGAACTGCACGTTGTGACTTTCCGGGTGGGTCAGCCGAGACCATGTATCAGTCAACACAAAAAATATTTGAACTACCAGATGAAATGCGTATGTTTATGTGCCATGATTATCTGCCCGAAGGACGTACTGAGTACCAATGGGAAACCACTGTTGGTGAACAAAAAAATAACAATATTCACTTGAAAGAAGGAACAGATTCACAGGCATTTATTAGACAAAGGACAGAACGAGACACCCAACTGGGAATGCCCAAGCTTATTATCCCGTCTATTCAGACAAATATGCGTGGGGGAGAGATTCCAAACCAAGAAGACAACGGAGTCTCATATCTGAAGACTCCAATCAATGGAGCATTTTCTAAAAAATAACAATAAAAAATATGAAAAAATTACTATCAGTATTATCCTTAACCATACTAGTTCTTGCAGGAACTATTACCAATGCAGAAGAAATTGCCGATGCACATACAGTTGACTTTGGAAGTTATGAAAAAAACATTCTAACCCAACAAGAAATAGATGCGATTGTGCACATGAGAGAGGAAGAAAAAATGGCACGAGATTTGTATCGTGAACTATCAGAGACTACAAATTCAAGGGTCTTTGTAAATATTCCTGTGTCCGAGCAGCGGCATATGGACGCATTCAGTCAGTTAATAGGGCGCTATGGACTAGAGGACCCAGTTGCTGACGAGAGTGCACGAGGGGTATTTACGGATCCATTTTTTACCGAACTATATCAAGAACTAATCGCGAAAGGAAAAAAATCAAACATGGATGCATTTCAGGTTGGAGCAATGGTTGAAGATTTGAATATGGCTAACTTGATTAAATATAATTCAGAAACAGACAAAGAAGACCTGACTCTTGTATATGACACGTTACTGGAACAATCAAAACATCACATGTCGGCTTTTATCCGAAACTTAGATAAGCAGGGTGTAACATATACCCCCGAACACATAACTCAAGAACAACTAGAGTCGGCCGTTTCTTCTGGACAAAAGCACATGCAAGAAGAAGCAGAAGAGGGCGGAAAGATGGCATTAGAGATTGAGCAAGAATTAGCTTCCGAAAAGAACAAAGAACCAAGCTCTCTGTGGCAGAGAATCAAATATTTTTTCGTTAATTTATTTTCTTAAAAACAAAAAACACTCACGATGAGTGTTTTTTGTTTCTTGTCCCCGATGAGGGAATAGCTTGGAATAAGTTGGTTGTGGAATTGCGTGCATGGGGAGGTTTGGTTAATATATAGGTATGGGCAAACCGCAAGACATCAACAAAGACTTTTTTCATAGAATGCCAAGTAGTTTGAAAAAATTCCTGGAAAACAACCCAAACGTGAAAGAAAGATGGAGCGACTTAACAAAACTGGCTCGCAATGAGTGGATTTGTTATGTAACCATTCCGAAAAAAGAAGAAACGAGAAAGGAGCATTTACGACGATTACAAGAAGACCTAAAGAAAGGAAAGAAAAGACCATGCTGTTGGCCAGGATGCCCACACAGGAGACCGAACGCAGCTAAATGGTTTAAATAGCATATTTTAATAGATATATAATTAACACATGAAAACACTTACATATTCAATTACAATCGACAAACCAAAAGAGTTTGTCTTTAAGAAAATGATCGACAAGTCTGTGTATCCCGAACGGGCAAAAGCGTGGGGTGAAGGAATGAAATATGAGGGAGAGTGGAAAGAAGGTGCACATATTGCTTTCTTTGACGAAACACAAGGCGGAACCAAGGTTATCGTAAAGGAGCTAATTCCTAACGAACTCATAAAGAGCGAACATGTTGCCATGGTGAATACTGAGGCTCTCGAGATTGATTTGTCTGACGAAAAGATGAAGAAATGGATTGGCTCACGAGAAGACTACTACTTTAAATCAGGAGGTGACGATACAACAATTGTTGAGGTGGTAATGACATGTGATGAAATGTTTGAGCCTATGGTGAATGCATGGAGCAAGGCACTTGAATACTTTAAAGAAGTTTGCGAAAAAAGTGAATAACAAAATAGCACTCAACAGAGTGCTATTTTGTTCCAACCAATTCTTGTTAGGTCATTTTGTCCCCCTGGTAAGAATCGAACTTACATCGTAGGCTTAGAAGTCCCATGTTCTATCCATTGAACTACAGGGGGAGTGGCATCAGTATATGCGAAACAGAAAATTTTTCAAATTATGCGTCTATGGTTTTTTCTTGCGCTAACTGATAAATGGCATCGACTTGTTCGTCTATGGTCATGTCTGATGTATCAACAATAACTGATTCAGGTAAGACCTGTAGTGAAAATTTACCTTTGTTCATATCAACGGCATCTCGCTCTTGAATTTCTTTTTTTATTTCGGCAATTTCCAATGGCTCTGTAATGCCGTGTTGTTTTGCGCGACGGTAGGTGCGTATGTCAATATCACAGTCTAAATATATTTTTAAATCTGCATCGGGTGCAACCACTGACCCCGCATCTCGTCCATCCAGAACACCACCATTAACTAAAAGACCTCGTTGTAGTTCGGTAACATAGGCACGTATTTGCAAATCCCGAGAATAGGCGAATACACGTTTTGAATTTTCTCGAGTTCGAATGTCAGATTCACGATTGACTCCGTCAATCATAATTTCATTGTTTGCATTAAAACTGATATCCATATTTGGTAATGCTTGTGAAATTTTTACAGATTCGTCTGGTGAAATATTTTGTTCATGCAGTGTTAATGCAACAGCACGATACAGTGATCCAGAATCAACATGGACCAATCCCAGTCGGCGCGCAACTCGCAAAGCAGTGGTTCCTTTGCCGCTGCCACTGGGTCCGTCGATAGTGATTACTATTGGTTTCATGTATTCATTATATCAAATAGAAAACCCCGCAGGTGCGTACTGCACATGCGAGGTTGTTTTGACAAGACTGTCATGATGTTCTCTCCTCCCAGAGATGTTAAATTACCACCAGTTGTTGGCTTCCCAAAATCTGACGGCTGAAACGTAGTCCCCGTATCGCTCGTATGCATATCCGTGACACCAAGCCAACTGTGAGATCGGATTGGTCAAGAAATCAGCGGGCCACGTGTGCGCATGGTCAGATGCCATTGATTGGCAGTAGCCAACCGCCGATGAATTAGGGTTCTGTGCGGTGTAGTCCCATGTGCTTTCTTTGACAGCAAGCATATACAGTGCCACCCGATCTGATGGGGGCACACCTGCAGAGGAAAGCTGTCTGTGTGCTTCAGGCCATGTATTCCGGATAAAACGCTGAGTAAATGTATCTGAATCGTTGTAAAACGACATAAAGGTCGCATGAATGTATTCAGGTGAGTGCTCGGCAGAATACCTGCGCACATCAGATGGCGCAAGATCGTTAATTGATGCGAAAGTAGGTGCAGATATCAAGCAGAATATCAGAATCAGGCTTTGCAAAAGAGTCGTGATTTTCATTGTTGTAGTCCTGTATTTGTGACCATTATGGTCGTTTTTGATTGATCGTTCGCGCGGCATTATATTCTT
>JAHDDI010000003.1:0-16123 GCA_020629435.1 Minisyncoccota bacterium
CCCTGTCCTTCTAGAACAGTAAATTCTCTTTGATCAGTCTTATATAAATATAGGTGCCGTATGGTTTTTAAATCATCATCATTTGAGCACTGCGCACCTAAAAAGTGAATATCTTGTAACGAAATATCCAAATCCAGTTCTTCTTTAGTTTCGCGAATCACAGCCTGAGTTGGCGTCTCTTCTTTTTCAATACCTCCTCCAAAAAATCCCCAATCTGGTTTTTTGTAGTTTCTTCTGTCTTGTATCAAAATTTCATTATGAGAATTTACTGGAATTAACAATGATTTTCGATTATCAAAATCGATACACTCTTCTAATATTTCTGGAATTTCTTTTTGTGTGATCCCGTCATGGTCTGTCCCCCAATGCCTCTTATCATTAAATGTCAGTAGCCTTGCTCCGAGCCCCTTTGCATTAATAACACCATTGTCGTATGGCACAACATGGTCATCGGTCGAATGCATTACTATGAAATCATCACAGTGGGATTTTATTTTCTCAAAATCGTATCCGTTTTCGGTATAAAATCCATGATTAGTTTCTGTTGGGATGTGCCTGTCTGATAGTAAACCTGAATTAGCTCCCACTAAAACTACTCGAGAAACCTTCACTTCTTTTGGTTGTTTTTCTAACCAACGCAACACTGCCATACCTCCCCGTGAATGTCCTACTAAAATAGAACTCTCTTCCACCCCAGCCTTGTCTAATTCGTTCATCCATTCTTCAATATCTGGGTCCCTACTGTTAGGTAATTCAGGTGTGATGCAATCATAACCTAATTTTTGCACCTCACTACCGAACCATGGATACCATTTATCATTAGGGTGTGCATTCTTGCCGTGTATTAAAATTACTTTTCTCATCTTAATTTTTCATAATTAAAATCCCGTCCATTGATCCTCGCTTGTGACATTTCAGAATTGTTTGCATATCCTCATCTGTGCATCCAAGCAGTATCTTTATTTCGCTGTCTTTTTTTACTCCGTCCACCACGGTCACTATACCTGCTACTTCACTGCCGCCCTGAGACCCCACCCAGCAATCGATACCGTCTCCGTCACCTGACGTGGTTCCATCTAAATATCCATAATCAAATGGATAAATATAGTCATCGTATCGTGGATGCGTAGAGTTTTTTGGTCTATCTATATTTATCTCACACTCATCGACCATTCTTTGTAAGGTGTCCCAAAATGTCATAATTAAATTTCCAAGCTCTCTCCATTTCTAATATCCCTAAACTCTATTCCGGCAGGTTCTATAAAATTCTGTGCCACTCGATAAAATGGCTCTCCATTTTGTTCGTGCAACACACCATCATGAACTGGAAAACATATTCTTGGATTCACTGCCTTTGCATACTCTATGACGTCCCGTGTTTTACACCATGGCCCGGCAACTGCCAATGCCAGTGTATTTACTGTAAATTCAGGAATCCAAAATGCATCACCTGGGTACAATAGTGTATCTTCGATAAATAATACTGTGTTTAATACCGGCTCAATCCCGTCATACACATCCGCATGGTCAGTGTTCCATGTTTTGACTGATACCCCTTTGATATCAATCTCGCTTCCTTCTCCGAATAGTTCAAATTCAACACCTTCGGTTTGCAGAATGTTTCCAGTAGATTCATTTGCGTACACTACAACTTCTGGATTATTCAACATTATTTGTTGTAACGATGGCAGGTGCATATGGTCTGCGTGTTCATGCGTAATCAATACCGCATCAACATATTCAATGCTATTTTGCCCATCAGAGAAATTACCTGGGTCAGTTAATATTCGTACATCGTTTCCATTTTTATTAATATCAACCTGCAAGCAGCAATGTCCAATTTTTGTAATTTTCATACACTAAATATATCATATTCTTTTACACTATATTGAATTATATCTGCTTGTGTGTTCTAATATTCTCAAAGTAACTTGGAGGTAATCTCGTGATCGACCGATTCATATCTGTAACCATCATCTTTTTCATGGCTCTTATTTTTTGGGCCATCTACGATTCATTTATATTGTGGTTCCATGGAACAAGTGGCCACGCTTACGCGCAATATTTCTGGCTGTACTCAATGATCTGTGTGCTGATTGTGATCACTCAAATTAAATCGATAGAATTGAGCGCGCGTCTGCAAGACCTGTGTGTCTACGCTATGTTTGTCTGGACATGCATGTTCGCTGTTATTTCACTTTTTTGGTTGATATCAGTTCTTATAATCGGGTCCCCACCCGCCAGACCATGGGTTCTGCCGATATCTATTGCCTTGGCGATAGTCGTCATTGGCGAAGAATGGCTCAAAGCGAAACAGCAATCGTGAAAAACCCCGAGCATTTATTTGATGCTCGGGGTTTTCTGATTTTGAAAATTATGTGGCCTATTTATCGATATCGTGACAACGCTCGTCCCGTAAACCATTTTTTGTGTCCGATATTTCCAGACCAACTTTCTCTGGCAATTGTGTATGCGCCGGCAAAAACAACCAAAGATATTCCAAACATTGTCCATCCATCTGGATATTGTTTGAAAAACGTAATTCCCCATAATATAGCCCAAAACATAGACGTGTATTCAAACAACGCCAACAGAGATGGTGGCGCAATTCTGTATGCTTGTGTAATCAAGTGAAATGATAATACAGTAATTAACGCTACACCGCAGATTACCAATAATGTGTGCGAGTCAGGCATAATCCATGACCGTGTCACAAACGCAAAATTGTCACTCGAACCCATAAACGACAGCAGTCCAACGTTGGCCAACAATGCCACTGCCCCAGCCCCAACCAGGTTAGTGGTCATAGCATAGAACGACATATTTACTGCTGACTCAGTAGACCCCATTTGTCGTGCCAGTAACATTGATAATGCGTAACAGGATGCGGCAATTAAGACAAATATTGCCATAGGATCAAACACATCACCACCTGGTCGTACCATAATTAATACACCGACAAATCCAATTGCAGTTGCAGTCCACCTGTGTACACCAACAGTTTCTTTTAATAATAGAACAGAAAAAATAGTCAGAAATAATGGTGCTGAAAAGAATATGGCCACAGTTTCTGCAACTGGCATTACTGCTAACGCAATATAATACGTAAATCCTGATGCAAATGCCAGTGATCCGCGCAGAACATGCTTTTTTATATGTTTGGTTTTTAGTCCGTCATAACTAGAGATAAACACTACCAGCCATCCAAATAAAATTAGCGCCAAAACATACCGCAATACCAACAGTTGGTGCAGTGGTAATTCTGTTCCCGACAATTGTTTTACTAAAACATCCTGGATAGAGATTAGAAAAATAGCCAAAACCGCAAATGCAATTCCTTTGATTCCGTCGGATAAATTATTAAATATACTGGTCATATTTTTTTTTAATCGTGGCATTGTACACCCCTGAATCCTCAGTGGCAATAGCTATTTTTTGTTGAAAAGACAACCCTAGTGTAGAATACATGCATGGTAAAAAAACAATCTCTTATGGATGTCACTGATGTAATAGTTATTGGTGGTGGGTCATCAGGTTTAATGGCAGCAGGAACAGCTGCACAACACGGTGCACAAGTTTTAGTACTAGAAAAAAATGCGGTTTTAGGTAAAAAATTGTCCATTACAGGTGGTGGTCGGTGCAATATTACAAACGACAAACGTGACTTCAAACAGTTTCTAGAACATTTTCCTCAATCTAAAAAATACCTGTATTCAGCTTTTGCGCAATATGCAGTCGACGAGACATTTAATTTTTTTGAACAAGATATGAAATTACCACTTGAGACTCAGGCTCGAAAGCGGACATTCCCTGCTTCACAACGTGCAACAGATGTACGAAACACAATGGTAAATTTTTGTAAACAACACAATGTGTCTTTTAAACTTTCAACTACCGTTACAAAATTGACTGCTACTGATGACGGGTGGGTTGTTAAAACAAACAATGGAAACTTTACTTGTCATAAATTAATTATATCTACTGGTGGATATGCCGCCCCCGAAACCGGTTCAACTGGTGATGGATTCAAATGGCTGTCTGATTTGGGTCATACTATTGCAAAACCAAGTCCTAGCATTGTACCCTTGAAAACAAATACCACGTGGGTTCATAGTTTGTCTGGGACGTCATGGGATTATTTAAAATTACGGTTTTATGCTGATGGTGTCAAAAAAATACAAAAAACGGGAAAAGTACTGTTTACTCATTTTGGTATTTCTGGACCACTGGTACTTAATTCTAGCTACGACGTCTCACAGTTGCTCTCGTGGGGCTCTGTTGAGTGCAGCTTGGACCTGTTTCCAGATACACCAGCCGAAATATTAAGTAAGCGTATCGCAAATCTGCTTCAGAAAAATGTGAAAAAGGATTTTGGAAATACCATGACTGAAATATTCCCTAAATCAATCATCGAAGTATTGTCTGAACTGTCTGCTATTCCAACTGACATAAAATCAGGTGAAATCACTCGTGATCAAAGAAACACTCTGGTTGCTCTATTAAAAGATATGCGTTTCCCTATTACCGGTACCATGGGTCTCGACAGAGCAGTGATTGCTGATGGTGGAGTTGACCTATCCGAGATAAATTTTAAAACAATGCAATCAAAAGTTAACCCAAATTTATATATCATTGGTGACTTATTAAACATTAATCGTCCCAGTGGTGGTTTCAGTTTACAGATGTGTTGGACTACAGGATATATTGCGGGCGTACATTCTGCTATG
Organism: Minisyncoccota bacterium; assembly: GCA_020629435.1. GTDB lineage: Bacteria > Patescibacteriota > Minisyncoccia > Phycocordibacterales > JAHDDI01. The sequence continues at coordinate 4,728 of JAHDDI010000003.1, forward strand.
TAATATTTTATCCACCTACGTGCATTGAAATCATTCCCTACAGGAGTATTATATGACAGTTCATAAAAACAACATGACTGCAACTGAGCCAGAACCCGAACAAAACTACGCAGCTCAAGACGAATATCTCGCCTAGTCGAGTTTTTTTAGTGCCCATTTATTTATTATTCATTTATTATCATTATGATTTATTCTATTATCGCATCAATTATATTTGCTATCGGTTACTTTGGTATCGCGACGGAACACAAATACCACATTAATAAAGCATCGTGGGCATTACTAACAGGTGGATTACTGTGGGTGGTGGTCGCAATTGCTGGTATTAGCCACGATATTGTCGATCACAAACTAGAAGAAACCGGGTACGAAATTTTTTCTCTTGTAGTGTTCTTGTTGGCTGCGATGTCTCTGGTCGAGATACTTATCTCATGCGGTATATTTGATGCGCTGCGTACAAAAATGCTGGAATACCACATGACTAACCATAAACAGTTCATGGTTATCATGACTGCATCATTTGGACTATCTGCAATCGTAGACAACCTAACAGCAACCATTATTATGATACAAATTGCTCGAAAATTTTTCAAAGACAGCAATTTATTAGTGGCGGCTTGCGGAATTGTTCTTGCTGCAAATGCGGGAGGTGCGTTCTCACCTATTGGAGACGTGACCACTATCATGTTATGGATTGCTGGAAAATTCACTGTATCAGAAATTGTTTTCCAGGGAATTGTTCCCAGCATAGTTATTGGTCTAGTTGCCTACTTTATGTTGGTACGAAAAATTGATGATTCAACATCAGATGATACTCCACAGTCACAACCAAGGCATACTTTTTCTTTAGGTAAAAAAATTATTATTGCCTCAGCTGGGATGTCATTTATTCTACCTGTTCTGTTCAAGTTAATTCACCTACCTCCTGTTCTTGGTATTCTGACTGGACTTGGTATTACCTGGTTCTTGGTTGATTTGATTGGGACACGCAGCGAAGAATCGCGTTTGTCACTAAAAATCGAAGAATTAATTCAGAAAACAGACATTGCGAGCATCAAATTTTTTATCGGTATTTTGTTAGCTGTTTCGGCCTTATCTACCTTGGGTGTGCTGGATACAGTGTCTGAATACGTTTATGGAGCAGAACAAGAAGTTGGGCGTGTTATTGTCGGGAACGTAATTATTGGTGCTGTCTCTGCCATCTTAGATAACATTCCGCTAACTGCAATCACCATCGACATTCTTGAAACAACTGATGCTGCATTATGGGTACTGTTGGCCATTTGTGTGGGTACTGGTGGGTCGTTATTGGCTATTGGGTCAGCGGCTGGTGTTGTTGCCATGGGGCTGGTCAAGGAGTTAACCTTTAAAAAATATTTTCAAATTGCATTCTTCCCTGCGCTTGTCTCGTTTCTCTCGGGTGTTGCAGTATGGGGACTGCAGTGGCAAATATTTATGTAATTTTGTAGTCAAGAAAAAACACAGCCAATGACTGTGTTTTTTCTTGACTTTTATATAAAAATAAATATAATATATATTAATTGAGCGGCCCAAAAAATATACCAATAGGCCATTTGCAGTAAGTATCTAACTGGATACAACAAATACAGGAGGCATCTAAATGCCCTTTACAATAAAAAAAATCGGCACTGAAATCAAATGGATCAAGCTGCTCGTAAAAACAGCAGTCCGTGAATTCAATGATTTCACCGAAGAGAATTTCTATTGGGAAAAACGGTGTTTGGAGGTCGGTACCTTTGCAATCGCGACGTACCTCTTCCTTGTATTTGTTTGAACCCAACAACCCATTCACAGTCGCCCTGCCGTTACTCACGGAACGTAAGGCGAGCCTGGGGGTTCCTTGTCGCGCTTGTGCGACTTGGAACTCTCAGCGTGAGGGTTTTTTGTTTTAATAAATTTATGGTTACAATATATACATGAAAAAAACTCCCCTTAAGCAAAACCGTGCCACAAAAGTGTGCCCTACTTGTGATCGTCCATTCCAAAATAGAAAACGGTGGTCAAGTCGAGGTATATGGGGCCAGGTGATATACTGTAGTACTAAGTGCAGCACTGCACGCAACAAAAAATAACAATGTCACGCACTTTACTTTTATTCCCCCACCAATTGTTTGACCCCAGTCTTTATCCTGATGGGGTGACTGAAATTGTCTTTATAGAAGACTCTCTTTTTTTTGGCGACAAAAAATACCACTTTAATTTTAATAAAAATAAATTGGTATTTCATCGCGCAACCATTGACGATTATTTAAAAAATATTGATAATGAAATTTACACAGTAAATCATTATCCATATACGAATGATATCGATACTGTAAAAATCATTAGTGATATCCAAACTGATATTATTTTTTTTGATGTAGCTGATTTTGAATTACAAAAAAGAATAATCGCAGGAAATATGCACGCAAAAGAACTACCTAGCCCCATGTTCTTGAATACCAAAACTGAGAACACTGAATATTTTCATCCAGATGGAAAAAAGAAGAAACAGTATCGTATGCATAATTTTTATCAACAGCAGCGAAAAAAATTACAAATATTAGTGGATGCCGACAATAACCCGGTTGGGGGGAAATGGTCTTTTGATGAAGATAACCGCAAGAAGGTGCCTACAAAATTACGAGAGACGATACCACAAAACCCTCGCGTAAATAATAGTGCTTCTGTTGTTCAGGCCAAAAAATGGGTTAATAAAAATTTTGAAAATAATTATGGTAGTACAGAGAGTTTTTGTTATCCCACAAATCACAAAGACGCACAGAAATGGCTCGATGATTTCATTGTAGAAAAATATGCTAATTTTGGAAACTACGAAGACGCAATTGACACCGAATACTCAAGATTATGGCACTCTATGCTCTCGCCTCTTATTAATTGTGGCTTACTGACACCGCATCAGGTAATCAATACAGCCAATCAAGCCTATCAAGAAAATAACATACCCATCAACAGTCACGAAGGATTTATCCGTCAAATTATTGGCTGGCGAGAATACATGAAGGCACTCTATGATTTACGTGGCACGGATATGCGTAACTCAAATGATTGGAATCAAAAAAATACCTTGTCGAGTAAATGGTATACGGGATCAACGGGGTTACCACCAGTAGATAAAGCAATCAATGACGTATTATCTACTGGCTACAACCACCATATCGAAAGACTTATGGTTATCGGAAATGCAATGTTTCTCTCTGGTATTCATCCCGACCAGGTCTATCAGTGGTTTATGGAAATGTATATTGATGCATACGATTGGGTAATGGTCGGTAATGTGTATGGCATGTCTCAAGATAGTTTGGATGGGCTTATTACGACTAAACCATATTTTTCAGGGTCGAATTATATTTTTAAAATGTCCAACTACAAGAAATCTACATCTAGTGATTGGTCAGAAGTATGGGACGCACTATATTGGTCATTTATTATTGAAAACGCGAATCAACTGCGTGGAAATATTCGCTGGGCCATGATGGTTCGTAATGTCGAAAAAATGGATGAGGAAAAAGTAGAAAATTATTTGCAAATAAAAAAAGACTTCTTGCAGTCTCTTTAAATAATCATGATCACGCCTATTATGCCAAGTCTTTGAGCAAGTACCCTACTCCAAAGGCAATAATAGCTGCGATAGCTCCAACTAATAGTGTGCGTAATGCTGATTTTCTGCGTCCTGCACCACTGACCGTTCCTGAAACATACCCAACAACAGCAAACGTCATCATTGTTGCAACGATAGACGTCCACACAGCTGCTGATTCAAACGCTGGAACAAACAAGGCAAAAATAAACGGTACTAATGGTACGAATCCAACAACTACAAACGATACAAACGTTGCAAATGCAGTATATAGTGGTGGTTTTTCATCATGTTCTCGGTCGCCTTGTTCAGCTTCGGCGTGTGAAGACAAATAGTCTGACGACCCCATACTCCATGCATCTGCCAAAACATTCGCTACACCCAATACCAATATCACTCCCGAGGAAGCGCCGATACCGATTGATGCAGTTACAATGGCAAATGTTGTCACTAGTCCGTCTACACCACCGTAGACACATTCTGGTAAATATTTATGTATTAATTTTTTCATAGTGCATGCATTATAATACAAATGAATTTTTTTGATATACTTAAATTATGAAATCACAAACAACAACTATCATTACCAGCTGCATAATCAGTGTTGCCTTAACGCTTGGTATTTTATTTACTATTCATCATATGGGTCAGCCTACTGTCGAGGAAAAGCAGATCGCCTCATATTATGCAAATTCGGTTGCAACACTTAAAAGTCCTCATTCACTACGTCGTGAGATGGACCGTGGTTATCATGACTTTGTTGTGGTTGATACCCGTGCACAATCTGACTACGAAAACGGTCATATTACAGGCGCTATCAATATTGACTCAGATCAGGATATTGACCTAGTAGTTCAAGCTTTTCAAGAACTTGTTAAGTCTACCGACAAGCCTATTCTTATCTACTGTTATAGTGCGTCATGCATGAATGGGCGCAAGGTGGGAAATCTATTAGCTCAGAATGGCATTTATGTTCACGAACTTACAATTGGGTACAACGAATGGGAGTTCCATCCAGAGACCTGGAACTATCCCCAAGAAGCAGGTACGTACGATATTGATGATTACATCTCGCGTGGATCAGCCCCAGGGGAACCTATTACAAACCTAGAATCACTTTCTGATGGTTGCGGAGTTGAGGGTGAACTGTCTTGTTAATTAAAAAACACCAAACATGGTGTTTTTTAATTGTATACAATATTGCACACCAATGGATTTTTAGCCTGCTTATATAATTTATAGTTTGTAAACAACAATACTCCGACTGCTACAGACAAAAATATGGTTGATAACCAACTTACCAGAGTCACAGATAAACTGACACCAAATGTCGAGAGTATTGATATCAAGACCAGTGATCCACAGGCCGCACAGCCCATTCCAAGTGATGTTAATACTCCAGACAATATTGTTGTTTTTGTTTTGGGTATTTTTCTGCCATTGATTGCTTGTTTTCGTGTTGCCCTGATATACACATACTGCACCATCTGCAATCCAATCAGGCCAGATATAAACAACACCATAATATAATTAGATAATGGTGTGTATTGTAGTGGATGGGTATACAAACCTGCTATGACATACAACTTGTCGAAACTCTTTATAAAAACACTACCTAATATAACCACAATATCTGTCCAGATTACTATTGTTTGAAACAAGAACACTGCTGTTACACTAACGGTAACAAATATAAGACTATTTTTTATGGTCATCAATTGACTTGCAAGATTCATCTCATAATTATATCACTCCAAGGTATGGAATATACAGTACCTTGTCGTTATGTGGCGACATCATTAAAGGCATACCGTCATAATGACCGACATCATTATTTGATTTATTTGGATGAATATACGAATGCTGATGTATGGCGCTCATAGACGCTGCTGTGTGTAACACAAATGGTCCATGTTTTTTCTCTAAGGTTTGTGTCAAATCTGACAGTGACCGATAGGTTCTACGGCTTTCAACTTCCCCAAATAAATCATACTGTTCTGATATATCGTTCAGGCTATGGACACTGACATATGTTGCGCGGTACTTATAATGCGGTAAATACAATTGGTCAAAATGAAGTTCAATTAGCTGCAATAAATCCTGTGAAGACACGATAGGATTTTCGGGAATGATGTCGATTCTAATACTATTTTTCCCAATTTCGTATTTAGGTGTCTTCATGGCTAGTACTAGATGTTTTGCTTGCAACCCCTGTCTGTGCATTTTTTTAGCAATTATCTCTGCATTCCTGGCAAATTCAGATTTCAAGTAATCTACGTTCGTTGTTGCCGGAGTAAATGCACGTATCTTGCTGATACTTTTTGGTTTGTCTTGAATCAAAACTAGTGGTTTTACGAAATTACCCTGTAATTCAGACACTAATTCCCTGTATGGTTTTGACAAAAAGTCATCGGTCCATCCGTCAGGTTTGGCAACCAAGTCGGCAATAGTATATACACCCAATTGCTCTAATTTAATGACACTGTTAAATCCAATACCTGAAACACGGCTGATATGTAATGGGTACAAATCTGCTTTGATATTTAGGTCACTAATCACAGTGATTCCTCGCGGTTTGTTCATTCCTGAAGCAATTTTTGCAATTGTTTTGTTGGGTCCCACTCCAATTGAAAATGTCATTCCTAATTTTGTACATAATTCATTTTGTAACTTTGCTGCCAGCATATACGCATCTTTGTATGACTTAGCCATATATGTCACATTAACAAAACATTCATCAATACTCATTCCTTCGATTTCTCCACACATATTCCGAACAATATTTTTGAACCGTCTCGAATACAGTCCGTATTTTCTATAGTCAGATGAAACTAATAGTACGTTTGGAAATTGCTCTTTGATTTCCTTCCCTGACATCCCTCGCGTCACCCCCAATGCTTTTGCCTCGTAAGAAAAAGCAGTCGCCACACCGCGCTCACGCCCTACCGCAATTGGCTTCCCCCGCAGTGACATGTCTGTTGATTGCTCACATGACGCAAAAAAAGCATCTCCATCAATATGGAAAATTATCTGATCAGATTGTTCTGTCATGATTATTGGTATTTACGCAGTACGGAAATAACCTTTGCCTCTATTTCCAATGATTGCTCTGGATACATGTCTTTGTAATCTGGATTAGCCGCTTGCAAATATTTTTGACCGTCTTTTTCGCGATAATATTTTAGTGTCCAATCCCCATCCAAACAGGCAACGACAATGTCTCCTGGGCGGATATTATTAGTTCGTTCTACTAACACATAATCACCTTCGGCAATTGATGCGTCTATCATAGAATTACCTTTTACTCGTAATAGGTATGTTGCGTCTTTGTCATTGATTAACCACTCATCCAACGACATAGTGTCTATTTCTTGCTCTTCTACAGGTGCGGGAAATCCTGCCTCCACATAACCCAACAAACGGAGAGATGTCGCGTTAAACGTCGGTATTAGCCGTCCTGTCATGTCTTTTTCTAATACACCATAGCGTTGCAATTTCTGGACCATTTTTGCAGCGGCATTCTTACTACTATATCCAAACAGTTCGCATATTTCAGCGTAACTTGGCATACGTCTGTGGTGTTCATAGAATGACTGAATGATTTGTGCTTTTTCTTCCATATAAAAAAGATTAACTTGATAATTGTTAATCTCATTATAGGTGAACGAACGTTCACTGTCAATATGCTGTTGTAAACAGTCTACTTTAACGCGCGTGGATGCTGATTTGACCACTGGTGCATTGCTAATGCTGCAGATGTTGCAACATTCAATGATTCACATTGTTTATTCATAGGAATAGACAGCATAATATCGCATTCTTCGCGGGTTTTCACTCGAATACCTGCTCCTTCGTTCCCTACCACAAACACGGTCGGTGCATCGAATTTTTCTGTCACAATAGAATTTTTAGACTCTCCTGCCATGCCGTATGTCCAATACCCTGCTTCTTTTAGTTGTCGCATTGCTTCGTTAACATTTCCAATTTTGACCAATGGGATTGCAAATGTCATTCCTGCCGACACCTTTACTACTGTTCCATTAACAGGAGCTTGGTTGTGTTCGGGTATCATCACAGCGCTTGCACCAAATGCTGCTGCAGAACGAATAATCGCCCCCACATTTTGTGGATCTTGCACTTCACCCAACAAAACAACACAGGTGTCTGGAGTTGGTGTAGTTTCAGACATAAAATGTTCAAACGTATCCATTAGTCGCTCTGGTTTTACAACTGCCACCATTCCTTGATGCACAGATTCTTCTGCAATCTCTTTTGGTAGTGCTGCTGGATTAAGACCTCTCATGATTACACCGTATTTAACTAGTGCTGATTTTTGTGCTTTGGTCAGATCAATCCCTTTGGCGATGTACAGTTCAGCAATCACATTGGCTTTGTTGTTAATTGCCAGCATTACTGCATGTTTCCCATAAATATAATTAGCATTGTGTTTCATGCCGACATTGTACCATATAGACTCCAAAGACACTGGCATTCTAGAAATTACCTATTAAACAAAAACCACCCCACTAGAGTATTCTTTGTTTGACCTTGTTTCTCTGCCTAGTAATCAACCATAGCTCCATTCTCATTTTGTAGTGTTGCTGTTGAACACCATACATTTCATTTGTGTTTTATTAATGGTTTTGTGCTTATATTACTGGACTGTCATTTATAATCTGGAAAAATGCGTATCCTTTGATATAATCCCTTTGTACAAAACTGTTTGTCTGGATTCTGGCGTATTGCTGGACAACAATTTTGCTGGATCGTCTAACGGTAGGACTGCGGTTTCTGGTACCGTCAATCGGGGTTCGATTCCCTGTCCAGCAGCTACGATAATTTGAAAGGCACCCGTATGGGTGTTTTTCAATCATTATCGTCTGTTCTGCGACGGGAATCGAAAAGAGCGAAATATATTTTCAAACTCGGTCTTCATGTTTCAAAATTTGGGCGGCGGGGTCGCGTGTTGAGATGAGCGTAAGCGACATCCAACTGAGGCGACCGATTCCCTGCTTTATCATCGAACCGGCACAGACATATCTCAAAACTCGGTCGTTCTGTTTTGAGATAGTCGAGCCGCGTCCAGCAGTTCTTACCTGAACGAAGTGAAGTTAGAAACTGTGGGATCATTCCCTGTCCAGCAGCAAAACAAAAAACCACCAAAGGGTGGTTTTTTGTTTTGCACGCAATTTACATCCCAGGTATCTCCACTCTATCCATTACTTCAATGTATGCCCCGTCTACATCAAGATGGTTATTTTCTTGAACCATCGCAACTACTGAATCCTTTGAATCAGCCTGCATTATTGAATACCCCATGACATGATTTGGGTGTTCTTGGGCCTTGTCTTTTGTTACGCGGGTATTTTTCCCAACTGGGTCACCAGCGTCCACAAAACTATCTTTGTATTTTTCCATCCACGCCATCCAGGCACCCATGTCTTTTTCTTGTTGCTCTTGAGACATTTGATTGTATATTTCCATTGCTTTTTCATCTGCCATATATAGCACTATATATTGTTTCATATTATTATTCCATTATTTTATAAATCAGCATTAATTACCATGCAAATATCGCATACCATGGTTTTTTCATCTCTGAAATTTCCCCTTCAGCATTCATTTGTGCATTTATTTTCATATCCATACCGATAAATCCAAATAATTTTACTTGTTGAGTGCTCTGCACTGCAACACTATTTTGTGTCACAAAGTCTGCATCGTTTCCTGTTGTTATAGTCCAATTTACTCCTGACTGTGCGCTTGTGTTCGCAGCAGCTGTTTGGTAATAGTCATATCCTTTTTTACTACCTGCAGCTGCACTGTCTTGTGATTCTCCTTTGATATCGTCAATTTTCATGAATGCTTCCACATTCATTTCACCTTCTATGCCTTCTATTTTAATTGACGATTTATCCTGCGATTCTCCTTCGACGCCATCAAACTTAATAAAAACAGAATCTGCCATCTCTCCTTGTATACCTTCTATCTTGATACCCCCTTTCGTTTCTGAATTTACTGCACTAGAACCACCTTCATTTACTTGGTCAGATTGTGCTTCTGTACTTGAATTTACACTCACATCGACTGCAATACTATTACCGTTTTTGTTTGAACGTGAACTATTATAATCTGTAGCAGCAAACGATGTTGTTGCAACAAATATACCTACGATTGAAATCAATATTTTTTTCATGATTATATGAGATTAATGAATAACGTCTCTTTACTATAGTACGGGCTGTTTAGAAACACAACCGATATGCAACAATTTAACAGTTTATGTTCTTTGGTATAATGCCGAGATGAACAAACAATCAATCACATGGATAGGACTCGGAATTATCGGATTAGTGGCAGCATATTTCACACTAACGCTACTTGGTGCCGGTGGCATCAAGTCACTGGATCACATTTCTATTACTCCAATTGACCATGCATCCATGATCATACAGTGGGATGAACAAATAATAGTTGTTGACCCTATAGGAGACGCGCGTCGTTATGAAACACAAGGTGTCGCAGATATGGTTTTGATAACTGATATTCATGGTGATCACCTGAGTACATCTACACTACAACAATTAGATACCGAAGAATCAACATTAGTAGTACCTGATGCGGTAATAAAGAAACTGGGTGGTAGTGTTTATTTCAAAGAAATTGAAGTAATGGATAATTTTGACGTCGAACAGTTAGACAGTTTCACTATAAAGGCAATCCCTATGTACAACGTACCGGAGACTGATGATGCATTTCACCCCAGAGGGCGTGGGAATGGATACGTGATTGAAAAAGATGGAGTGCGTGTCTATATTGCTGGTGACACTGGCAATCACAGGCAAGTGCGACGATTAGAAAATATTGATATCGCATTTGTACCCATGAATATGCCTTATACCATGACCGAGGAAGACGCTGCCAAAGCAGTACTGGCATTTGTACCTAGAATTGTGTATCCCTATCATTATCGAGGACAAGACCAGTTCAGTGATATTGAAAAATTTAAACAGCTCGTTCACGCTGAAAATCCAGAAATCGAGGTGCGTCTTGGTAACTGGTATCCTGAAATTGAACTGGGAACATCAGAAATTTCAACAGCTACGATTGACCCAGAAATACAAACAGCATTTGAAACAGCGGCACGAACCGGAACATCACAGTCATGGCAAGAATTTATTAAAGCTAATCGTGATCATCCATTGGCGGATGAAGCACGATTTGAATTGAATATTTTACGTGGAATTTCTAATAATTAATTTTGTTATAATGCTCTTATGAATTTAGACCAATTTTCAATTTTATTATCTGTCGGGCTGATTGCGCTGACAGTTGCAGTCGTCATTAGTATTTTTGGGTACATAACTGTTCCATCATTACGGAACAAAATGATGTCAGTCGATTATTATATGTATTTAAAGATGATCGGATTACTAGCAATCACCTCAACCGTCATGGTGCTGATTTATCAATTTTATTATCTAACGCCCGTGTGTGCATACTGCTGGTGGCAGCGAATATTCATGTTCCCAATCGACATCATTGTAGCAACCGCATTGTGGTACCAAACAAAACACAGTGAAGTCACGATATCCATACTAGCAGCCCTTGGAACATTTTTTGCAGCATACCATTACTATTATCACTATCAAGTAATAGTTTTGGACAATCCATTAGCAATGCCCTGTTCTAGTATTGGAATATTACCGTCATGTACTGACTCTCCTGTGCTTGTATTTGGGTTTATTACTATTCCGCTTATGGCACTGGTTGTGTTCTTGTCTATATTGTGGCT
>JAHDDI010000003.1:16223-23974 GCA_020629435.1 Minisyncoccota bacterium
TTTTCTTGATGTTCAGCTGCCAATTGTTTTTTCATTTTCTCTTGTGCACGAACGGCTTTTTTCTCTGCTTTGTCTGACGCCATTTTTCCTTGCGCACGTAGTATCATCAACAACCCCATTAAAACAAGTGCTACTGCATAAAGAAAAGTTAATTTACCTAATACGTCTATTAGCCCAATCTGTTCCAATACGGACATTGCGGCAATAATCATAATCATGAACCCTAAAATTGTATTTTGCATAATCATATAATAATACATCACTTGTCTTCAATTTCAAAAGTAAGTGCAAAATGGTCACTCAGTCCGCTATGATATTGTGCATCTAAAACAGTGGTATTGTGTGAAAAACAGCAATCAACTACATGCTGTAAATTTTTATATCCTGCATAGTGTAAATCATTATCAATGCTGGTTTGATATTTACTTGGAATATTATCTTGGTATTGCTCTGTGATACCATCCCAAATATCTGCACCTCGTGCAGAATTTAAGTCACCACAAAGAACAAATTTTTTAGATTTACTGAGTAATCGCAATAATTTAGCTAAGTATAGTTTTTGGTATTCAGTTACCTGGTCACCCTCTGCTGCTACAGGAGCATGCAGAACAAACACATCAATTGTTTTATAATTTATCTCGATCACCTTCCAATTTACTGTGTGTGAATTTCTTGGTTTTTCGTATGGAATTTCTAATTCATCCGTAAAATCACCTAACATGTGTACTTTGTGAGAAAGTACTGGCATTTTACTAAATACCGCTAATGCCTGCGGATATTCAAATCCATTTGGTACCGTCATATATGTAATACAACTAAATGACCACTTCTGTAAACCAGAAAACAGATCCTGGTTGGGCTCGTATAATTCTTGAACGCATAAAACATCGGGGTCTTGCTGTTGAATAAACGGTATCAACCTGTCCAAGTGCCTATTGCGTTCGATGTTACAAGAAAGCCCCCTCATGTAATATTATTTTTTTGAATTCTTAACTGATGCTTTAATAAATGCCGAGAAAACTGGATGTGGATCAAGTGGTCGTGCTTGCAGTTCTGGATGGAATTGCACTGCCACAAAAAATGGATGTGTTTTACTGTCCAGTTCAATAATTTCTGGCAAACGCCCATCAGGAGAAACTCCTGATATACGTAGTCCGTGCTCGGTCAGCGTGTCAGCAAAGTCTGGGTTGATTTCGTATCGATGTCGATGTCGTTCTGAAATAGTTGGTTTACCATAGATTTTTGCAGCCAGACTACCCTTTTCTAATTCGGCAGTATATGCCCCCAGACGCATTGACCCACCATAGTCACCTGATTTCATTTTTTCTAACTGATCAGGAAGAATAGTCACAATTTGTTTTTTTGATTGAGAATCCAATTCATAAGTGGTCGCGTCTTGTATACCTACAACATTTCTTGCAAATTCAATTGCGGCTAGTTGCATTCCATAACAAATTCCAAAATAAGGAATGTTGTTTTCACGTACATATTTAATTGCACGAATTTTACCTTCTATTCCTGTTGACCCGAATCCACCTGGCACCAATACTCCATCAAATTGTTTTAAATACGCAGGTTTTAGTTGCGGTTTTTCACCTTTTGGTCCGTCTTCAAAATGTTTACTGTTAACCCAAGTAATATTGGGCTTTACATTGTTGTGGTATGCAGAATATTTGATTGCTTCGATAACGGACAGGTACGCATCGGACAAAACAAAGTCCCCTGTATCAAAATACTTCCCTACAACTGCAATAGAGACTTCTTTTTTTCCGTTCTTAGATTTTTTTACAAAATTTGTCCATTCTTTTACAGCGACTGTATTTGTTTTGTAGGAAGATTTTTTGATATTTAATTTCTCCATGACTCGAGTATCTAATCCTTCTTTCATGAAATTTTCTGGTACATCATAGATACTGTCGATATCAGGTGCAGAGATAACGTCGCGTGCATCCATTGAACAAGAAAAAGCAATTTTTTCTTTTCGTTTTGCGTCCATAGCAATTTCTGAACGTCCAATAATAATATCTGGCAACAACCCTGACTGAGACATGGTTCGCACTGCGTACTGTGTTGGTTTTGTTTTCATTTCACCAATTTTTTGTGGTGCAGGTAAATAAGACACTAGAATAAACGATACATCTCCAGGGTGTCGCACCTTCATCATTCGTGCTGCTTCTAGAAACAGAATATTTTGGTATTCCCCCAACGTTCCTCCGATTTCGGTGATTACTACGTCAGCGTTTTCTAGTCGCCCTGCCCGTTCAATCTGGTCAATAATTGACAGTGGGACATGTGGTACCACATCAACACATTTACCTTTGTATTTCATTGATCGCTCATCTGCAATTACTTTTTGATAGACAGACCCTGTTGTCATGTATGAGTCACGGGTCAATGATTTATTTAGAAATCGCTCATAATTTCCCATATCTTGGTCAGTCTCGTATCCATCATCAAGGACAAATACTTCTCCATGCTCTGTTGGATTCATGGTTCCTGCATCAACATTCACATAAGGGTCAATTTTAATTGCCGAGACATTTAACCCATGAAATTGCAATACCTTACCTAGAGAACTAGACGCAACCCCCTTTCCTACTCCGGACATAACACCACCAACAACAAAAATATATTTTGTTGTCTTATTTTTTTTAACTTGTTTTTTTGTTGCCATACGCCTATTTGGTTTTGTAAATTATATTGTTATTGATTGTAGCAAATTTTATAGATGGGTTGTATGTTCTACTCTTGAAAACTGCAAGTAAGTCGTTTTATACAGAAAATATGTATTTATCACTGACAGCTACCCAAATAAATCACGGACACGAACAATGCTTTATTTGTATAAGAAAAATATAGAACCCGCACAAGCAGGTTCTTATTTTTCTAAATGTCTAAATATTTTCTAATTGCCAATCCTGAAGAAACTAGCCCTAGTGTCATGCCGATAGCCAACATTCCTCCTGCAATTAAAACAAATTCGTTCATAAATAACTCGTACACGTTTAGGACAAATACTTGGTTCAGTGATGGTGCAGCGTAATACAGACTAGGCCACAGTACTGCCAGAGCCAGAATTGTACCAATAAGTCCATATAACATCCCTTCAATAATAAATGGTCCTCGTGCAAAGAATCGAGATGCACCAACCAATCGCATGACTGCGACTTCTTCTTTGACTGTGTATATAGTTAATCGAATGGTGTTATATACAATAATTAGCGACAAGGCTGAAAGAATCCCAAACACAATAACCCCAAATTTTTGACTGTAGTCAGTCAGTGAACGGATTTTATCAATCGCTTGTTTATTTTGGTTGTAATTAACAGTGTCGATTAAACCTGCATATTTGTCCTGTACCTGAACCTGGTCAAGGAACAATGCAATATTTTCATATTGACTGATCTCTTTTGCCTTTACATTAAAACTAGCCCCTAGTGGATTGTCATCTAATACTTCTAGAGAATCTAAAATAATTTTATTATCCTTGTTTCGTTCCTTGAAATTTTCCAATGCTTGCTCTCGGGTAATATACGTCACACTAGCCACCTGATTAATTGATTCTAGTTCTTTTTTGATTTCACCAACCAATTCTACGTCAGCTGTTGTTGCAAAATACACGTTTACGTCTACTTTTTGTTCAAGCTGGCTGATACTGGCAGACAGGACCGTTCCCCCTAAGTACATCGATGCAAAAGCCAGCAGCGCAATTCCGATTATTAAAACAGCAGACAAAGAAACAGTGATATTTCTGTAGAATCCTGCGAATCCTGCTTTTATTATTCTTGAAAGTGTAGTAAACATATCTGTATTGATTAGCAATATTTTAAAGCGTTCCAACGGAATCACTGGGTGTTAATTTTTCTTCGTCACTAACAATTTTTCCGTTCTCAATTGTGATGATTCGTTTGTCCAAATGACTCAGTACCTGTTCATCATGAGTAGTCAGCAACACCGTGGTTCCTAGTTCATTAATTTTTCGTAAAATATCAATAATTTCTTGAGTATTGGCTCGGTCTAGGTTCCCTGTTGGTTCGTCGGCAATAATTACGTCTGGTTGATTTACAATTGCACGAGCGATTGCCACACGTTGTTGTTGTCCACCCGACAGGTCAGTTGGAAAGCGGTTTGCTTTTTCTGACAGACCAACCAATTGCAAAACATATGGCACGTCTTGTTTAATGTCTTTGTTTGTTTTTCCTGCTGCCTCCATAGCAAAGGCTACGTTTTCGAATACTGTCTTGTTAGGCAGTAATCGAAAGTCTTGAAATACAACACCAATCCGACGACGGAACAAATTCAGTTCGCGAGACTTGATTTTGGTCATGTCAATTGAGTCAAAAAATACTTTTCCTGATGTTGGTTTTTCTTCAGCCAAAAGAATTTTTAGTAAAGATGTCTTTCCTGCTCCTGACCGACCAACGATAGAGACAAATTCTCCTCGTGAAATAGATAGCGATACATCGGTGACTCCTACGTCTCCCTGTTTGTAACGCTTAGATACTTTGTCTAAATAAATCATGACCTGATTATAACAAAAATGAATGTCTGGTGATTTATACTTGTTCACAAATCGTATTTTTGTACTATGCAACAGACTTAAAAATCAACAAGGTGATTTGTAAGCAAGAAATATTTTTTTTAAACTCTCCGTAAAAAGCTCGAGCCTTTCTATGGATCAATCTAATTAAAATTCAATATGCACTTCTTTGAGCCAAATTTTTTCTGGTTGTTCAAGCATGAAACGTACTACTTCAGCAAGATCATCTGGTTCACTGAACTTTTCAAGAGGTGCATTTTGTCCTGACTTTGCGAACATACCTGTGTTAGTCCCCGCTTGATAAACAGCTGCGATTCGAATAGGTTCATCTTTAGTGTCTTCTCGCAAGACATCCGTAAATCCTTGCATGCCGTATTTGCTAGCACTGTATACAGATAAACCTGGTTGAGCTACCACACCTGCTTTTGAAATAATATTCAAGATCGCCGTTTCATGATTACGCATACTTGGCAGCAGTTTTTTTGTAATTTTAATATGTGCTGTCATATTGGTCTCAATAATTTTATCAATCTCTTCGTCTGCAATAGTCGTTACGTCTCCACCTTTGTGAAATATTCCGGCATTGTTGATTAGTACGTCGACACCTCCCTGTTCCAGTATTATCTCTAATTCTGCATACAATGCACCAGTATCAGTTATGTCGCATGCCACGATATGGCATTCATTCTGACACTGCATCGAAACACTCTCTAGCTTTTCTTTATTCCGACCCAGCAAAATCATCTTGGCTCCAGACTTTGATAGTTTAATAGATATCTCTTTGCCAATACCGTCACTCGCACCAGTTACTAATATACGTTTGTTTGCAATATTCATATCTCACAGTATACCAAAACAAAACCACCTTCCGGTGATTATTGGAAATTATGTACTCTTAATAGAGACATCCTTGAACTAACCTCCGTGGAAAGATGCTTAAACTTTTCTAACTAGGAGGAACGCATCATTTTCTAGCCCTGGCCATTCTTAATATTCTCCACATGCTCTCTGAGATTCGCAGGTGGCACCTGACATACTTTCGAAACCTGGCCGATTGTCATCAATACTCTTTGAGTACTGATTGTTCTCCCTTTTTCATTTTTAATATAAGGCACAATGTGGTCGTAATAGAAAACATGTGGAGGCATTGAAGTCTTAAAATCACCTCGTCTTGAGAAGGCAGCTACTGAGAAAAATTTTTTAGGATCCACAAATGGAAGAAGTTTTTCTAGTGATTTAACATGCCCATAATTTTGGTGTAGCGGGTTCCGATAATGATTCTTCTTCCCACCCCTTAGACTTTGCGTCCAAGTTTTCCCATGACTACTGCCAAATAAATATCCTGCCCAATCTTTATTTTCAATCACAAAGATACCATGATTTGATATCACTAAATGGTCAATTTCAGTTGTTTTCCCGCCCTGTGCTGGAATAATAATATTGTTAAAAATATAATACTCTTTTGGATCCAATCCTTTTTCAAGGATTCCCAATAACTCATCTTCACCTTTCGTTGACACATCAAAACATCGTTCCCCATGGTGACCATGGTCTTTTATCTTACTCGTTGAACTATTTTTGCTCTTTGGACTTTCGTTACTATCTACAAATACAAGATAAGCAAGATACGCGCATCCAGCAATTAATCCCCAGAAAATAAAACCCATAATTCACTTATCCTAACATGCTGTCCAGACAAAAACATCTTTAGATAAAAACTACAAAAGCCTCCTTGGGCCCCTTAATATCCATGCCGCATCCATTACCCCTCAATATTTTGAAAATAAGATAAATCCCCATCCAATACCTTGTCTATTTGATTAACATCAATTCCCAACCTGTGGTCTTTGACCATTTGGTATGGGTCAAAAATATACGACCGGATTTGATTCCCCCACTCTATTTTAATTTGTTGTTCTACTGTTTGCCCCAGTATTCGTTTTTCCTCGTCGGCAATATGTTTCTGAAATAGTTTGGACCGTATCAATGCCAACGCGCGTTCTTTGTTTTGGTGTTGGGACCGTTCTGCAGACACATGTACCGACAACCCAGTTTCTGGATGAACTATGCGCACAGCGGTGTCTCGTTTATTTACGTTTTGACCTCCAGCACCCGATGACTTGGTAAATGATATTTCAAGCTCTGATTCATCCAAGGTAAATTCTGTCTGTTCAATCTCTGGGTCGACATCGACCAGAGCAAAACTAGTGTGTCTTTTTGATTGTTTATTAAATGGACTTTTTCGTACCAATCTGTGTACGCCGTCTTCGTTTTTTAGCATGCCGTATACTCCACGACCCGAGATTTCAAATGCGATTCGTTTATAGCCAGACAATTCGTTCGGTGCCTTGTCCAACAGTGTTATAGAGAATCCCTGAGCATGAGCAAATTTAGAATACATTTCATACAATATTCGAACAAAGTCTTCGCTGTCGTCTCCTCCTGCTCCTGCATAAATTGAAATCGTTGCAGGTCCCGCACCATATTTGTCTCCAGTCTCAAGTTCGGTTTTTAGTTGTTCCATTTTCGCAATCACTGACTGCGCGTGATGATGATTAGACCAAAAATCCATACCCTGCATTTCTAATTCCAGCGCATCGATTTCTGATTGTATTTCTGCTTTGTCTCGGGTTTTTATTTCCATACTAATCGATGTAATATTTTTCTTCGACCATTTTGTCTTGTACCACTGTGGCAAATTTATGTACAGTATCAAAGTGGTAGGTGTGGCCATCATGTAATTGCCTAAAAAAATCTAACAGTTTTTTGTCTGTCTTTATCGCGTCAATCATGATTTTTCTGCCGTGCGGAGTATAGCTATTTAGAATTACTTCCAACTGGTCGATTGCTTTGACATATAACGACTCTGGGGATTTGCGTTCTTCGTATTCGGTAATCGACTCTCGCACAACAGAATTGATGAATTTCGGAGATTTATTGATTACAGTTTCTAGTGCTTGTTGCTCTTCAATTTCATGTTGTTGTGTTTTATGTTGTTTTGGTATGTCGCCTGTTTCTAGTTCGGCAGCATCATGCCATAAAATCATATTATGTATTTTATTCCAATCCCATTTATTATCAGGATCTTCAAATTTTTTGAAATACAGAGCCAGATTCATCATACTATAGACGTGTTCTGCTACAGATTGTGTTTGAAATTGTTCGCTATCTCTATTTAATCCATGACGAATTATTTGTGCATGATTACACA
>JAHDDI010000003.1:24074-56771 GCA_020629435.1 Minisyncoccota bacterium
AATTGTTCGCTATCTCTATTTAATCCATGACGAATTATTTGTGCATGATTACACAGATATTGTAGCCGTCTTACTTCGTCCAATATTTGTTCATTGGTTGCTTGTAGTAGTTCTTGTCTGTTCATAATTCTATTGAAAATAAAATGCACCTGTTGCATCCAATTGCTCGGTTATTTCTTTAACATATTCAAAGGCAATGGGGTGCGTTTTTGCTATAAACAAACGTTTGTTAATAAACATGTCCTTAGTTACCCGTTGCTTTGCGTAACGCATTTTTGCAACGGCTGGGTTAGACAACAATTCAAATGCACCTTCTGTTTTGTCCAACATTTTCATAAAATCAACTTCAGGACCATTTTGTGTTTCATATTCTACCGCAGACTTGTAAATTTCTTGAGAAAGTGACATCGGTGTTTTAGTTCTTGCCGAATCTAATGCTTCAAGCTCGAGATTTGTGTCTGACTGAGTTTTTTGAAATGTGGGAATATCACCTGTCTCTATTTCGCCGGTATCGTGCCACAGAATCATGTCATAGATTTTCTGTTTATCTAGTCTATTTTCTGGGTCTAGAATAGGAAGAAAATATTTCGCAAGAACCATCAGTCCATAGACATGTTCCGCTACGGACTCAGTTGGGTCATTAGTATCACGTTGAAACCCCCACCGTGTCACATGTTTCAGACGCATCAGATACAAAATTTGTTCTATCTCTTTTTGTATTTTTTCTTGATTCATACATTTAGTATAACACCCAGCTAGTCAAAGGTGTGCAGGATATCAAAAAAATTTATTATTTTTCCTTTTTCATTTACACTGATTCCTTCTTTTTTGTATAATTTCATTCGTGCATCGTGGTGATCTGAATTAATCCAAACAATACCATTTGCATAGACAATACGATGCCACGGTATATTTTTGACACCCCTATTCGCTGCGCGACCTAAAATACCAGAGACACTACGTGCAGCCTGACCTCCTCCACCTGCGGCACGCGCTATGTGCCCATAGGTAGTTACTCGACCCGCAGGTACAGACAATGCTGCCTCTACAACACGGTCAGAAAATGTTGGGCCTTCTTTTTTGGTTACTATTTTATTCATAAAAATACCCTTGCCGTTTCATTTCGTTACCAATAACATCTGCAAAACGTTCTAGTACCGGAAACCCTGCAATATAATCTTTCTTTCCACGCATAGCCTGCTCAAATGTTGTTTTGTTGCGTAGCATGATTTCTTTACCATATTTATCAAACACTTCGAACAGTGGTTCAATTTTATCGATGGCTTTTGTAAACTGTGCTTCACGACTTTCTTGGGCTTCGTATTCAGCAACCAGAGCACGCACATCCAGTGCCATGTCTTGGGGGAGTTTATTTAAAGTAATTTCCATGTCTTTTTTCCCACGCGCACGGTCTGCGTCTGTTTTTTTGTAACTAATGATGTCGCCTGATTCAATCTCGTCTAAGTCATGCACAAACAACAAGTCCAGGACTTTTTGCCTATCAATTGATTCGTCGATTAGTGGGAAAAAATAGTTAACTAACACGGTCATGCCATATAAATGTTCTGCGTTTGATTCTGCTCGCTTCCATGGGTCACGTTCTGTACCGTAACGAAACACCCCCTTCATTTTATATAGGTATTTGATACGCTGCACTTGAGCCAATATTTGTTCATTAGTCAAATCCATATATTAATATTATAGCAAATAGAAAAAATTAATGGTTATATCTATCTAGTTTGTTAAACTAACGAAATGAAACGTCTCAACTTTTTTGCCCTTATGATTTGTTTTCTTTCTCTCTCTCAAGTTATTGGTTTTTTTACAAACAACTATAATTTATTTTGGCTTGGAAAGGCATCCGCCTTTTCTCCTTTACCAATACCCTTTCGGGAATATCATGGATATTATGAAAATTTTACTGTTCGTGAAACCATTACCTTGGTAGATAAAAATGGGAACTCAACTGTTTTGGATAAAAAAAATATACACGAGATGACTGACGGTCCTCATCGTCGCAAAGTACTTTATTATTCAGGATTAGGGCATGGGCCCATTGTTGGTCCTGCTTTATATACACCGATAATTCAATATATTTTCTGTGATCGCCATGACTACCGCTCTGTTCACATTACTTATCAAAATAAAAAAACAAATAAATTCTATGAACCGATTGATTACACTTGCATCTAGTTACTTAGCAAAAACCCATAGTTATTCTCCATATCAATTTGCGTCATGGAGAATATTATTTGGACTGTTTCTTTTTGTATACAACATAACAGCGCTACCGTATGTGGTCGAACTATACAGCGGTGCTGGAGTGTTTGGTAATACAATCACCATCACTCTATTCCCTAATATTCTTATTTTTAATGACAGTGCGTCATTTGTTTATGGCTTAGGTGTTTTATCTGTATTACTTTCAGGCTGTATCGTACTTGGGTGGAATAGGCCGCTTGCAGCGGGAATTTTGTGGTACATTCATGCGTGTTTTTTTGGGTACAATTTTCTAACCGAGGATCCAACGTTAGCCTTTATTGGTCTCTTGTTATTAATGCTTGTTGTTATCCCCACAGGAGAGCCATTGAGTTTCAGTAGGCGAAACAGTTCTTGGCAGATGCCATTTTTTGTGTTTTGGGGGATGTTGTTCCTTGTTGGCTTAGGGTACACAGTCAGTGGTATTGATAAATTTTCAGGAACTAGCTGGCTAGATGGTTCGGCAATGTACTATATGTACGACATGACAATTGCATATGACAACTGGCTGGTATCTTTATTGAGACAACAGCCAGACTGGATGACTGCACTGCAAACATGGTTTGCTGCTGGATGTATGACAGTTGCCCTACCTGCGCTGCTCTGGAATAAAACAAGACTATTAATGTGGATATTTTTGACCGGGATGTTCATCTTTATGACCCTTACACATAATCTTTTACAGGTCACACTTGGTATGCTCTTGGTCCACCTTTTTATATTTGACCCACAATGGATACCTCAAAAAATTCGCAATAGATTTAAATTCTAAGCTACTAACAATTTACCAACTTGGTCTGCCATTCCTGCCCCTGCGCAAATAATTATGTGGTCATTGTTGTAATTCGCATCTTCAATTACCTCTACAGCATTCTCTACTGAATCAACACACGTGATATCCATACCGTTTACTTTTTCTGTAACTTGGCTAACAACATCCTGAGAACGAATTGAGAAATCTTTGGGTTTTTCTCGTGCACCATAAATTGGCATCAAACGCACAACGTCTGGTCGAGACAATTGCTGTACCCATCCATCTAAAAAGTTTTCTGTTCGAGAATACTCGTGCAGTTGATACACCAATACTATTTTTTTGTCTCCATAGTGTTCCCGAACTCCGGTGATTAACACATCTAAGGCTTCTACGTTGTGTGCGTAATCATCATATACAGGTGCGCCATCAGTTGTCATGCCCAACAACTGAAATCGCCTATCTGCGGTTTCAAATTTTGTCTCAATTGTTTTTTGTACAATCGATGTCTCTAAGTTTAATTGGAGACAAGTCGTCAGCGCTGCTGCTGCATTGTGAACATTATATTGGCCTGGTATTGGCAAGTCCCAGCTGTGCTGAGCATACTGAGTATAATCAATGACTGTTATTCCTCGTTGTTCGGCATTCTGTGCAATTATATAGATATGCTGGGCATTTGGATCAGTGACCAGGACGCCATCTTTTGGTAGTCGATCGACAAATTTCTGAAACACACCTACATAGTTTTCTACTGTTCCAAAATAGTCTAAATGGTCTGGGGTAATATTGGTCATAACAACAATATCCGGATGAAGAGACATGAATGATTCTTTATATTCACATGCTTCAACCACAAACAAGTCACTGTCTCCTGCTTTAAAATTTGAACCAAAACGCGGCATTTGTCCACCGACAATAACTGTAGGGTCTAAACCTAGTTCGTCTAATACCGTTGCCACCATAGTAGTGGTGGTCGTCTTACCATTTGTTCCTGCAATTGCGATTGTCTTTTTATTGACAGATATCACTCCTAGATATTCAGGGTAGGTATATTGAGATATTTCACGTTCAACTGCAACAATTCGTTCCGGGTTATCGGGCGAAACCGCAGGAGAGTACACAACCAAATCACAGTGTTCAGGTACATTATCTGCTGTATGCTCTGTGTAAATCGTCGCTCCGATGTCCGTGCGTAATTTCTGACAAACATCATTGTCAGAATTATCTGCGCCAAATATCAAGTAGCCGTTTTGGTGTAAATATCGAGCCAATCCAGACAGTCCCGCACCTCCTATCCCTATTAAATATGCTGTTTTCATAAATATTATTTGTTACGTGTAAATTTCTTTACTGCCTTCAGAAATTGGTCATTACGGTCATATTCATTAGTAAACATGCCAAATGACGCTGCTGCAGGTGAAAGCACCACCACGTCCGTTTTTTTCGCCGTACGGGCAATATATGAAAATGCTGCATCCATCGAATCAACACGAACATAGTCAGAGAAATTTTTTGGGAAATATTCAACCATGTCGTTTGTTCCTTCTCCCCTAAAAAACAATGCATGATCAATTAGTCGCGTTGCCCGAGAGCCCAATAATGAATAGTCGGTGTCTTTTCGCGCACCACCGGCAAGCCAAATTATTTCTTGGTCTGGGTGTTTGTCACGAATTGATTGCAGGGACAGGATTGTGGACTCTGGAGTTGTTGAATTGTTGTCGTTATAGAAATGCACGCCGTCTATTTGTTCTAAATATTGCATGCGTCCCTCAACTGGTTTAAATGACTGAAGTGCTTTTTTAATTACAGACTCTTTTAGTTCTAGTTTGACACCTACTTGAAACACCAAGACGAGGTTCTGTTTCATGTGGTCCCCCAGTACATGGTATTTCCAGTCCGGTAATTTAGACAGGTTAATACTCCGTACTTTTTCTACATCACTTGGTCGACCGTATTCTTTTATTGCTTGTTTTGCTTGTGGTGACACATAACATGCGGGCTCTTTTTGATATCTAAAGATATTTGCTTTGTCTTTAAAATAAGCCTTCATACTTCCCTTGTAGTAGTTCATATGGTCTGGAAAGAAATTTGTAAACACGGCAATGTCTGGTGATATACGTGCGTAACCAAACCCCTGCAACTGCCACGAGTCAAGCTCTAGCAGCAATACATCTTCGGACTTAATTTTTTTCACTAGTGGTAATGTTGCCACACCACGAATGTTGCCACCCAAATGATATGACTTACCTGCTGTATACAATAACGTCTTTATCATCTCCGTTACGGTTGATTTACCTTTTGACCCAGTCACACCGATTGTACGCACATTCAATTCTTGCTTCCTGAGCATATCAACTAATAGTGCTGCTGACATATATACAGGAACATTGTTTTCTTTTGCTGTTTTTAGATATTCATTTTTCAGTGGCACACTTGAGGCGTGCAGGACCATATCAATATTTTTAAAATCTTTCTTTCTGTGTTTTCCGAGCACCCACTGTATTTGTGCTTCGTATTTTTTGAACCGAATAACAGACGATGCTAATTCTTCTTCTGATTTTAAATCAGTAATAATTAACTCTGCTCCACACTCTAGCAGGAACAATGCGTCCGCTATTCCTCGACCTAATATCCCTAGTCCCATTACAGTTATTTTTTTACCTTCAAAATAGTCTTTGTACCAAATATTTTTCGTGCTCATGATTATTATTGTATCAATCTTTAGCTGTTTTCGTTGGTGATATTATGTTTAAAAAAGTATTGATTGCTGTCTATAATTTGTTACAATTGCCGACATTGCAGATATGTAATGCGAGAGGTATCTCGTTAAACATACATAATGGATATGCGAGTGTAGCTCAGTTGGTTAGAGCGCATCACTGATAATGATGAGGTCCCAGGTTCGAATCCTGGCATTCGCACAGACAAAACAAAACACCCCTTGAGGGTGTTTTGTTTTGTCTGCATATGCAGGATGAGAAGTTCATGCCCGCGGAGCGTAGCGTAACGGGTAAATCCTGGCATTCGCAAAATAAATTCTGATACGATATCGACGCAATGGATCTAGGAATCTAAAATAAAGTCATGATAAACAACTACTTATTAAGTACCAATAACAAAAAAGCCCTTTGGGCTTTTTTGTTCGCACCTCCCCTATCTGTACGTCACCTTGGAACACTCGACTATCTACTTCTTCCAAACTCGCCGGATGGTGCACGAGCATGCCCTTTGAAAATAACTAAACAGAAATAGAAAATATTAAAATCCGCATATGCGGATTGTAATATTTATTATCGTTTTACCCATGTAGGTGCCTTTCGAGCCTTTCGTAGACCAAACTTCTTTCGTTCTACTGAACGCGGATCACGTTTCAGGAATCCAGCGTGTTTCATAGTTCCACGTAACTCTTCGTTGATTTCAACAAGTGCACGAGCAACCCCCAATCGAACTGCCTCTGCTTGTGCGTTTTGACCACTTCCTTTTGCCAACACAGTCACTTGATATGTTTGCCCTACCTCAGGTGTAACCAATGATGCCATAGCAATACCGGTCAAACGTTCAGTTTTAAAATATTCTTTTACATCAATCCCGTTGACTGTCATAGAATTTGACTTAGCTTCATACAGACGCACTCGTACTGTTGCTGTCTTTCGACGTCCAACTGTTTCAGTATATTTACCTTTTGGTGCCTGCCCTCGCATTATTTCTGCAATTTTTCGCAGTACTGTCTTTTTGTTACGTTTTGTAACATTTCGATTTTTTACGTCAGCCATATTATTCGTTGATTGTTAAATTTTTAAGCATCACAGGTCGCAATTTATTTGCTGGTAACATACCGGCAATTGCATTAGTCAATATTGCAGTGTAACCTTTTTTATCAATTACCTCTTCCATTCGCTGTGTTTTTAGTCCACCAGGATAACCAGAGTATCGATTGTATGTTTTTTGTTCTCGCTTTTTGTTTGTAATGTCTAACAGAGATGCGTTAGTAACAGTAACTGACACAGAAGGAACCACGTTCCGCTGGAAGTCAGGTAACTGTTTACCCATAAGCAAAACCGCGATTTCACTTGCCACTCGACCCAGTCGTTTTCCGGCTGCATCGATTGTGTATTCTTGTCTTGTGTTTGTGTCAGTCATGTTAATGTTTTTTATTTTGGGGATTATACCTTATTTCTATACAAATTCAATAATTGCCATTTTTGCTCCATCGGAACCAATTCGCTGTCCAGATTTTACAATACGTAAATATCCACCTGGTCGTTCCTTGTATCGAACCGACAGGTCTTCAATAATTTTTTTTGTAGCCTTATCGCCACCAGAACCTAATTTTGAATGAATACCACGTCGAGTCGCCAATGTCCCATCCTTTCCTTTTGTGATTAATTTTTCAACATATGCACGAATTTCCTTTGCTTTCGCTTCAGTAGTTTCGATATGTTCACGGTCGATCAATGCAATTGCAAGAGATCGCAACAAAGCGCGTCGTGCATTACGTTCTCGTCCAAATTTTCTGTTTACATTATGATGTCGCATAAGCCTTTAAATAATATTTATAATTTTCTTTAGTCTTTACTTCCTGCCATTGCAGTTAATTGTTCTAGCATAATTTGTACTGACTGATCCATAACTTCTGTTGGTGTCAGTGTTCCGTCTGTTTCCACAGACATAATTACACGGTTGTAGTCTGTTCTATCTCCTACACGCATGTTTTCTACTTCATACGTTGCTCGCCGAATTGGTGTAAAAGAAGTATCCATCACCATTGTCCCGACAGGTAGTTTACCTTCCTGTAAGTCTTCTTTTGCAACATATCCAATTCCTTTTCGAACCTTGAATGTCATTGTAAATGATGCTTTTTTGTCAGAGACATTCATCAATAATGCATCTTCGTTCATAATTGACACTTCTGTTGGCGCATCAATTTGTTTTGCTGTGTATACTCCGTCACCTTTTACAACTAATGTACATTCTACTTCTTCTGCACCTTCTAGGCGGAACACTACACGTTTCAAATTCATAAGAATTGTAATCACGTCTTCTTTCACGCCTTCGATAGTAGAAAATTCATGATCAACTCCGTCAATTTTTACATGAACAACTCCGACTCCTGGAATTGAAGAGAGGATGATTCGTCGTAGTGAATTACCAAATGTGTGTCCGTATCCCGGGTACAAGTTATCAATTTTAAATGATGCCTTGAATCCGTCTTCAGATACTTGTTCTGGTTTACTAGGTAGTGTGATGTGTGTCATATGAATAGTTATATTAACGTTGGCTTTTAAGTCTTTCCTGTTTAACGAGTGTAGTACTCAATAATTCGTTTGAGATCAAAATCATAGATAGTTGTCTCAGGTAGTGATGTAATAGATGCGGTCAGGTTTTTTAAATCAAGATTCATCCAAGCGGGTGCTTTGTAATCTTTCTTCTTTGCAGCCAAACCATCAAATAGTACACTTCCCTGTGATCCTTCTCGTACAGTAATGATATCTCCTTCTTTTACAGCAATAGACGGAACTGTTACCTTTCGTCCGTTATACATAATGTGTCCATGAGAAACCATTTGTCGTGCCATTCGTCGAGTATCTGCCAGTCCTGCTCGGTATACTACTGAATCAAGTCGTCGTTCCAATAGTTGATACAGAGATGCGTTTGTATCAGCTTTCACTGAAAGCGCTTGTTTAACGTAATTCGCTAGGTGCTTTTCTTTTAAACCATAAGTCAGACGTAGTTTTTGTTTCTCCAATAACTGTTTAGAGTACTCAGAACCTTGTCGTGGTCGACGAGATCCTGGCCCTGTTTTACGATTTTGTTGTCGCAATGCAAACTTTTGTGTTTGTGTTTTTTCAAAGATTGCTCCGAGTCTTCGTGCAATTTTGTATTTTGGTCCAATTTTCAACATACTAATTTGTTATATAGAATCTAATAATAATTACACTCGTCGTGGTTTTCGAGCCTTGGGTCCATTGTGCGGTACCGGTGTATTGTCTTTAATTGTTTTTATCTCAATTCCTTTTGTGATAAAAGCTCGAACTGCCGATTCACGACCTGCTCCTACTCCCTTAACAATAACGTCGACTTCTTTAACACCAGCTGTAAGTGCCTGTTCACCAATTAACTCTCCTACTTTTGCAGCTGCAAAAGGAGTACCTTTTTTGGCACCTTTAAATCCAAGTGCTCCAGCTGATGAAGTAAAGAACATGTTTCCTTCTGCATCTGTTAATGAAACTCGAGTGTTATTGTATGTTGATTCAACATGTAATATACCCGATGCTAGTTTTCGTTTACCACCTCGAGAAATTGCTCGAGATCGCAATGCGTTGTTTTTATTATCACCCCCTTTCGAAATGATTCTCTTTTTACCCATAACTATATGCTAACTAATAATAATGTATTAAGTCTTTGAAACTTTAACTCGTCCACTACCCATGGTTGCTCGAGAATTCCCTCGACGAGTTCGTGAATTTGTTTTTGTATTTTGTCCTCGAGATGGCAATCCACGTGAATGTCGCATTCCTCTGTAAGACTGAATATCAATAAGACGTTTTACATTGGCTGCTCGTTCTCGTTTTAGGTCACCTTCAATTTGCATTGCTTCGATCATTGACCGAATTGCAGATTCTTGTTCTTCAGTAACATCTGATGCACGAGTTCCGTGATCAACACCACATTCATCCAAGATTCGTTTTGCCTGTGCCCGACCTACTCCATAGACAGACGTCAAAGAAATCTCTAGACGTTTGTTGTCGGGGATTGTAATTCCTGCTATACGCATAATCTATTTACTAATCTATATTAAATAATAAAAAACTACGTCAAAGATATATGACTATCCTTGTCGTTGTTTATGTCGTCCACCGTTTTGTGGATCTGAACAAATATTGTACAATCGTCCGTTTCTTCGGATAACTTTACAATATTTACAGATTGTTTTTACTGAAGCTTTTACTTTCATTTTATAATCGTTTAACTATTCGACCCTTTCCCCCATAGGGATCCATCATCACATCAACTTTATCTCCTACTAGCACGCGGATTCGGTGCAGCTTCATCTTCCCACCTAAGTAGGCGATGTGTTCGCTTCCGTCTTCCATTTCTAGACGGAACATAGTGTTCGGTAATGCTTCTGTGACTACTCCTATTTGGTTGTTTTCTTCTGATACTTTTGCCATAAATGGTACGCGGGATTATAGCAGACTATATACATACCGCAAGTACCCGTCTGTATAAAATGTGAATACAGTTTTTATATATAAAAAGCCCGCCGAAACAATAACGGCGGACTTTATTTTCAGATTCATTGACTTACCAATTATTTGCAGTCTTCTTTGCAAATGAATGGACAAGGAAATCAATGAACGTGCGAACCTTGGGCTGCGTGAAACGACCCGAAGGATACACCGCATAGATACCCTGGGTCTCGAACGGAAGACCAGGAATCGCTTCTTCGACCAGACCCTTCTCTAGTGCATCCGCGCAGAGGAACGACGGAAGGTACGCGATACCGAGGCCCGAGACCGCTGCATTCAACAGGGACTGACCGTCGTTAACCGTCAACCAACCTGTTGTGCGCACCTGACGCTTTTCGCCAGATGGCGCTGTTAGTTTCCAAACAGCTGAATTTGCCTGATTGGAATAGTGCAGCAACTTGTGGTCGTTCAGATCGTCGATCTTTTGAGGGCGACCGTATTGCTCAAGGTAACCTGGAGAGGCAACCATGCGACGCGAAGTTTCCGCCAGCTTGCGAGCGCGCAATGTACTGTCTTCCATTTCCCCAATGCGTATCGCCATGTCGAACCCCTCACCGATCAGTTCAGCATGTCGGTTGTTGAGAACCATGTTCACTGTGATATCAGGAAATTCACTCAGGAATTCACCAAGAATGGGTGAGATATGATTCACTCCAAAATCAGTTGCGACACTGATCCGTAACAGGCCCGTCGGGACTGATTGCATCGAAGTCACCAGCGCATCTGCTTCACCCGCATCGTTAAGAACGCGACGAGCGCGGTCGTAATACGCCAGACCAATTTCAGTTGGACTAACACGACGTGTTGTCCGATTCAGTAACCGTGCACCAAGACGAACCTCAAGACTTGAGACGTGTTTCGAGACGGCGGATTTTGAAATCCCCATCTTTTTCCCTGCGTCAGTAAATCCACCTTGATCCACAACTGTGGCAAAAGCTTCCATTTCAGTCAAACGATCCATAAATTATACCTGTATTAGTGTCTCGTACTAGCGACACTCCTTAATTTCAGCTGGGCACTACACCAGCTATATTCTCATTTCGAGAAGTTTCATCTGGCGCTAGGTTATATGATTTTAAATATAAGTCAACTATTATAATAATTTTGAGATATCAAATACAGTCACAACCAGCATTAATCCAATCAGAAACGCAAAGCCCGTGATATTAACGTACATAAACCACTTTGGATTTACAGGTCTTCGAATAACGGACTCTACGGCAACAAACACTAGTCGTCCCCCGTCCAATGCAGGAATCGGCAATAAATTAAATATAGCCAAGTTCAGAGACAACACTGCCAAGAACCACACGAAATCATTGACCCCCGCTGTAAATGATTCCCCTGCAATTCCGGCTATACCCACAGGTCCAGCCAATCCGGATGTATCTGCGCTCCCCGTAAATAACCCACTAATTAAATCCGCAAACGCATAGATTATTGTTATTGAAAAATCCCAAGTCATGACTGCTCCCGACATGACAGCTTCAAAAAATGGTAACTGCACAGTCCCAATATCATCTAACACAAGACCGACAATTTGACTGTCATTGTATGACTGAGTTCCAACTGTCACTGATTGCACTTGGTCTGTTTCTGCATCAATATAGTTAATGGTAATCGGCTCTGAACTGTTATCTTTAATGAATTCTGTTAACTCATCGGAGTTTCCAATAAACTCTTGGCCCTGAACCTGTAGAGACGCGATGACGTCTGTCATTTCTATACCCGCTTGTGCAGCAGGATAATCGGGCAATACAGAAACCGCCATAACCCGCGCATCTTGTAATTGAGCATCAGGAAACTGAACTTGAGACACCTCGGTGCCACGCATTAACAAAAAACTGAAAAGCAACCAGGCAAGAATAAAATTAAATAATACCCCGCCAAATAACACTAGTGCCTGATACATGCGTGGCCGGTTATAAAACGCGGTTGGATTGTTTTTATCATTCTCGACTTCTTCTGAACCGTTTTCCCCCCAGATTTTGACATACCCACCGATAGGTATAGCCCCCAATACATAGTTTGTCTGCCCCCACTTTTTTTGCACAATTGTCGGTTTGAATCCAACAGCAAATTCGTCCACACGACACCCAGTGGCTTTTGCAATTAAGAAGTGCCCTAGTTCGTGTACAAAGACTAAAATTGTAATAACGATAATTAACGCAAAAAATGATGTCATAATTCTGCAATTGTAGCACAAGAAAAAACAAGAATAACTATTCTTGTTTTTTTCTTGTGCTAGGTTATTTATTCTCGAATTTCGGCTTCTTTGTTTTTAAACAAATCTTCTAATTGTTCATTTGTTTTTTTGACCATATCTTCCATGTCTTCTTTCTGTGAATATTTTTCATCCTCTGATATATCCCCCACTTTTTCTTGTTCTTGTATTGTGTTCCATACATGGTCTCGTTCTTTTCTTGCAGAAATACGTGCTTGTTCTAGTTTTTCTTTTGCTAGTTTGACCATCATGTCTCGACGTTCAGATGTCAGGTCTGGAAAAATAACACGTACCCCTGTGTCTCCGCCAACGATAGACAACCCTAGTCCTGCATCAACCAATGCTTTTTCTATTTCTTTCACTTGGTTTTTGTCATAAGGAGAAACCAGCAAAGATTTTGGTCCCTCTATTCCGATGTTTGCCACCTGCATGATAGGTGTCATTGCGCCGTATGCAGACACCATTACACCATCTAAAATTGCTGGCGCTGCCTGCCCTGTTCGAATAGTCTGAAATTCTGATCGCAACCATTCTACTACTGCTTGTAATTCTTTTGTAAATTGTGTTTTATCCATATATATTATTTCGTTTTCTGATGTGTGTCATTATATCATGACAATCTATTTTTTTTTGTAATCAAAAAGGAGCAGTCTTCAAACCGCTCCCTAAACATTTAGACTTTATATCACTTATTCTATTGGGTCGTTTCCCCTATAACTCTGCGTTTAAACGTTTTCACCCACCATGTATATGACAATGGCGACTTGATAACCATCATCCACAAAGATTCAAAAAAATCTTCTTTCAAACGAGAGTGCTCTTTCAGAGCCACCAATCTTTCCTTTACACTTCCAAAGGAAAAGATAAGGAGAAGAGATCCCACAAGAGACAGAATGAGCCCCCCAATTATGATGTACAATACCCACGGCAAGTACAGCGCCGCACGATGGACGATTGTTTCACCAGAGAATGTACCTCTAAGTTGCCTAATGTGGTACCAATAGATAATTGTGACGACAGCCCCACCCAGAAACCAAGCCAGAATAACCCCCAAAACAAAAATGTTTCCAATAGTAATAGTTTCCATGTTTTTTACCTCAATGTTCATTTTACTTTTACAACTGCAAAAGCTTCAATCGGTATTAAAACACAAAGATAACATAACGCAATATCTCTATCTGTTGATGGAACACTGCGGACCGACACACTTACGGACTAAATTTATCTCGTCAAATATTTTTTGTTTTTTATTTTTTGGAACCAAATGACCTGCTTCGTGAATTAACCGTGCATCATTATCCATTAATTCTTGGCACAGCACCACACCTTGATTTAAAAAATGTTGTTTTTGTTTTTTAGTTAAACTAGACAGACAAGTCAGTGGATGTATCCCCGACTCAATAATGAGATCATGTAAATTCCCTCGCCCCTTTCGTGGGTAATTCCAGCCAATCAATTCTATTCCTGCACATTCACCGTATGCAATTGCATTAGAAGAAAATTTTGTATTAGTAATTATTGCCAAACGTTGTTTTTTATCTCCATAAAAACCACCTGCAATTAGGTCATCAAAACGTGCGCGCACATATAGGGTAACTTTTAAATCGGTTTTAATAGTTAGTTTATTATGAAATTTTAATTCTGCTGTAAATATCTCATCTTCAGTTTTTCCAATAACATCCATTTCGTGTGAAACACAACGTCCTTTTAGTTTTTTACCTACCTCAATTGTATATCCCTTTAATCGGAATACTTCTCCCACAAATTTCTCGAACGGAAACCCTGATGGTCCAAATTC
This sequence comes from Minisyncoccota bacterium, assembly GCA_020629435.1. GTDB lineage: Bacteria > Patescibacteriota > Minisyncoccia > Phycocordibacterales > JAHDDI01. Next base: position 38,357 of record JAHDDI010000003.1, read on the forward strand.
TGAAATTGCTCGTCGTAGTGAGTATCGAAAATTTACTTCAGGGGTATGTAATTTTTTGTCTAATAATTTAAAGGCGCGTTTATAGATATGTGTTGTGGTTATACCATCATGTAGTTCTGACTCAATATGATTAATGATTGAATCAATTGTGGTTTCATCTGCACCCGATCTTTCCAAAGATCCATATAGTTTACTTGCGTCAAATTCTTCCTGCGTTCCATCCATTTTAGTTACTTGCATACATCTAATTATCACCGATGAAATACCATAGCGCATCTAAATATTGGGGATAAGAAATAAAAGCGCATGCGCGCTTTTATTTCTTGTCTTATAACATTCGCTCTAAATTTTTACTTCGAGGACTGTATTTATATGCATCTTCTACCGAGATTTCTCCTGCTCGTACCAAGTCAGATAATGACCTGTTGAGAGATATCATCCCCTGATCTGATGATGTTTCTATGAATGAGTCGATTTCGTGTGTTCGTCCTTCGCGAATTAAGTTCGCTACAGCATTATTGTTAATCAATAATTCATAGGCAGGAACTCGACCACCTGAAATAGAAGGAATCAACCGCTGCGAGAATATTCCCGTCAGAGTACCAGCCAACTGTGTTCGAATTTGTTTTTGCTGATCACCAGGGAAAATATCAATAATACGGTCAACTGTCTGTGATGCATTGTTTGTGTGCAGTGTCGAGAAAACCATGTGCCCCGTCTCCGCAGCAGTGATAGCAGCCTCAATAGTTTCAGGTCCACGCATCTCTCCTACAAGTAACACGTCGATGTCTTGCCTAAATGCACTACGCAGTGCGATTGCAAAATTTTCTGTATCAAACCCCACTTCCCGTTGGTCAATAATAGACTGTTTCTGAGAATAGATATACTCAATAGGGTCTTCGATTGTTACGATATGTTCATTTCTGTTTGAATTGATCATTTCTATCATAGTTGAGAGCGTAGTTGATTTACCATGACCTGTCGGCCCCACCACCAAAAAGAACCCTTGGGTCTTTTTGGTAAACGTTTCTAGGATTGGAGGCAGTCTGAGCTCTTCTAGAGTTTTTACCTCATTGTTGATTTGACGTAGGGCAATAGAGATATGTCCTTGTTGGAAAAATGCATTTCCTCGAAACCGAACTCCTCCTGCCTCAAATGCAAAGTCAAGTTCCTTTTTCTGAATAAATTTTTCACGTTGCTCTGGTGTCACCAACATAAACAAAAGTTCATTGATTTGAGCCTTGTTTAATTGTAGCGACCGAGTAATAGGGATCAGGGTTCCTGAGACACGAATAGTCGGATACCGACCTTCTGATAGGTGTAGGTCAGATGCGGATTCAGATATTACTATCTGAATTAAATTTTTGAGTTCTTGTTTGATGTCCATATACATTAGTATAAAAGATTTTATGTAAAATAAAAATCAATACCTTAACAAATTACAACACATTGAAAAAAAATTAGCTATTGAGAAAATCAATAATTTCATTTTTTCTGCTTCCAATCACTTCTCTTCCGTGGTAATAATTATCTTCTAAAACCGGCAATGCATTGTCAGTAGTCCCTCCAATCTTTCTTTGTGGTTCAATAATCAAAACATACCCTTGTGCAACATAATTCCTGAGAATTCGCATGGTTTTTCTTTCACGGTACCCTTTGAGTGCTAGCGAACCCAAGGAAAATAAATTTTTGCGATAGCGCTTTATAAAAACCATTAAAAACAATTGCAAGCATGCAATGGCCATATAAAATAACACATGATTTATTGATCCAGTTTTATTTGAATTAATAAGTAATAGGGTTTTTTTGTTCGTATCAATACTTCTTAGGTCAAAGGTAGTTATCGCTGAGGCATCACTATATAAACGCTCATTAATTAATACATCTCGTTCATATCCAAACGGCATTGCCATCGATGCCTTTATGAACAAATGTATATTTTCAGCTGTTAAGTGTATTTCTGATTCTTCTGTGTTCCCTACCAATACATTTCTCTTTTCGGTGTGGTCGTAGACAAAAAATGAATACTGCGTACTGCTCGATAGTATATTATCAACATCCAGCGGGAACTGTTTTTTAAAAACATCGTCAACCAAATAATCAATATCAACCATGGGTTGTTCAGAAACAATATTTGAAAATTTCATGAACCGGTCATCTGATAATGCAGATGTCCATAACTGTAGTGAATTTTTACTGAACTGATCAGGTGAAGAGATTAGACACATCATTGACCCCACACCAGCAGATGAGCCATGCGCAACATGTATATTATTGCCCAGTCCTCCTGATAACATGCCATCAAGCGCAGCGGCCGTTCCACAAGAGAAACCAGCAGCTGCACCACCCCCTGCAAAATTCAAATTAAAAGAATTTTTTAATACAGCACTCTGCATTACAACTTCATTACTTCTTCGAAACTAATTTTCCCACCGATTGCTTTTAAAATTGCGTCTTCCTTGAATGTAATCATTCCCTCTGATCGAGCTTGTTCATAAATGGCAAGAGACGACGGGTCAGTCAAAATAATTCGTTCTAATGCGTCACTCATCTCCATTACTTCGAATACACCTGTTCGACCTTTTGTTCCGGTTGGGTACTGGTCAGTAGGTTGTGGTTCGAATACTGTTTTTGCCTCTACAAATTGTTTCTTTTTTTCTTCAGGTAAATCATGTATCTGCTTGTCAATAAAATTACGGACTGATGCAGAAATTGGTACTTCTTTACCACCTGTTGGAGCAAGTGTTCGTGACAATCGCTGTCCCACAACAGCAATCAATGTTGGTCCAATTAAATACCGTTCTACTCCCATATCAACTAAACGTTGCACAACATCAGATGCTGTGTTGGTGTGGATTGTCGAGAGAACCAAGTGCCCCGTCAACGCTGCCTGGATGGCCAGTTTTGCTGTCTCGGTATCACGAATCTCTCCCACCATAATAATATCGGGGTCCTGACGCAATACAGATCGTAACCCCTTGGCAAAGGTGTATCCAATATCAGGACGCATTTGTGATTGCGAGACCCCAGGAATATTTAACTCGATAGGGTTTTCGAGTGATAACACATTTTCTCCTGCCTTGTCTACTTCGTTTAAAAGTGAATACAGTGTATTTGTTTTTCCGGACCCAGTCGGTCCACACACCAAAATAATTCCATACGGTCGACCAATAGCCCGCTGCACCTTGGCCATGTTTTCTTCGGTGAATCCCAGTTCTGTCACGTTCATGGCACCACGTTCTGATTCTAATAGACGCATCACACATTTTTCACCATAGTACGTCGGAAACGTTGAAACACGAAAGTCAATTTTTCGACCTAATAATTTTGCGGAAAAACGACCATCTTGCGGTACTCGTTTTTCATCCAATTTAATTTTTGACAGAATTTTTACTCGAGCGATAACTGAATTATGAATATTACGTGGCAGTGTTAAGTCCTTTTGTAGCACACCGTCGATTCGGTATCGGATGTCAGTTCCATACTCAAACGGTTCTATGTGAATATCAGATGTACCTGTTTCTGCAGCATGCTTTAGTACATTAGATACAATTTTTGTAATCGGAGCGTCTTCGGTTATTTTAGACGTCATGTCTTGGCTTGGGTCAATTGCCCCTACTTCTGCTTGCAACGCTGCCTCATCAATAGCTAGTTCACCTAAGGCCTTTTTTACCTCACCTTTTAATCCTGAATAGTTTTTAATTACAAAATCATAAAACTCATACGAGATAACGAACAGTTTATACGCCATTCCATTTCCCGCCGCCAAGAATTCTAAGGCAGACTTTGCTGCTAAATTTTCTGGATCTAAGATACCAATTTCTACTGTATGGTCCTCGCTTATACCAATCGGGACTAAACCATAAACTGCAGCCGTGCTTTCCGGAATGTACTGTAAAATTTCTGGACTAATTGCTTTTTCACTTTCTTGTAATCGCACCGGGAGACTAGAAAAATACTCTTTTTTTGCATTAAAAAGCCTCGTCTCATCAGCGCCACGTTCAATAGCAACCTTATCTAATGGTTCCCCACGCAGCACGTCTTCTTCAATACGAGACACGTCTGACTGGTCTATAATACTATTTTGAACAAGATAATCTAAAAATGCCATGTATGTTATGTATATTAGTTAGAAGAACCATTAGGCTCGTCTGTATTTTGGTTTTCGGTCACATCGTTAAGTACACCTGCTCCCTCCACTTCTTGTATTGATCCTGCTTCTGCAATATTAGGTTGCTTGAACGGATTGTCTCGACCAATAGGTTGGTCTTGTATCTCAACAGAAAAGTCAATCAATTGAACAAACGCATCTTCTTGGAAAAAATCATTGTCGATATTAATTGTTTTTAACCTGTTAAGTGTTCCAACAATTTCTCGACCAATCTCAGAGCTAACAATTGAATCACTTTCTGATCGCAGTGAGCCCGCGTTTTCAGCCTTGGATGGGTCAAGAACAAAAATTTTATAGGCAAACATCAAAGCAACTATTACCAGAACAGCAATTATTACTTTTTTAAATTTTTGAAGTGTAGTTTTTAAAGCATCCATAGTTTTATATTATTCAGTTGGTAACCAATATGTCTTAATTCCGACATTGAAACGATAGAAGTCGACCTCTTCTGGGATTTCACTAATTTCAATTGATGTGACGTCAATAATTCGCAGAGACAGTGCTAGGTCATCGATAAAGTCTTTGAAATTTTCGTAAGTTGTTACTACCGTAAAGTTGAATCCCACTACACCATACAGTCCCTGATCTGAAACATTGATTTCCTCCACTCCAGCACTATTGTCGGTTAGATTAATCTTGATATCACGAATAGTCATACCTCGTTTACTAGCAACAGAGTTAACATCCAAAATAAGACGAATATTATCGATATGTGTTGGCAACATTTTAGACAGCCTATTTAGATCTTCTTCAGAAATTGCATTATAACTTTGCTGGATATCGTTTCTGAATTCACGTATTTCAACTGTTTTTGCCAATGTCTCTTCATATCGGGTTTTTTCAACTTGCCTCTCTTGGATTAGCTGATACTGAGGATCTACCCATGTAGCAAAAAGCCCTACAGAAAGCATAATGAGAATAACAGGTACAAGAAATTGCATATATCTATAGGTTAGTGATAAATAAATCCTGGTCTAAGGTGAACGACAAATCAAACTGAATTCCACCTTCTCGTGCTTGATTTACTCCGCTGAGTAATAAATCTTTCATCTGACTCCCTTCTCGACCATAACGGTCAGCCTGTAGTGCAACATGTGCATAGGTTGGTGCAAATCCCCGAGACGAGACCACAACATTAGGGCCATCAGTATTAAAGCTAAAGTCTGACAGATATATATCAGTCAATGTATCTTCTTCTAAGATACTGAATATTTCAGAAATATTTACGTGGTTATCCAAAATAACGGTTGCAGACTTGATCCGGTTATTAACATTGATAAACTCCTCTACTGTAGACAGCCCATAGTTGTCACGGTTTTTCTGTAACTCTTCTAGTGCTTGTGAGTTTGCGGATTCTATTTGTTGTAACCACAAGAAAACTCCCAAAGATGCCAATAGGGATGTCAAAAAAATAATAATCGCAATTAACAGAAAAAGATTGGCAGCGAGAGGTGCCCGCACTTTTTGTTTGCTTTTAATATCTCCCTTGGGAATAAATGACGCGTTAATACCTCTATCCATATACTGATTATATCCCGCGCAAGGATGCAAACCAAACAAAACTGTGGGGATAAGGAAGTATCCAATATGGTAGATAGAACAAAACACACCTCATGGTGTGTTTTGTTCTATCTGTTATTCATGAGTACTTTACCGGAACCCACCATCTATTTCTATTTGTTGGTCTGCAGGATTTGCACCAACAGTCGACGTGATGAAATTAATTATCCCGCCTACAGAGAACATAATGGTCATTCCAACCAGTCCCCAAATCATATGACTTTTTCCAACAGAATTATCAGTCTGTCCGTCAGAGACACTAACCATAAATTGAAACAAACCCCAAAAGAAAAACAGTAACGCCGCTGCAAAACCCAATGTAATCAAAGGATCAATTAACACGGTAATGAATTTTCCTAACGCTTGTTCGATGGTCATATACTAAGTATGTATTATTCTTTAGAATATTACCCTCCCCCTGCACTTCCTCGATTCAGTCCGTTTACACTTGGAACATCAATTGAATCTGTGTTTTGAAGATTTAATGTGTTTTGCATGAAACTTACTAGTCCAAATACAGATGACATCACAAATATTGCAATAACACCCCAAATCATTGTGCTTTTTCCTTTTTCTTTGTCGTCTCCTTCTTTTAGGATAAACATTGCTAGCCCATAGAAGAAGAATAGTAGTGCTGCTGCAAATGCAATCGGTGTTAGTGACGCGATCCATCTTCCAACTGTTTCAATTAATCCATCGACATTATTTTGTCCAAATGCGATTGCTGGTGCTACAAAACCAACTGCGATAATAAGTTTTTTCATAAAAAATAATTTAACAATAATAATTATACCTATTTATTGTACCACTGCGCAATACAAGTACAACGTTCTAATCCACACAACCATCTATCGAAATTCAATAGATGGTTGTGTTGGTGCTTTGACATTATTAACTCCAAATGAACTTTGTAAAAAACCAACCAGCCCCCAAATAGATGCCATCACGAACAATGTTATCACCCCCCAAATCATTAGATTACGCCCCTTTGCGTGCTCTCCACTATCACCGGCTGCCAACATAAATTGGACTAGTCCCACAAAAAATAACAGCAACGCAAGCGCGAATGCAACAGGTATCAACAACTGTACCCAACCCAGTACAGTATCAACCAGACTAAATACATTATTATTCTGACCAAAAACTATTGCAGGAAAAAATATCAGTCCAATTTGTAACAAACCTTTTGTAGTTTGAAATTTAAAAATATTCATATTATAAAGTAAAAATACTGTCTGCAATAAATGCAATTATTCCCCATAACGACCCCATAACAAAGAAAATGACAATTCCCCACAACATGAGACTGCGTCCACGTGCGTGTTCCCCTGCGTCGCCAGCAGAATAAATGAATTTAGCCAATCCCCAAAAGAAAACTAACAATGAACCCGCTGCCAAAAGTGCTACTAAATTATTCATCAGTGACACCAAAACATCGACAAAGCCTCCCAGTGATCGCCCTTGGTTGTTTACTAATATTGGATTATTTTGTGCCGCAGTAGTTGAGACTATAGCGAACCAAAGCGATATCGTTGTAATCGTTTTTTTCATATTATCGAATTATTTGGTCTACGGTATTGGTAACTAATTCCAGAATTACATATGCGCCTAACAAAACAACTCCTCCAATAATTACATAGAGAAAATTTGTTTTTGCTTGTGCCAATTTCTGATCATTACCTTGAGCTGATACAAATTGAAATCCTGACCACAGCAGTGCCAATGTAATAACAATTGGTGCGATTAAACCTACCAAAATATCTTTCACAATGTATACAACTAATTCCTGTAGCCCCATACCGTCTTTTAGTGGATTACATAATTTACCTCCACAAGTTGGACCCTGGGCGTTTTGAGCATGAGTGATGGCCGGAACCAATACTGTCCACACAAACACAAACCCAGGTATCATTATTGTTTTATTCATAATATCTATATTACTGATTTTCTAATAAATTGGAAACGTCGTCGTCTATAAAATCTTGCCGCAAGAATGTCCCCATAAATGTCGAGACTAACAACCATGCCAACAACACGACACAGAATCCCCCGATTGCTTTAAATATTGCTGACTTGGCCTGGGCTAATTCTGCAGAGTTACCTCGTGCTGTAACCAGTTTAAACCCTGCAATAAATATTGCCAACACAACAGCAATAGCCGCAGCCCATATAATGAACGTGACCACATTATTGATTAATTGAACAAATTCCAACCATCCGCATGTTTTCCCTGTTCCGTCTGTTCCACATTCTGGAACCAGACCACCTTCTGATCCACCAAATTTAGTTTCATTAAAAATACGTTCTTGTTCAGCACGGATCCGCTCTAGTCGTTCTGCCTCTGCTGCATTGGCCAATTCTTCTGCTTCTAATTCTATTTGCGCTTCTGTTCTCCCCACAAGACCTTCATCATTCATACACCACTTCACGTCTGTACCCGACTGGTGTCCAGTTGAATCGACAATAGGGATCTCAATCATTCGACACAATGCAGAAGATATTTGCTGTGACTCTTCAGGGTACTTTAAAATAAACCTCGCCTCACATTGCTGTTCATTTTGATACGTACAATCACGACCTGTACCAACCCCGAATTGATCTTCGATATCAGGCTCTTGTCTTTGTTCATAAGTAAAACAAACTTGATCAAAACTATATCCCTCACCACTCTGTTGTCTTCTTTCACAAGAATCCGATTGCTCCATCCATTGCGTATAGGGTCCCTGTGCTAAATTACACTGAGTAAGTGCTTCATTTAGACCAAGTTGATTTACATCAAAACAATTTTGTGGCGGCCTTGATACACTAATAAATGTATGTAATTTTTCTGTCACAGAATCATCTGAACACGCCGATCCTGAAACCCATTTTCCATTAAATAATCCAGTTGGATCAAAAAAACATGTATTAGTACATGACCCGCCCGAAGAAGGAAAAAACTGTGCTTGCTCTAGACAAATATTTTCTGACTCATCTAGATCCGCTGCCTCATGAACCACAATTTGACTTGGATCTATACCCGCACAGAGATAATTTGTGATTGAATCATAAATTGGCGTATCAACCTGGATGTATACATTTCGAGGTGAAACAGTTGCCCACTCAAAACCTTCTTCAAATACTGCTTCGAGTTGCGCATCATCAAGAGCGCACCCCACTGGTGCCCCATTTACTATACTTGGAATTGTAAAGATACTAATCAGGCTTGCGGTAAATACAAATAGTATTTTGTTTAAACTAATTCTGTAATAATTCATCAAGTTCAGCGTTAGAGACAGAAATCGCTTGGTCAATTGACCTCTGTCCACTAGTAATATATTCAATCATACGTGAAAAAATTCCATTCGTCGATTGTTCATTGGGGTCAATGAATGTTCGAGCATAAATTGCCTCGGTCTTTAACACGTCTTGATACACCTCTTCTGAAACTGTGTTGACCAAGTCTCGTCGTACTGGTGCCAAATTTGATAGATCTAAAAATAAATTTGCCCCCAATTGGCTGGTCATGTTGGTCGCAGCAGTAAATGCACCACCAATGTTATCTGATGCACGTGGAATCATAAACCCATGCAGTCGTGCATGAACTGACTTACGTCGAGACACGTCTTCATCAACAGCCGGAATTTCTGCAATAGCAAAGTTTAAATTTGGATTTTTCAGACGTAGTCCAGCAATATCTGAAGCGGGTGCAAAATAGACGGCTAATTTACCCGCCAGGAACTGCTCTTCTGCTGATAGCAGTGATCTGTTCCAAGAATATACCCCCTTGGATGCATCCGAAAATTCTGTATAAAACCGCAACACAGGCAGTGCGGATTCCACGGTGTCGTTTCCTTTTAATATGGCGTACATGTTTCCGTCTTGTGCTTGATACGTTATTGGGTTTCCAATTTGGAACAACAACGTTGCTAATATTTCTCGATAGTAATTAACATTCCGAGTCTCCCCAAATGCAATTGTTGACTGCAAAACATTTAGTGATTCATCAACAATGCTCAGCTCTGGTGCTAGTTCAAAAAAATCAGGCCATGACTTGGGTGGTTGTGCTAAACCAGCCGATGCAAACAAATCTCGATTCCAGTACATAACCAGTGGATCAGATGCCAATGGTAATGCAACAATTCCACCATCACGAAAATACACTTCTGCTAATTCAACAAAATTTTCTTGAAATATACGCTTAGAGTAGCTTTCTGATGTTAGCGTGTATGTTTTATTTAAATATCGACTCATTTGTGTTTCATCAATAAACAACAAATCTGGTGACCGTCCAGATGCAAGTGCCTCTAGGACTTCTTCATCAAACTGACTTTCAGGGAAATAAGTATATTTTACCTTGTCGAATCCTTCAAAATTATTTTGCATCAACGATAAGTACTGTTTAAATTGTTTTGAATCATATGATCCCCATATTTCCACAGACCCAATTTGTGGACCGGAATCTTTGGCAGAAAAGGTAGCAAAGGATATCACACCCCCTATAATCAATAGAGCAAATATTCCCATCAATGCCAACCTGAAAAGTGATTTGTCTTGCATATTAATTACTATTATTTGATATATTATTTGCCTGTCGAGCAATTACTCCGTAGTGATGGTCTCCAGCGCTAAATTCTTTTTCCAAAACAAACCCACTACTTTGCAAAAGCTCTGTTGCAGCTGATTGGTCACAAATTAACGCACTGTCTGGACCCAAACCATTGTGGCTATCAGTCCAGTCGATGACAATTAGTCGTCCATTTGGTCGCATTATTCGGGACGCTTCGGTGATTGCAGATGCTTTGTCTTCTAACTGGAACAGTGTGTTACATAATAAAACTGAATCAGCTACATTATCCTGTAATTTAGTTCCACGAACAATTTCGATATCTGCATGGATAATCTCAATATTTGAAATCCCCTGCTCTTGTGATTCGGTCGCAATTCGTTCTAACAGTTCGTGCTGTACATCAACCGCATATACTCGCCCCTCTGGACCAATTAGTTGTGCAGCAGCCCGGGCATAATGCCCACTTCCAGAACCCAAGTCAACAACAACTGACCCGGCTCCCATTCCAATATTGTTTAAGATTTTTTGTGGTTCAGAAAAATTATTCATACCATCTATTATATGTCTAAATTATGTATCAACAAACAACACATGTTAACAGATAGGCCAGGGTTTATTTTTGTTTACTAACTGCACTGGTGTATCCCTCGGCTATGATGCGTTGGATATACGTATCTGATCTGTCCGCAATATCCGCCAATTGCCCTGTATATTTTCGGGACATTTTTCTTTTGACCAAATAATTCTGTACTGCATTATTTCCTTTTGGTTTTCGAGGATTACCAAACCAGTCCGTAGGGCAAACACCTATGCGTATACGTATAAAATTTCGGCCATTTAGTACCTCTTCAATGCTTTTTATGCCATTATGCCCCCCACTTCCTCGATTTCGAGCAATTTTAACGACACCAAAGGGTAAATCAATGTCATCATACACAACAATAACCTTGTCTATGTCGATATCATTAATATCTTTGAGTGATTTTCCTGACTCGTTCATAAATGTTTGTGGCTTAATCAGTGTTACACCGCATTCACCAATAACACCTTGTGAAATATCTGCCTTACGCATACGGTCAAAACTAAAATCATCAAAATCAATATTATGTTTTTTTTGCAACAAGTCTAAAATCATCCATCCAATGTTATGTGGTGTATCCTGATACTGCTCTCCTGGATTACCTAATCCAACTATATAAAACATCTTGCTATTGTATCATCTTACTGTGAGCCCCAAAATCATCAATTTCTGAATCATTTATATATTTTTGTGAATTCTCCTTAATGCCGAATCCTTGCTCTTGCTCGTATAATTGCCTTTTTCTGGTATAATCATGCCGATGAAATCTGAATCAAATAAATCGTGGATCAGAGAATTAACAGAATTCTTTATCTTGTTGTTCGTAATTATTATCCCCTTTAGAATATATGTCGCTGAACCGTATATAGTTTCTGGTATTTCCATGTCAGAAACCTATGAAACTGGACATTATTTGATAATAAACAAATTCTGGCACAAACTGTCAGATATTGATCGTGGCGATGTTTTAGTGTTTCGATCTCCAAATGATGATAATAAATTTTATATTAAAAGAGTAATCGGATTACCCGGAGAAACTGTTTCGATATCAAACACTGTCGTAACTATTAGTCCCGAAGATGGCTCAGACCCCTTCGTTCTCGAAGAACCCTACATTAAAAACCCTACATATGCAGAGGTGAGCCTGACATTATCAGAACAAGAGTATTTTATGATGGGTGACAACAGGGAAAATAGTTACGATTCGCGCGCGTGGGGTCCACTGAACGAAACTGCTATTAGAGGTGAACCCGTCATGCGACTATTCCCTTTTACAGACATTAATCTTTTACCAGGTAGATACCAACAATACTAATACACATTTTTTATGGCTACAAAAAAACAACAAACTCCAAAACCAAAAAATAACGCTGAGCATACTGCGTTTCACTATGGTTTTGATTTAGTAGAAATTAAAGAAACAGCTGGTGCAAACACTAAAGGGCAACGTGCCGAAGAAGAAAAAGTAAAGGTGCTAAAATACTACAGCAGTGACAACGACCTGAAACGTGAAATACCCAAATCAATGATGTTTTACAATAAACCATTGATAAAAGAAAAAGATGGAAAAAAATCAGCCAATACTATTGGGCTTGATTTAATTGGGGTGGACAATGCTTTGGCCGAAGCATTAGTTATTCAGACTGCACTTTCTATTTTAAAAGACGAAGGATACAAAGATTTATCTATTGAAATTAATTCAATCGGAGACAAAGATTCTGTTAAGCGATTTGAAAAAGAACTAGTTGCGTATTACAAAACACGGACGGATGACTTGAAATCTATTGAAAAGAAAAAAATTAATGCTGATCATGTTATGGAGTTGTTTACTTCTGACAAAGATTATATGCAAGAAATAAATGCAGACGCACCAAAACCTATCTACTTCCTGTCTGATAGCAGCTCTGCTCACTTTAAAGAAGTATTAGAATTTTTAGAAGAAATCAATACTCCATACAATATTTCAGATTCATTGATTGGTGATAAAAATTATTTCTCAAAAGTTATCTTTGTGATTAAGGGAAGAATCGGTAAAGAAAAAGAATCAAAAGTACTAGCCCGCGGTGGACGGTACGACGAATTAGCCGGAGAAGTAACACGTAAAAGAAAGATTGCTGCAGTTGGATTATCAATGGACTTTAAAGCAAAAACTAAAAAACCAACCACTAAAGCAACAGATGTTAGCATTCATTTAATTAAGATTGGGTTTAATGCAAAACTAAAATCACTAGAAATTATGGAGGCAATGAAATCTGTTGGTGCTCCACTCAACCATAGCCTGGACGAGAAAAAGATATCTCACCAAATTGAACATGCCGTAGAAAACGACGCATCATACGCACTAATTGTGGGCCAAAGAGAAGCAAACAACGGAAAAGTTCTGGTTCGAAACATGGAAACCAGCGCACAAGATGAGATAAAAATAGAGGACCTGGCAAAATACATGAAAAAATTAATGTAAGAATATTATTTACAACAACAAAAACCGCGCAATGCGGTTTTGTTTTGGCTATGTTTTTGGGCATCTCAATCCTACACAAGCAACTTATTATATTATTTGCTTCGGTTTTTTTATTATTAACTTTTTGGAATATATATCCATGTATCCTCACTCTGTTCTATACAAAATAGCTTTTTTCAGTATCTTTTTTTGTCCGTTATTCAAACACTACTAGCTTCGACCAAACTACCTGTTGGTCTGCAGATAGTGTTTGGAATAAAGGACGGAGGTGTTATTCAGTTCCGATTATGTAATTTAGCTTGAGGTTCAAGTACAATTTTAATACTGTATTAATTCCACCGTTACAACTTTTCTTGAACCCCTGCAGACGAGACGATTAGATGGTTTTTTCCTTCAGGCAGTCTCGTCGAAGCCAGTTCAAAAAAAGTTAGTAATAAAAAAAATTCCAAAGCAGATACTAAAAATTTTAAACAATCAAAGTGATGATGCACAAGCGCAAATGTACATATCCAAAGACTATGTCTTTACAAAACCACGCAAGCTGCAAACAAGAACCTACTTAGTCGAAAATAGACTTTATGCAGAAAATTTTCGAACAGCCGAGAACAGCTTTCGGGTTAGATTTCGTAGTAGACCCCTATTTTTTGATCGCTCTTGATCCATTGCTTGAATAGCGACCCCGTAAACACTTGCCCACCCCAGTTCACGCTCATCTGCATCTTGCCTTTTGAATGCACGAATGAGTGCCTTTCTGGTAGGTATTTTTAACACATCACGCGCCAACATATCAATATCTTGTAACATTGACCCTGCACCGCACAAAACAGCTCCTCCTGGCAAATTACCACTCTTTTCGATTGATTTTAAGTCAGCGTTTACCTTCTTAAAAATATCGATTGTTGCTTTTTTAATTGTTGCGTGAACTTTCTCCGAACTAATTGATGCGGCAATTGGCCCTCCTAATTTAATTATTTCTGCGTCAGACACAGATATTTGATATTCCAATGCTATGGCCTGAGTAATTGAATCACTTCCTTGTTCCAAATATCCTACATGAATTGGAGCATCGTGCTCATAAACAACATATGATGTTGCGTCGCTTCCAATATCAATCAACACACATCCTACCTTTCTATCTATGGTAGACAGCGACACTATACTAGCGCCAATAATAGCTGGTAAAAAATCTTCGGTGTCTACTTCAATCTGGTCCAGTACGTCTTCTGCTGCATCGATATTCTGACTAGCATAATTAAATAGCATTGCTTCAACATCTAATTTCTTACCCTTCATTCCTATTGGTTCTGATACTGTTTCTTGTCCGTCCAGCTTGTAGTGCAAAATAATTGAATCTATATTTCTCTGGTTTGTTGACAGAGTTTTTTTAACTGAACGCCTGATGGATTGTTCGATATCAAATTCTGTCACAATAGAGTCACCGTGACTGACCGCAACTGGAGAAGACACAATTTTTGTTGCCATGGGTCCACCACCTGCGGTTACATATATTTCTTTTATCTGCTGACCAATTTGTTTTTCTGTTAATCGGATTGCTTTTTTGACTGCTACGTACACATCCGATTTATTGGTAATGTATCCATTACGCACCCCTGCAGATTGTGCACTAGATCGTGCTAATAAAACAATTTTTTCATCACGCAATTGGCCCGCGACAACGCGGATTGTATTACTCCCTATATCAATTGCTGCAATAATTTGTGACATAATAATTAAATACCAAATTGTTTTCTAAATTTGGACTCCAGTCTATCCATTGTAGCACCGTGGTCGTGCCCCTTCAAATGCACTAATCCGTGGACAAACAAAAATCCTACAAAATTTTCAAAAGTACGGTCAAAATTTTTATATTGTTTTTTACACACCGGCAGACAAATAAACATTTCTCCTGTTGTGCCTGACAGTGGAAACGACAATATATTAGTTGCATAATCCTTGCCTCTACTTTCTCTATTTATTTTTCGCATCAAATGTTCTCCACAAAAAACCAAAGATAATTCATATTTGTTACCCAACACCGCAGCGGCCATCTCGTTGTAGTTATATTTTTTAGGGAACACTGAACGAGTTGTATTTGAGATATCTATCATATCTCTAGTATACGCTAGGAGTGAGACATAAACAAAAACCCCTTGAGGGGTTTTTGTTTATAGTTGTACTATTTAATTTTTCCCATTTTTCGAAGCATGTCTCGCTCTTCTGTTTTTTGAATCTTACGTAGAGCAATATTTTTTCGTTTTAATGCAGATGGTTTTCGTTGTTCAAATTTCTGAGATTTCAGTTTGTTAACTACTCCTGCTCCTCGAACTTTTTGAGTAAACCGTTTTAAAGTACCCAAGGTATTTTCTTTTTCTTTTTTTGTGATGTGTGCGTTTAGTGCCATAGTGGCCAGTAGAATAACATATTTTTATTACTACGCAATAGCTCAACAATACGTTTTGTGCTGCCTAATACTGTTTATCGTAAACTATCCTACTTCTTGTCGCGGCATATTTTGTTACTAACTTATTTCAAACTTGCTTCGTAGCTACTACCTGTCAGTAAATTCTTGTCCATCGTAGCTACTGCAGGGTTTGAAATAAGTTGTGACGGTAGAATTCCTGTACCATTAGATTTTAACTAATCTTGAAATCTAATTACCAGAACAGAAGTAAGCCCTCCCACCCCTTTATTCCAAACACTATCCGCAGACCAAACGAACTGAATAGTTATTTCAACCAGGTAGTTTGGTCGGGCTAGTCTCACGGTTTTACAAACCTAGACTATCATGTATACAAAGCTGGTAGTGTTTGAATAAAGGCAGAAAAATTGCCGGATTAAAAGTTAGGTATGTTTTAAGTAGAATGGAGTGAGAGTGAACTAGACACATAACCCAAAACAATACACCCATAGATTATACTTTTATTCAAAAAATGTCGTTTTCATTTTTTGCCAAAATGTCTTTTCTTCTTCATTAATTACAATCTCTTCGTCTTCGTCACGTACCAAAACCAACACACGCTCCCCTTCTCTTTTGATTGCATATTTTTCAATCAAAAAATCTTGCACCCCTGTGTCAGTTTCTAATAGTTCATTTCTTGCCTGAACCTTTTCTAGTCTGGTTTCAATATTTGCCTTGCGCAACTCTAGTTCATGTAACATTGCTTGGGCTTGTTTGTGTGACAAGTAATTTCCCCATGCCCATCGAGTCACCACAAATGTCACAAAAACAACTACTCCTAAAAATAGATACTGTCTTTTTGATTTGTTTTTATTATTACGAATCGACATAATGTGATTATTATACACCAAACTGCACTAAGCCATTTTGATAAAAATGAATTCTGATTTACAATAGAGATATGTACGGACCAAAATCAAAAGCAATCAAAATATTCTGGATCATTATGGGCTCATTTGTCATCCTTTCGATGGCTGCCAGCTCTCTTATTTATATAATCTAGTAAAACAAAAACCGCCTAGGCGGTTTTTGTTTTACTAATCAGATTTCATCATTTTCAAGAACACATCTTGCGGGATATTCACCTTCCCCATGTCACGCATCTTTGCTTTCCCCTTTTTCTGTTTTTCTAATAGTTTCTTTTTTCGGGTAATGTCTCCTCCGTACAATTTTGCTGTCACATCCTTACGATATGCCTTGACTGTCTTCGACGATATGATTCTCCCCATAGATTTTCCTTGGATTTTCATAACAAAGTTCTGTCGTGGCAAGACACTGTGTAATTTCTCTACTGCGGATTCAGCCTCTTCTTGGGATCTGTTTTTAGATATTACCCGTGCAAAGGCTGCCATAGGCTCATCAGCTACAATAATATCCAGCCGCGTTACGTTGGCATCACGATATTCGATTGGTTCATACGACAGTGACGCATACCCTGACGTGGTTGATTTTAGTTCATCAAAAAAACCTCGCATCAATTCTCGCAGTGGTAATTCACCTTTTATCTCTACACGCCCGTCTCCGAAGGTGTAGTTTGACTGTACATTACCTTCATGATGGAAAAACATTTGTGATATGACTCCAGAATATTCGTCTGGCGAAATAATTTTTGCCAATACCCATGGCTCTTGCACTGACGTTATGTCACCGTGATCCGGAAACAGCGACGGGTTGTAAATTGTTTCAGCTTCTCCATTTTTTCTAACTACCTCATATACGATGGTCGGGTGAGTGATGATTAATTCTAAATCAAATTCACGTCGTAATCGTTCGGTCACAATTTCCATGTGCAGCATACCCAAGAAACCACAACGAAATCCCCGTCCCAATGACCCCGTTGTCTCTTCTTCAAAGGACAATGAACTGTCAGATAATTGCAGTTTTTCCAGCGCTGGTCGTAATAGTTCAAAATCATCTTGAGATTCTGGGTATAACGACGCCCACACCACAGGTTTCGGATTAGCGTATCCAGGATATGCCTCTAATGCGTTATTTCGGTATACAACAGTGTCTCCCACACTAGCAACTCCTGGCTTCTTAATTCCAGTCACAATATAACCAATCTCTCCGGCTGATAAACTGTCGGTTGGTACTTCGTCAGGTTGAAATACCCCAACCTCCATTGACTGAAATTTTTCGTTCATTATTTTAAATAATAAATCTTTGGACTTTTTTACCTGTCCATCTAATATTCGAACAAACACAATAATTCCTTTGTTGGGATGATATTTAAAGTCAAAAATAAGCGCACGTAGATCTGTGTCGTTATCATAAGTAGACTCTGGTGCTGGAACCTGTTCAATAACACGAACCAGTAATTCATCTACTCCAGCGCCTGTTTTTCCAGATGTCTCTAAGATGTCTTCTATTTCACAATCCAACAGTAGCGCCACCTCTTCTTTGATTTCATCAACACGTGATAATGGGCTATCGCATTTTGATAAGGCTGGGATAATCTTTAATCCAGCCTCTTTTGCCATGGTTAGTGTGGTCAGTGTCTGCGCCTGCACTCCTTGGGTTGCATCAACCAACAAAATTGCCCCTTCGACTGCCTTTAAGGCTCGTGATACTTCATAAGCAAAGTCGATGTGTCCTGGGGTATCAATCAGGTTCATGATGTAGTCTGAACCGTCATG
>JAHDDI010000019.1 GCA_020629435.1 Minisyncoccota bacterium
TTCTCCTGACGCATTTTCGTTACGTAACACAACAGACCCACTGGTGTATCCCGTTGCATCAAAAACCAGGTTGGTAGTGTATTGAATATCATCACCAGCCATCGCAGGTGTTATCCAGTCTGTTGGCACAACAGGCAATGGTCCCGTCCCTAGAACGTCACCAGTACCTGATAGTACTTCGTAGGAACCGACTTGTCCCTCGAATGGAGCCCAGTTACCATAATTTCCGTTGGGGGCGTAAATACAACCAGACAGTGCGTCTCCTGAAGAAATAGTAGAACCATCAGTCATGTCTGTTGTGATAACGAAATTTGCTGACCCTGAAATGTTTGCTTTCAGGTCTTGGCAGTATGACAATTGTTGCTCTGGAGCAGGGTCAGTACCGGTTGCAGTATCGTTATCCATCGGATCAGTCATATCTGCTGGTTCATCTAGTTCGCTGTTATCAGTAATCACCTGGTCAGATTCTGTATTTGAAACTGTGGTGTTATTTGCCAAAAACATTTGGTAGACACCCAGTCCCACAATCACTGCGATAAGTATAAGTAAAATATTTTTCATAATATGTGTGTTTAGTGTAAATTGTGACGTAGTATCACTTGGTTCTAATCATACCACTAAAGAGATGCCACTGGGATATCATGCAAAGTAAATATAAGCACATTGGTATGTATGCCGCCCGGTTCTGTCTGGTATTTATGCCGCCGGTTTGTTCTGGTACAATGATTGTCATGCAAACAATTGTGATGACCCGTGAACAATTTCAAAATCAGCTAGAACAGCAGAATGGAATATTTGAAAATTGTGAATTTGATTTCCGAGTTGAGTTAGAAAAAAATTATGATTTCGAAATAATATTTAGAAATTGTGAATTTTTTGAAGAAGTGTCCTTGGTTAACGCAACATTTATCAAGAGATTTATATTAACCGAGTGTGTGTTGCACCAAGACATGGATATGGCACACGCTATATTTAAACGCTATGTTACGTTCAAAGACACACATTTTAAAGAGCGAGTACATGCACGTAGGGCAGTATTTGTTCGGAACACAAACTTTATGGAATGTGTGTTTGACGGAGAGGTGTTTTTTAATCACACTCAATTTACCTCAGAGGTATCATTTTTTAAAACGGTATTTGAAAATAACGTTACATTTCATAAAACATATATGGGGCATCGAGCCGATTTTTCCTACGCATCTTTTTCTCGAGACCATACAACAACATTCTTTTCGTTGCTCAATTCATATCCGCGTATAGATGGGTCCGATTCACAATTTCAGCCACCAGTATTTATTTTTCGGTATATATTTTTTCCAACCAATACGTTATTTACTAACGTAAACTTATCAAAAACACTATTTCAGGACTGCTATATCGTACCGATTATTTTCAAGAATTGTATTTTTTCTAAAACATGGGGACGGAATTGTTTTTATCAAGAATTGGCGAAACAAATTTCGGTACCAACTAATGCGGTTATGTTTGAACGAATTGCAAATGGGTCTGACACATTAACCATTCGTCTAGATGACGAAGAGCGAAAAGATTTACAAATTGGAGACATTATTACCTTTGTTAATTCATCTGACCCGAAACAGACATATCCTGCGTTTATTACCTGGATTCACCGTGCTGAAACAGCAGATTTGTTGTTCGAACGTTTGTCGCAACGCATGCCATACAAAGATTTCGATCATTACCGAGAATTGCTTGCTGGGTTCTATACTCCCATGCAAATTGACCAGTTTGGATTAATGGGATTTTCGTTCAAACCATTTGATGAACGTCGCCACTGGGAAAACCTAGAAGACGTAAACCGTCAGATGAAGCGTAGTTTGGAAGACTCACGTGACTGGCAAAAAGCAGGAGATTTTTATGTTGGTGAAATGCGGGCCATGAACAAACGTCTTGCGGTTAACGGTGAACAAAGACTATTTCGGTGGGGAATGAAAATTTATGGATTTGTGTCGGGGTACTGTGAATCAGTCTATCGTATACTAGTGCATATGGCGGTCTCTTTCTCTATTTCGATGCTAATTTTGTTGGCATTTAAACCAGATTTGTCTTTTGCAGCTTTGTTTGATGCGAACTTTAAATTATTTATTCCTGTGTTCGGTAACAATACAGGAACATTAAATTCATTAGATTTAAAAAGTTGGCAAAATGTAGTTATGGAGATCCAGGTGGTGTGGTATTATTTGATTTGGTTATTCTTGGCTTTGACCACACAGCGTAAGTTTAAGAGATAGCAGTCTATTTATGTCTGTATAGTATATGCAAACTATATCTTATGTAATGTACAGCGAGCATTTTTGTTTCGGATTTTTTTTGTTACTAACTTATTTCAAACTGGCTTCGGTCGGACTATCCAAACGAAGACTACTGTAGTCTCGCCCGACCTGTAGGGGTTTGAATTAGTTGTAACCATAGGAGATAGAAGGAGTACTGAAGATCAGTGTTTTGGTCTAGGTAGTTTTAATGGTAAGAAACATTGATGGTATACTGATGGTTATGAAAAACGATATCACTATTTTGCACGAAGACGAACATATTGTAGTTATTGATAAACCCGCGGGAATTATCGTGCACAGTGACGGTAAACGAGAAGAACCAACAATCGTTGATTGGTTTGTGGAGCAGTACCCAGACAGCGCAGACGTGGGTGAAGAGCCAATTGAAACAGACAGTGGAGCAACAATCAGACGACCAGGTATCGTACACCGATTGGACCGCGACACGTCAGGGGTTTTGGTCTTATGTAAGACCGACGCGGGTCATACACACATGAAAAGTCAGTTTCAGAATCACACAACAGAAAAGACCTATACCGCAGTTGTGTACGAAGACATGAAAAAAGACGAATATATAGTGGATGCCGCAATTGGCCGCGCCAAAACATTTGGTCGTTGGACAGCAATCCCCAAGGCAATCCGTGGGCGGACTCGTGATGCGTACACAACCATTACTGTAGTTAAACGTTTTGAAAATAAAGGTCACCTATACACACTAATTAATGCGGTACCCAAAACTGGTCGAACTCATCAGATTCGAGTTCACCTGCAGTATCTCAACCACCCGATTATTGCAGACCCACTGTACGCAGGAAAACGGAATGATACAAAATACAATTTAGGGTTTGAACGACAAGCATTGCACGCACAACAGTTAGTATTTAAAGACATAAACGGCCAGGAAATAACAGTGAGCGCACCACTGCCGAGAGAGTTTACAAATATAGCATAATATGGCATAGTCATTTTAGAAGAAACAACAAAACGAGGTATAGTATGCAATCTGAAGCAGATTTTGTAAGAGAAGCCATGGACATGGACATGCTTGATGTGGACACTGAGACCATGCTCGCACGCGCTTGGCGAGACGAGGGCAATGAACAAGCAATGCATCGTTTGGTTAACGCGCACATACGTTTGGCAATTGCGATCGCTTCTCGGTATCATAAATCTCGGACTAGCCGAGAAGATTTGATCCAAGAAGCAAGTTTCGGATTAATGAAGGCGACTGAAAAGTTTGACCCTGATCGGGGGGTGCGATTTGCAACCTATGCCAAATTTTGGATTGAGACGTCCATTCAGCAATACACAATGCGTAACAACTCGGCAGTACGCGCAGACACTAAAGCGAGTCACAAAAAATTGTTCTTTAACCTGAGAAAAGTTCGAGGGAAACTAGAACAAAAAGCGCAGAGAGAGGGTGAAGTGTTAACAGAAAATCAATTAATGGAGATGATCGCGCACGAACTGAATGTTCCTTTGCTTGACGTGAAAACGATGTGGGGTCAATTGTCAGGACCTGATCTTTCACTTAATGCGCAGCAATCCGTGGAAGATGAAGGTCGTGAATGGCAAGATTTACTGAAAGATGAAAGCCCTCAGGCGGCGGACATTACAGAGCGTGAACATGACCTGGACCAATTGAAGTGTTGGATGTTTCAAGCCATGAATTCATTGGATGAACGCGAACGTCATGTTTTGACCGAGCGCAAACTGATTGAGCCGATACGCACTTTGGACGATATCAGTAAAGAGCTTGGCATATCAAGAGAGCGTGTTCGCCAGATTGAACAAGCAGCAATTCAAAAACTGCGGAAGCTTCTGAAAAACAAGCCTGAGCTGGCAGCGCTTGTGTTTTGACTGGCAGATATAAAAGGGGCCCGTGCGGAGCACGGGCCTTTTCTTTTTGGGTAGATTTGTATAATAAGTGACGAATCAAAGGGAGAATGAACGTTATGGCTGCAACTGCACAAGATCCAAAATCGCTGACAACAAATCGGACATGGGGTACACCCAAGGGTGGGCCACAAGAACCAATTGATGCGTATGTAATCAGTGCACTTAATCGCTTGCAGATGAAACCTCAACCTCAGGATTATCTGCTAGATTAATTACAAATTTGGGATAAAGGCCGCGTCGAAGACGTGGCCTTTGTGATTTCATGAAAAATTATGCTAATCTTGCATGCATGAAACAAGTAATACTATGTGACACAGACGGAAACGAGACAGGGCAATATGACAAACTACAGGCCCATGTAGAAAACAAACTACACAAAGCATTTTCTATTATGATATACAACAAGACAGGTCAGTTGTTGCTACACAAACGTGCAGACTGTAAATACCATACTCCTGGTCTGTGGACCAATGCTTGCTGCAGCCACGACATCCCTGGAGAAGATATCGCTATTACGGTACCTCGACGTTTGCAAGAAGAAATGGGGTTTACCTGTCCATTAGAAAAACAGTTTACATTTTTATACCAAGCACAATTGGCAGACAATTTGTTTGAGCATGAATTAGACACAGTATATACCGGTACCTACGAAGGACCAATTGATATATACAACCCAGAAGAAGTATCTGATGCACACTGGGCAAACATTAGTGACATCCAGGCAGAAATAACTGTAACTCCAGAAAAATTCACTCCATGGTTTAAAATTTTGATGGAAAAAATGCATCCATAATTTTTTTCAGTAACACACTATTAATGCAAGCCATAACAAGAGAACCCATTGCAAATAGTGTGTTTGGTGGTACAATTCCCGCATTATTTCACATAGATGGCTCTATGGCGTTGACTGCCGTATTCCAGTAAACATAAAGTTATGAAAGCAAATTTACACACACATCCCATTCCAGGTTTTACATCTGTGAATGTACAAGAACGAAAGGATCTTGGAATCCGAGCGGGAGATACTGTAAAGGTATCACTTAAAATTAAAGAAAAAGCTAAAGGTAAAAAAGGAGAAGAAAAAATCCGAATCCAGATTTTCGAAGGAATTGTTTTAGCTGCAAAGCACGGAGCAGAAAACGGAGCAACATTTACAGTACGAAAAGTATCAAATGGTGTAGGAATTGAACGAATCTTCCCATTGTACTCACCGGTTATCGACAAAATCGAAATCGTGAAACGAGCAAAAGTACGACAGAGCAAGCTATACCACCTACGTGACAAAGTTGCAAAAGATATTAAGCGACAATTACGTAAAACAACTATCATGGGGTCTGCAACACTTTCTGATGCAGAATACCAAGATATGATTGCAGCTGAATTAGTTGCAGCAGAAGAAGCAGACACAGCAGAAGCTGCACAAGCTGACGCAGACGCAGTTGCAGCAGAACTAGGAGAAGAAGCACCAGTTGTAGAGACTCCTGTAGAAGAATCAACTGAAGAAGTTGTAGACACTGACAGCGAAGATGAAGCAAAGGACTAGATTTGCCCAACAACAAACATTAGAAAAAGAGCCAAGACGGCTCTTTTTTCTATTGTTTGCAACAAATTTGACATAAATACAATTTGTGGAAAAGTTGTTGATAGAAAGTGGGCAATTGCCTGTGGAAAAGCAACAAAAAGACCGTAGTTTGGTCAAGTCAACTTGATATCAGAATTGCTATAATAAGGTTCCTGTCAGAAACAGTATCTTGATACTGTTCAAGTGGTAAGGTTTATTTACAAGGCGAATATAGGTGAAAAAGCTATTTGGTTCCGATATGCGTATAATCGTAGCCAAGTGGTTTTTTCTCCCCCCTAACTAATTATTTTATGGTAACAGCATCTTCACAGACAACTATTAAGCAAGTTCGAAAACGAGACGGATCGATAACAAAATTTGATGAACAAAAAATTGTTGACGCAATCTGGAAGGCAATGAAAAAAGTTGGCAAAGGATCAAAAAATGAGGCAGAAGTGGTTGCATCACGAGTACGTGACGAAATGCATAAAATTGGAAAGCGATTCAAGAATTTTGTACCCGACATCGAAGGTATTCAGGACGCAGTAGAAAAGGAATTAATTTTGGCAGACTTGGTAGAAGTTGCCAAAGAATATATTATCTATCGACAAACTCGAGTTGAAGAACGAGCGCGTTTTAAACCAGTACCAGAGCATGTAAAAAAACTATCACAAGAATCGAAACAGTATTTCAAGAATGACCTGGCTGAGTTTGTATATTATCGTTCATATTCAAAATGGATTGAAGACGAAGATCGACGGGAAACATGGATTGAAACAGTAAACCGATACATGTCGTTCATGAAAGAAAACCTGGGCTCTAAGCTGTCTAAAAAAGACGAAGACTTGGTGCGGAAATATATTTTGAATCAGTGGTCAATGCCGTCTATGCGACTGATGTGGTCTGCAGGTCCTGCAGCACGAACAACAAATGTAACGGGGTACAACTGTTCGTTTATTGCACCATCAAAAGCACAAGACTTTGGAGAAATTATGTATATTTCAATGTGTGGAACGGGGGTTGGATTTTCTGTAGAATCTGACAAAGTGCAACGATTACCGCAAATTAAAAAACAAACAGGAGAGGTGGTAAACATTAAGGTAAAAGACAGCAAAGAAGGATGGGCAGATGCGTATGTAGCTGCCTTGAAAGCATGGTTCGACGGAAAAAGTGTTGAAATAGATTATTCTGCATTGCGGCCAGAGGGTGCGCGACTAATGACAATGGGTGGAAAATCATCAGGCCCAGGACCGCTAATGAACTTAATGGACTTCACTAAAAAATTACTACTATCACGACAAGGCCGACGTTTATCGAATGTCGATGTTCATGACATTGTCTGTAAAATTGGAGAAATTGTTGTCTCAGGAGGGGTACGACGAAGCGCATTGATTTCGTTGTCTGACCTAGACGACGAACACATGCGAGACGCAAAAAATGGACAGTTCTGGAACACAGCACCGCAACGAATGATGGCAAACAACAGCGCCATCTATAACGAAAAACCATCTAATGCAGACTTCTTAGAAGAATGGTTAGCATTAGTGAAATCAGGTTCAGGAGAACGTGGAATCTTTAACCGATCAACATTGATGGAACAATTACCGGAACGACGTGCAGAGACATTTGGAAAATATTTGGATGATTGTGGGACAAATCCATGTGGTGAAATTATCTTGCGGTCAAAACAGTTCTGCAACCTATCGGAAGTAGTGGCTCGACCAGAAGATACCGAAAAAACATTGTTGGAAAAAATTCGTGTGGCAACAATCATTGGGACATATCAGTCAACATTAACCAACTTTGGGTATTTGTCTAAAGAATGGAAGAAAAACTGCCAAGAAGAAGCATTGCTGGGTGTATCAATTACAGGACAGTGGGATTCGCCTGCAGTACACAATGAAAAAACATTAGTTAAATTACGAAAAGAAGCAATCAAGGTTAACAAAGAATACGCAAAGAAGTTTGGCGCAAACCAATCTACCTGTATTACAGCAGTAAAACCATCAGGAACTGTTTCTCAATTGGTTGATGCAGCATCTGGAATGCACCCACGGCATGCACCATACTATATTCGACGAATTCGAATTTCTGCGACAGACGCATTGTTTAAGATGCTAAAAGCCCAAGGAGTACCATATCACCCAGAAGTAGGACAGAGTAAGGATAATGCAAATACATTTGTGTTGGAGTTCCCAGTGAAGGCACCCAAAGGAGCAACATTCAAAGATGACCAGACAGCGCTGGATCAACTAGCACACTGGAAAAAAGTAAAAGTAGCCTACACCGAACATAATCCATCAGTGACTGTCTCTGTTGGGGATGACGAATGGATTGAGGTAGGAAATTGGGTATATCAGAATTGGGACATTGTAGGTGGACTGTCGTTCTTGCCACGAACAGATCACGTGTATCAGTTGGCACCATACGAAGGAATCGATAAAAAACAGTATGACGCATTGATGAAAAAATTCCCAAAAATTGACTTCTCTCAGATTGTTTCATTTGAAGCAGCTGACGAAACAGAAGGGGCAAAGGAGTTGGCCTGTGTGTCAGGAACCTGTGAGGTGTAAATTCTTTATTACACATTAACAAAAAACACCAAGTGGTGTTTTTTGTTATAATACAAAAACTATGACTTTATATACAAAAAAAGGAGACGACGGAACAACAGGCTTGTTTGGAACGCCTGGACGAATTTCAAAAACATCAGACGTTACTGAGGCACTAGGGACACTCGACGAACTCAACGCAATTATTGGTGTATGTCGGGCCAAATATGATAAAAAGGAAATGATTATTTTAGATCGTAAGGCATCAGATATTTTGTTTGATGTTCAGCAACACTTGTTTACTATTCAGGCAGAACTGGCAGGGGCAGACAAACATATTGACCAGGGAAAAGTTGACTGGCTTGGTGATACAACGGATATGATCGAAGAAACATTGGAACCCATTACATCGTTTTTCTTGCCTGGGGCGTCAGAATTATCTGCATTTGTTGACTTGGCTCGTACGGTGTCACGGCGGGCTGAGCGCGCTGTAATTCGGGCCGCGGACGAAACTACTATAGCAATTCACGCTGAAACACTGGCCTATTGCAACAGATTATCGTCACTACTGTATGCAATGGTGCGGACAACCAACGATAAATTAGGCGTCAACGAGACTGCTCCCACTTATCAATAATTACGTTATAATTGCTATATGGAATTACCAATTGTATTAGCTAGTCCTGCCTTAGATATTATTTTGATATCTGTTTTGTTTAATTTACTTGCATATGGTGCGTACGCATATTTGTTCAAAAAAGAATTTTCAAAAATAGCCTCTATTGATATCAGACTATCGCTTGTGACTATATTAGTGATTATGATTAATTATTATGGATCAGGAACAATAATCACATTTCTTGGAATGAATTTTGACTGGTGGGTGTGGTACATTATTATCTCTATTCCTATCGAAATACTATTTTTTATGTCATATAAGACATATTTTGGCCTAACATGGGACGATATTGCGGGTTCTGGGTATACAAAATAATTATTATTTGTAAAACGCCGAATTTTGGCTATAATACCGACACTTCAATAAAGTATTGAATATAAATAATGACACAAGTAGTCATTTACATATGGCGGTTATGGTATAACGGTTATTACTCCCAAGTTATTGGATACAGAGTGGTACCGGTACCACAAACATATCATAACGGTCATTGAGGATACAATTACATATGGCGGTTATGGTATAACGGTTATTACTCCCAAGTTATTGGATACAGAGTGGTACCGGTACCACAAACATATCATAACGGTCATTGAGGATACAATTACATATGGCGGTTATGGTATAACGGTTATTACTCCGGTTTGTGGTACCGGCAATTCGGGTTCGATTCCCGGTAATCGCCCAAAGCAGGACAAACGAGGTTCAAATCCTCGTTTTTCCTTTGTTTTACAACGAGATTAGACGGTTCTAACCGTTTAAATTCCTTTTCCGCCTTTTTACAGTCGGTTAGAACTGGAACCAACCAGTCTTCAGGTATAAAAGTGAACACTTTATTCTCCAGTACGTGGCTATGTCCAAAGTATTTGAGTATATTGATATCTTCTACCGATGTAGATTCATATACCTATAGCAAGACAGGGAATATGTTGACTCATAACGCAGATGCGTACAGCTATACAGATGGAACATTCCCACAAGCTGCAACTAGTTTTGCGGGCAAGACATATACGTATGATGATAATGGTAACCTGTCTAGTAAAGATGATGGTTCAGTTGTCAGTACGTACACCTACGACTGGAACGATAGACTATCAAATGTAAAAAACGACGGAACCACTATTGCAGACTACGCGTATACTGATGCTCGACAACGACTGTCTAAGTCAGTTGGAACAAGTACCAAGTACTACATTAATAATTATGTAGAGTACGATGGAGACTACGCTAACCATGTATTTGCAGGTGCCCACAGAGTATTAACTAGTGATACAGATGGAATACACTACACACACAAAGACCACCTACAGTCGACTTCACTAACTACAGACAGTAGTGGTATAGTGGAGGAAGCAGTAGATTACAAAACGTTTGGGAGTGAACGAGACAGAAGTGGTACTCATGAATCAGCTTACACATTTACCGATCAAGAGTTCGACAGCGTTACAGCTCTGCATTATATGAACGCACGGTATTATGATGCTGATCTAAAAAGATTTACGAGTGTGGATGCTTGGGGAGGAGAGTTAGGAAACCCACAAACTATGAATAAGTATTCATATGTGATGAATAATCCGATCAAATATAATGACCCAAGTGGTAACTGCTACAATGAATCTAGTTGTGATGGAGCGGGCGATGCAGCGGTGGGTGCACCTGAAGCTCTATGGGACGCAACGATTAATGCGGCAGATCAAGTGACCTTATCTATTTGGGGATTGTGGAATGATAATGCGCAACAGGCCTCAGAACAGCACGCTTATAACAACGGACAGCAAATGGTGGATACTTATAACACTCTGAGTAATTTAAGTAATCTTCCTGCTGAAGAGAGAGACTATATTATTGGTCAAGTTGAAGGTAGTCTAGGTCTTGCATTGTTAACCAAAAAGTTAGTCATTGGATCAAATCCAGCTACATCTTGGAATAGGGGGACTTTTGACTCACCAGGTGCTAGTTTACAGTATCACGTAGGTAAACACGGAGCAGGTAGGAGTTCACGACAATACACCAATGATGGAAATACCTTCTACCAAAATTACTCAGATACGGGTACTCCGAGAACTCTAAGAAATGGAGACCCAGGGACTAAAATTACAAATAGTAATAATAATTATTACGGAATATACGATTCATCTGGAAAACAGGTGACACATGGACCAATCAACCCCAATAACAGCTTTTCAGTAGATTAAGTAAAATAATATGAACAAAAAAGAATTAAAGATGGTACTTGAAAAACATAGGAGTATAGATTTTCCTGATACAAATACCGATGTTGGTGCTGAAATTAAACCTGAAATCGTAATGCTTGATGCTGATGTCTACGGCGAAGCGTCTTCGATAGTTGCTGGTAATAGAGATGAGATTAAAGACTTAGGGGGTTATAAAGAGGAGCTAGTTCGGTTGAGGAAAGTGTCTGAAGAAAACGGACTCTCGCAAGTACTTACTTATTTGGGTTCAATAGAAAACATACTAGAATTCTGTTCCACCCAAGATGATCCAATAAGGAGTGATCCTTGGTGGAAAATTTGGTAGACACTTCATAAAAGTGAGTCTCACCAACACGTTCTAGGAATAAAACACAGCGACTGTGTGGCTTGGTTGCCTTTGCCAGTCAAGAATTTGAAGCACACGGTTATATTTCTAGGTATCTAGTCCAAACTTCGTTCATCATTCGGCCCTTGAAACAAAAGGCATGCGACGCGTGCCTTTTGTAGTGGCAGGAAGTAACT
>JAHDDI010000004.1:0-12469 GCA_020629435.1 Minisyncoccota bacterium
TCGTCCTCATCTTCGTCTTCGTCTTCGTCCTCATCATTCTCGATTTCCAAGAATGCTTCAACTTGAGATTCAGTAAGATCTAATTTATCTGCAATTGATTCGGTAAGCTCTGTTTCAGATTCAATATCATAAAGATAAAATTTATAATCATCACCTTTTTCGTATTCTACTTCGATTTGCCACTTATTTTCTACTGTTGCGTATGGTTTTGCTTCGATTTCTTCTATGTCATTTGAAGCATCTTCATCGTCATTCAGTTCATCTTCGTCTTCGATTTCAATCACTTCTTCTACTACAGAAATCGAGATATCTAACTTGTTGGCCACTTCAGAAATTAACTCTGATTCTGAGTCAATTTCATAGACATAGAACTTGTAATCTTTGTCATCTTCGTATTCAACTTCGATTTCCCATTTTCTATCAATTGATTTATATGGTTTTGCCTCGATTTCTTCTATCTCAGCAGTGGATTGTGTGTACAGCACAGCTTCGTCACCAGCGGCAACGAACGTAAATGCAGTCAAAAATCCAAATACCATTGCAATTGTTTGTAATATTTTTTTCATTGTTGTTTTTTATATTATGCAGACACTGTCTTGCCTACTATTTCATTATGTATCTGTAAGACAGTAAAGACAAATCAAACTGTGGAGTATCTCTAAAAACAAGATGATGTTGTCTGGGGCCAATTAAGTGAACGCATTGTCTGCCATACTTTTAAACTATGCAGTAGATCAGAACGTAGCGGTTTTGAATCAGATGATATTGATGTCAAAACAGATGCAACGATTGCTTGCGTGTCTCTTGGTGAGCATTGTGCAGGGAAATTCACTGGTGCACGAATAGTAAAGAATCCATCCAGGTTCCTAACAGTAAATAGCGAAGTCGCGTAATTACCGTCCTTTGATAATGCAGGCTTGCTATAACGAATTGACCCTCGTGAAAGCGTTTCTGTCTCTTCCAGTTCATCAATACTAAATGGTGTTACTCGTGTGGCACGGGCAATGGTCACTGTCATTTCATCGTATCCTCCCTGAAATTCTTGTAAGGCATGATCGAGTACATAGTCCAGATTCGTTGTTTGATAGTCTCCTGACCCCTGAGACACTCTCCAGTCAATTAGTTCTGGCATATACCAATGTAACTGTTGTTTGGAATTAAACGAAGAAGGAAACACGTAAGAAAATTTTGTATATTGGTATGCAGATATAATGACATACCCCACCAATAACGCACCGCACAGAGTCAGTATAAGAAAAAGATTTTTACCCATAAGTCTTATTTAGTTTGTAATGCAGATATATCTATATCCAAATTAAGACTAACAACCAGTGCAATTAGTAATTCAATTAGTTGAGCAATGACATCATCTGAGCTCGACTCAGTATCAACAGTATCGGGCTGGGCATCAATTGTGCTTGTCGAAGTAGTACTGGTTGATTGCTCTTGTTCGACCTCTTCGGTATCAGTTAATTCATTTTCGGCAAAATTTTCTCCCTCCAACGTAGAAAACTGTGACAAATCAATATCGCCAACAGTCGTTATTTCTACCAATCGCAGTAGGTCGAATTCTGATCCAAATTCTGTTGACTGGTCTAGTGTGTCAGCGACTTTTAATGCAACTAGCTCTGCATCATTAATGTCTCCTGAAAATGCTGCTTGGAACAGTGTGTTTATCAGAAACCCATCATCAGATGTGATTCCAACCATAATGTAAATGTTAGAGTCATCTTTTTTTTCTACAACTATCTGTTGAATCTCATCAGCAAAAATAGGAATTTCTTTCCACGTTGCCATTTCTGCTACTAAATCAGGAGTTACCCCTCCTTCTTCTTCAAAATCCTCATAAAACTCATTAATTCGTGTAGCAATATCAACAATCAATTTTCTTTGTGTATCTTTTGGGAAAATTGCGTATTTCTTTTCTGCGTCATTTTCAAACGCAACATCTGCCACATACAATTGCTCTGTAGTGTCATAACTTACCTCAATTGATGTGACTGCAGGTGCATAATAGTTAATTCCTTCGAAATCGTCATATTGTTCTAATATTTGTGCTGTTGTGTACTGACCCTCAAAACCATCTTGTTTATTTATCAATTCAACAACATATTCAGCGACTTGTTGTTTTGTGATAAATTTTGTTGTGTATTCTTCAGTAACAGAAAAACCTCCACCAGTAAAAAAGTCAGCCACTATAGACACTTCTGTGTCAGTGAATACAACATCTACACTTTTTATATCTTCATTTGTATATGGTACCGTTCCATCCAAAAGATACACCAGATCATCATCATCAAAACTGGTGAATTTCCTGTCCTCATTAATCATTCGTGCTGTCTCCTCTAGTAGTAAATATCTACTATTTTTATACTCGACTGAGTCAAATTTAAAGAATGAACCATTTTTCAAAAACAAATGGATTTCGTAGTCATTACCTTCTTTAACGTAATATACATTATCTGTATCTTCAGGAGTATACAGTGCGGCTGATGCAAAAAATGGCATCATGATTGCAAGTAAAAAGTAGTGGTTTTTTTTCATAAATTTATAGTAATAATTCTTCAATTGATATATCTAAATTACCTGATTCAATTATTGCCATAATAATTGCAACCAGCAGTTGAAATATATTTTGTTCGTCTGGTGTGACATCTTGATAATCTTCTTCAATTGTACCATCCAAATCACTGTCAGCTCCCTGTTCTTTGTTAATTATTCTCAGTTTTGTTTCTATTTCCGATAAAGAGTATTCCGTTTCGAATTCTTGGATAAGTTTTATTCTGATTTCTTTTATAAGTTCCGATGTGTCTTGTATATCTTCAATAAAAAAATAATGATCACCAATAAACAAATTGACGGTCACTTTCCAACTTGAATCCTGTGTGTCTAGCGACAAAGCATCAATGGACTGAATATCCCTTGCTGACTGTGCATTAACAAACACAAACAAAGCAAAGAAACTAATTACTACGCCTGAAATTTTAAAAGATTTTATCAAGTTCATTATTCTATGATGACACATATCTTTTCTGAAACAAGAGTATTAATCCCTATGATAAGGGTGATTATTTCGAATACTCAGTGCTCTGTAAAGAGCTTCGCAAAGAAACAATTGCGCCATTTCATGTGGCATTGTTAGTTTAGACAAACTCAGTACGTAGTCGCAATTGTGAACAAATTCATCGTTATGACCATCAGCTGGACCAATAACAAGTGACATGGTTGTTGTGCCTTCTAGTTCAACCTCTTCGATAAAACGTGCCAGTTGCCTAGAGCTATGCTGTTTGCCATGTTCGTCTAATGCAACGGTAAAAGTTCCCTGTGTGTGTTGGTCTATTTTTGTATATGCGTCTTTGTTGTCTTTAACCACGACATGTGAAACAGAAAAATTCTGCAGACGTTTTTTGTATTCTTCTATTGCTTCTTTAAAATAATATTTTTTTACTTCTCCCACTGTTATTATTTGATACTTCATGATTATTGTTTATTTCTGTAATGGTACACCCCCATGGCAACTGACGTGGCTAAATTATAACTTGCCACACCTTCTTTTTGTGGAATTTTAACAATAGCATCTGATATATTTTGTAATTCCTGACTCATTCCTGCTCGCTCACTACCAAATGCCAAAACAAGATTGTCCTGACATGAATTCACTTTGTCATTTAGATCGATACCTCGTTCGTCAAAAGACACTATGGTTTTGTTTTGCAATAATTTAACATCTGATAAGTCTATTTTGATTACTGGCAAGGCAAAATGCAACCCCTGTGATCCGCGCAGACAATTTTTATGCCAGGGGTCGACGTCACCAGTGGTTAACACTGCGGCACAATCCATGCCCGCTGCCAAGCGCACCACTGCACCGATATTTTCGAGATCACGAGGGTTGTCCAACACAACTATTGGTTTGGTACTTTCGCATACATTTTCTGTATAAATCGGAACTACTGCCTTGCCTGCCAATGGTGTACGAATAGCTATGTTTGAATATGTTGCAAATTGTTCAGTGCTAATTTCCTGCACCATACCTAATACCACGTCAGCAATATCTGGTGCGTGTTCTTGTAGCATTCCAGATAATAATTTCTTGTCTGGTGTTACCAGTTCTGCAATCTCAGCATTAAAACGAACCGCGTGTTTACACACATGAAATCCCTCCATTACAACCAGTTCATTTTTGTTCATATGTCTATTGTAGCAAATTATTTTTTATGCTTTTTTGCAATTTCAAAACCTTCTTCGACAAAATGACTTAGTTTGTCTTTATCTTCTAGAATATGTTCCGGCACAAACCACCATGGCATAGGTGTCGGTTTCTTGTGGTTCTTGTGCCCAGTATAAATAAACTGCTCTGCACCTTCTGCAACCAGATAATCTTTGTGTTCGTCGTCAGACCGAACAAAAAACTGGTCATTTGCGATTCCCCCAAACATAATTTTTCCGTACTGCTCATCTGGCAAATATAGACCGTATCCTCCGAACATTGATCGAGCTGTCACCCCGTCAAATGTATGTAACACGTCATGAATAATATATTCCTTGTATTCTTCCGACGATTTTTCAATTTTGTCTAGTGTCATAAATATAATATAACAAAAAACCAACATGAATGTTGGTTTTTTGTTTGAAAATAGTGTGTTACTAGTTTTCTGCTTTGGGTGTAGCGTAATCAACCATAAGTGGTCGTTCGTTAAGTTCTACATCGTGCATTTCTTCTTTTGCAGTATCAGCGTTTTCATCAACGTCGAATGTTACAAATCCGAAACCTCGAGATCGTCCTGAGAATTTGTCTTTTGCAACAAATGCGTCAGATACTGGTCCGAACTTTTCGAAAGCTTCTTGAAGCATTTCTGCTGTAGTTTCCCATGCTAGGTTTCCTACAAATAATTTTTTTGCCATAATGATATGGTTATCTAATAACGAATCACTCTACCTAACTGCCCTAAAACTAGTACTTCCAAGCAAAAGATTCAAATTTAGTGTAACAGACCTCGTTTTTAACGCAAGAGTTTAATTTACGCTGAATACTGCCTTGGTGACTTTCTGTAGACGATGCTGGTAATAATTTGAATTGTATTTTTTACATTGCCAAGCAAGCAAATCAATAGATTTGTTTGCTATTTTTTAAAAAAATTTGGAATTATTTTATTTGTAGTTTTTTCGTATTCTTCGAATTTATCACCATATTTTTCTTTCCAGTATTGTTCTGTTTTTGCGACCCCACTGACATAAACCAATAAATAGGTAATAACAATTGGTCCTATTGCTGAAACTGCGATATAGAATGGATTTAATGTCCATAATGATATTATCCAAATCCCCCACCACATAGTCATTTCCCCGAAGTAGTTAGGGTGTCTGGTCATACTCCATAGGCCTTTTGTCATTAGGTCGCCTTTTTGTAAACCATAGCTTTTGGGATCTTTAATAAATTGACCAAGTTGCCAGTCTCCTACCACTTCAAAAACAAAACCAGTTATCCAAACTCCTAGACCTAATAATATCAGCACTACTGGAGTCATCCCCGGATTGGACATGTATGTAATAAAGCTAGAGAGTACTAGTACTGCTAGTACACCCTGCAGTAAATATACCTGAAAATAACTGCGTGTTTTTACCCATTGCCATTCCTCACGCCATGGTGCATATCGAGGATCTTCTTTGTCTTTTGCAAAATGTCGTGTACCAATGTGTAATGTTAGACGCAGCCCCCACACAAGTATTAAAACTATCATTAATTTTACGATGTAATTTGGATATGGAATAAGAAACAGCATAGCCAATGCAATAACTACAAATACTGACCCCCATGCAACATCTGCAATGTCGTTTCTAGACTTCCGAATACCGTAAACAGATACCAGAGATTCAAACAGTAATGCAACAATTAAAGAGATTGCGGTCAATGTGAAAAGAAAAAATAAATTCATGATTATGCTGTAAAAATTCTAGTAATTAGATATCCTGCGGTTGCAGCAGAACCTGTCAGTATTGTCCCCCATGCAATATCAACAAATGTTACTAAATAAGGCCAATCTTTGGTAACAGCCAGATTAGTCAGATCATAGGTAGCATAGGCAAAAAACCCAAATAGACATCCCATAAACAACACTAATTTCCATTGGTTACTTCCGTCTGTGATTGCTAATGCGGGCGCAATTGCGAAGAAAATAATCCCTGCAATGTAGACTAGGTAAAACATAACAACCCCCACATAATTAAATTCCATCAAATATCCTATTTGATTCATGTAAAAGTTCTTTGCAATGTATCCGAGCCATAGTAAGTCTATAAGAGCAAATGATATTGCTGTAGCGATATACGCGATAATGTATTGTGTCATGATTCCATACTAGCAAAAGAAACCTCTAAGACAAATGGGTGGAATCATTTATTGTTCCAAACATCCAGTGTCTGTCTTTTATAAGTGCATGCGTGATTCCAGTATTATCTATATGTAAATTTTTAAACGCTTCGGCATATACACTCAAATCTTCTGATTTAGTCAAAATGTATGCAACAATGATACGCAGTAAAACTCCGTGACTAACAACCACGACATCTCCCTTTGTCTCTTGCTCAATAAACTCCAATATCCTTTTTGTTCGCACTACCAAATCATATATATTTTCTCCGTCCTCATATCTATAATCAATATCATGTGCAGAATTAATCAGTCTGTCAAAGTATTCAATATATTTTGGATCACTATGTGAAAGACCAAATACACTAGATGGTTTTATTCTTTCGTTCAAAATACCTAACTGAATAATTGGGATATTATGGTGATCTGCAATTTGTGTGCCAGTATCAGCAGCCCTTATCAGTTCACTAGTTAAAACAGTAGTGAGCTTAAAATTTTTCATTCTCTCTGCCACAACTTTTGCCTGATCCTTGCCCTTGTCTGTCAGTCGACTATCAGAGGTCTGAGCTGTGCCTGCTACATTTGCATCAGTTTCTCCATGTCGCACAAAATATATATTTCTGGTTGTCATGTTTTCAGTATATCAAAACGCGCACCAAATTGTGCGCGTACGTTTCATCTCAAGATGACACTTCCCCGTGGAACACCAGGGTCTGCTTTGCTGTTGAGAATTTTTGTGTTTGAGCCCGCATCCTCTAAAGTAGTTTTCAGTCGGCCAATTTGCGTTCTTGTTGATGCGACATCGTGTACTGAGACATCTCGCAAGTATACGGTCTTCGCAATCTCAGAAGCAGTCATAGGTGCTCCACGAGCACCAACCAACGTCGAAACAATACGGAAAAGGTGAATACCCACTTTAACCTCCTTAAAAGATACCTGGGATTCACTGATACTGTAAGTCCATACAGCCGTATATGCTGTCGAAAGCATTAAATCACCGTACAAGACTACTTCATTCAGTGTTAACTCTAATGGTAATTTATGTTTTTTTAATTGTGTCACTGCCGGACTCCTTTTTCAATTAAATATATTATACTAACTGAGTGCTTTTTTGTAAACACTTAGTGCTCGTTCTCGTCCCTCTTTGTAATCGACTATTTCCGACACATAATCATCGGTGTCATATTCACTTACCCATTGTGAAATATATTCCCACTGAGAGTCAAATTTTTCTTGTTGAGTATACGGATTAAAAATTCGAAAATACGGTGCTGCGTCTGCACCACTACTGCTTGCCCACTGCCAATTCCCTACGTTACTAGCCATTTCATAATCGAGTAACCGCTGCGCAAAATACCGCTCACCCCGCCTCCAATCTATTAATAGATGCTTACAGAGAAACGACGACGTTATCATGCGAACGCGATTATGCATATACCCAGTTTGGTTTAATTCACGCATCCCAGCGTCTATTATCGGGTATCCTGTTTTACCCTGGCACCATGCATCAAAATCAGCATCAGCCTCTTTGCCTGTTCTCCATGGAATACTGTCGTATTTTTCCTTGAATGCTTTCTGGGGAGTGTGAGGGAAATAAAACAACAACTGCATAAAAAATTCCCGCCAAATAAGTTCCTTGAAAAAAGTTGGATCTGCTACCTGGTATGCAGCACGTGCTACTTGACGCACACTGACAGTTCCAAACCGCAAATGTATCCCAATTCGACTTGTGCCAGATTTATGTGCAGGGATGTCTCTTGTTTCATTGTATGTCTCTAAAACTTTTTTTTCGAAATTTGCAGACGGAATAGAAATTGTCGTGTTCCTAGAAAACCCCATTGATTGCAATGTTGGAATGTCGTCACAATCAATTGTTGTACAATTTTCGAGCACTTCTTTGCTAGCGTAATGACACAGGTCCTTTTCTACATTTAATTGCGCTGCTGATTTCTTACTATACGGAGTATATACCGTGTATGGTTTGCCGTCGTCTTTTAATACTTCTCCTGGCTCATGAATTACTTGGTCCTTAAAAGAGTGCATCACGCAATCATTGTCGGCAAGTAATTGCTTTATTTTTTTGTCGCGTGATTGTGCATATGGTTCATAGTCACGATTAACATATACTGACTTTGGTTTGTATGTTTCTATAATTTTTTTCCATTGCTCTTCTGTGTCACCGTATAAAACCAGCATGTCCTTGTGCTGTTGTCGCAACTGATTTTTGATATCTGTTATGGTTTCATGAATAAATGTGACCCTTGCGTCATCATCTAATTCTAACTTGTCTAATATTTTTTTATCAAATATAAAAACTGGTAAAACAGATTTATTTTCTGATAGCGCATGAAACAATCCCGTATTGTCATCCAGACGTAAATCTCTACGAAACCAAAAGACGCTGTCTACGTTATTGGTCATACAATTAAATATTTATTTGCCTAAACTGAAATGTAACAAAAGCAGGCAGGGTCTGGACAGGAATGTCCGACAATGAAGTGATCACACCATTTGTTTCGCTGGCTGCGGTACTATTTACAAAACTATTCCCTGCCTGAGAGCCAACATCCAGCACAATACCTGAAACAGTGACTCCTGTTTTCCACCTATTGTCCTCTAATAGATTTAAGCCTTCCAGGGTCACAAACCAATCAGGTGAAGGCAGCAGCGCTGCCGCGATAGACACCACAGGGCTGTCTCGATTAATTGTCATTGTATATGTGTTTGCACCTGGGGCGTCAACCACATCAGTGATTTCGAATTGGTCTATTCTTCCTAGTTCTCTCAGGTCCTCTAATTCTTTTTTGATTCCACGCGTACGCCCGGA
This sequence comes from Minisyncoccota bacterium, assembly GCA_020629435.1. Lineage (GTDB taxonomy): Bacteria > Patescibacteriota > Minisyncoccia > Phycocordibacterales > JAHDDI01. The sequence goes on from JAHDDI010000004.1 coordinate 9,198, forward strand.
TTCTGCAAACTCAATCATTCCAGCCGAGGCATTTTGACCAATGAAAAACACTGGGTTATTGCTTCCTGTCCATGTAACTGGCTGCGACAAACGCGCTGACGAAGGATAATACTGCCCGTGATTTCGTGAATTCCAGTTTACCTGTATGGTAATTTCGTATTGGGCCTCGTCTGCTCCGAATAATCCAAATGGATCAGACCCAGCAATTTGAGTATCTTCGTCTGGCACTAAATTACCTACTGGATTTATTTGGTTTTGTTGTTGGTACAAATACTGCTGATTTTTTTGTTGTACATACCACATCCCCGTGTATATAACTGCGATAAATGCTGCGCCGAAACAAAGTAGTGCAATAATATTTTTCATGTTTTTATTGATTAATTGTATTTAATCTTTCAATAGTTTCATTTTTACCTAGTACATATGCCAAAGTAAATGGATCAGGTGATTGTTTGGAACCAGAAAGAATAGTACGCATGGGATGCAAAACACTTCCCCTGCCCACTTCAGATGTCCAGTCCCATAATGTGTCTTTGATAGTATCTTTGGCCCAATCAGCATCATCGACCTGTTCGAGTTTTTCGATAACCAAACCAATCATTTCTTTTGCCTTTTCCAGACTGTCATCTTTAAACTGAATCAAATCAGTATCTAAATCAGGTCGCGTATAAAAATATTCAAACTCACCCGCATCAGCCATGGCAGTCACGTCTCCAAATTTTTTGATTCGCTCTAGTATTATCAATTCCATTATTTTTGCTGCTTTAACTGAATCTGACTCAAATTGATTTTTTGTGTCTACTGGCAAAAAAGCTAGAATTTCCTGATAGACAAAATCAGCGTCTAGTTGTAACAAATAATGACGATTTATGTCATCTAATTTATCATAATTAAAAGTCGCGGGACTTTTTCCAATTCGTTCTAATGAAAATTCAGATACCAATTCTTCGAGACTGAATATTTCTCGTTCATCTCCTGGGTTCCAACCTAAAAATGCTAAATAATTAACAATTGCCGCAGGCAAATAACCTTGTGCGACAAAACCACCAACCGTAACAGCCCCATGTCGTTTTGATAGTTTCTTTTTGTCATCACCATTAATCAAAGGCAGGTGCGCGTACTCTGGCACAACTCCTCCGAGAGCCTCTATTAGCAGTATTTGTCGTGGAGTACTGGTTATGTGATCTGCCCCACGCAAAATATGAGTAATACCCATATCTATATCATCCACTACAACAGTAAAATGATAAATTGGGTCATTAATTGACCGTGCAATAACAAAATCGCCAAAATCAGTTGTATCTATGGTGATGTCTCCCAAAACATGATCCTGAAACGTTATTTCTTTGTTTGGGTTTCGAAAGCGGATTACTTTGTTACCTGACCCATCAGACGATTCTTCTCCTTCATAAGCCATGTCTCGGTCTATTAAACCCTGTAAACGTTCTCGGTACACATCCGTTCGCTCACTTTGTCTAAATGGCCCCAGATCCGGAGTAATCCCCAATGTATCAAACGCTGCCAGCGCTATTGGTTCGTATTTTGCGTCACTTCGTTCGCGGTCTGTATCTTCAAAACGCAAAACTACCTGTCCGTCATGTTTTTTTGCCCAGAGATAATTGAACAACATGGTTCTCATGTTTCCTATGTGTATTTCCCCCGTTGGTGATGGTGGATACCGTGTAATTACTTTAGTCATAGAGAACATTATATCATTATTGTTTTAATTGTTTTCTGTAATGCATGTGGAACTAGCTGCAGACCAAAATCCACCACCGTCTTCGCATTGCCCAGCTAACCAACATTGAGACTGCAAAAAATCCCACACCCCACCATAGTCCAAACATTGTTCAGCTTGTAAAAAATCGGCACTATAGTTCCATGACGCAAACATAACAAAATAATACAGACAAAAATAAACCACAAGACCAATCAGTCCAAATAATAATATGATTACGGTAATTCTTTTTTTCTTTGCATCTTTCATGTTATTAGTATATCAAATGAAAAGGGCCGTCTTCACGGCCCCAGATTCAGTTCTTTTTGAATTGACGGCATAGGACTGGCTTGCCTAGTCAAACTTTCCGCGCGAGAGATAGTCCACCTGCGTGCATCCTCTGGTAATGCAACAATTATCCCTGTTTCGAATTCATCAGGATTCTGCAGAACATATTCTAGACGTATCAGCGGTACTCGCAAATACCCAGAGACACCATTCCAATTACAAATCCAGTGCCTTACCTGTTCTGGAGGCAGTCTAAGAATGTCATAGGGCCTCTTGCGAATTTTCCCGCCATGGTGCCTAATCCAAGACTCAACCATAACTATGGCGCCATCTTGTTTCCGCGCTGAGACCATACAAAATTGATCGGGTGATCCAATTGGTGCTTTACCTGTTGTAAGTGTTGGCATTATAGCTCTCCTCGTTATTTTTGCTCAATTGATAAATTTATACCATTTTTTATGTAAATTGAAAAAGGCGGCATTCTTTCGAACTACCACCTTTCATATGATTTATTGGATCAGGACACGTGCTCAGAAGCTCGACCCTCAGACAAAAATTCCGGCCATTGTGGCAATGCGAGATCACCACCAGTGGTCACAGGAAACGATGGTGTCGTATACACTTTGTTTTCGGGGTCAATGACCCCGACAAAGGCATTGAGTGCATTCGCCAGCTTTTGTCCGCATGGCTCATCCGATGCCGCTGAACGCCACAGATAATTGTCGTCACAATAGTAATCGCACGCCCATTTCGGGAATGCAACTGTCACCGTCTTGACTGGACCAACATTCGTCGCCGTCATGTCAATAATTTTCATTTGCTCTCTCTCAATTTTGGTCGTATATTCGACCGTTTCATCTTTTGTAATTATAGTGATAATTCTAAATTATGCAAATTTATGCAGCACTTCTGTAGATGTCTTCTTGCTCGTCTTTATCTTCTTGTGCTTCGCGCGCTCGCCTTTCTTGCATTTCTTTCAACACCTCTGTCCTGACAGGCTCTGCAATCTGACATACGTCAGATTCTAAATATGTCTGCAGTGCTCTAAACTCAGCTCCCATCAAAATATCGATATCACCACCAGGAACAGACTTGTATTTATCCCATGCATCCAATCCTTTGGTATGTGGCCATAACATTGGGTCGTCATTTTTGTCGATTACATCAAAATGTTCTTCGCCTGAAATGTGTACTTGACTTAGATTTATGTCTTCAAATGCCATAATTATTTAATTATACAAACTTATATGTATAATAAAAGTAGACG
>JAHDDI010000004.1:12569-14255 GCA_020629435.1 Minisyncoccota bacterium
GCAGCACCCATTTTCATGTCTTCGGTGATACTGGTAGCACCAGAATTAATTGCGCCTTTGAAAATTCCAGGAAACGCCAGAACATTATTTATCTGATTTGGAATATCAGACCGACCAGTGGCCAACACTGCCACACCATATTCTTTTGCATGTTCAGCGGTTATCTCTGGGTCAGGATTTGCCAGGCCAAAAACAATCGGGTTTTCGTTCATGGCCCAGATGTGTTCCTTTTGTAACAAATTTGCTTTGGACACACCGATTAGCACATCAGATCCATTCATAACATCAATCAATTGTCCGGTAATGTTTTTCTTGTTAGTTATTTTCAAAAGTTTTTTCTTTGTGTCATTTACATCCGTCCGTTTTTTGTGCAATACCCCCTTACTGTCGCAAACTACAATTTGTTCAAATCCGTATGCGTGCAGTAATTTTGTAATCGCTACACCAGCTGCCCCTGCGCCGTTAACCACAATTCTTACCTGTTCTTTTTTCTTACGTCCAGTTACACGCATAGCATTTATTAGCCCAGCCAAGACTACCACCGCAGTGCCGTGTTGGTCGTCGTGCATAACCGGAATATCTAATTCTTTCTTGAGTCGTTCTTCTATTTCAAAACATCGAGGAGCAGAGATGTCTTCTAGGTTAATGGCCGCAAATGATGGTGCGATATTTTTGATCGTTGCAATTATTTCTTCTGTATCCTGTGTGTCTAGCACAATCGGAATTGAATTAAGTCCTGCAAACTCTTTCAATAATACTGATTTTCCTTCCATGACCGGCATAGACGCTTTTGCTCCTAAATTTCCTAGACCCAAAACGGCAGACCCATCAGATATGATGGCAACTGTTTTTCCAGCTGAAACCAGATCTCTGTACTTTGATTGATCTTTTTGTATCTCCAAGCACGGCCCAGCAACACCAGGACTGTACGCAAGTGATAATTGTTTTTTATTTTTGACTGGTACTCGTGACGAGACCTCTAATTTTCCACCGTGTTTTTTATGTAGCTTAATACTTTCTGATTTATGATTCATTGTGAAATCATATCACATTATCTGATGTAATCGTGTATACTAATTGTAATAATATAATCTCATGAAAAAAAATAATCTTTTGTTGTCAGTATTATTAGTGGTAATTGCAATCTGTGTCCTTGTGTACTTTGTTTGGCTCAATACAAAAACAATAAACGATTCTTCTGTTGACCTAGTCAAGGATGCACCTGATCAAGTTCAAATCGCTGAACAATCATTTTGTGACAAACTGGGTCCTCAAAAAGGGAGCGCAGCACTTTCTAGTCACTTTACGCTTGGTTTAAGAAATTTAGAACCAGTGCCTACCGATACTACATTACAGGGATGCATCAAAAGCATTGATGGTAGTTACGGTAACTGGAAAAGCACTGACGGAATAATCGGTACATATGAAGTATTTTTAGAAAATCGTAATTTTATTACACAGGGTGCGATTGCTGTAATAGAAGGAAAAAATATCCAAGAATTTATCAAGGCCGGTGGACATATTCCGTTTCAAACAAATATACGCCTTAATCCAGAAACACTCACAACAGAAACGGGTTATATAGTATTTTCAAACTACAACCCAACTGGTGAACCAACAAAAGACGAAAAAATCTCTTATCAAATTACATTCAAAAAATAGTAAAAGGCCTAATCGGCCTTTTCC
>JAHDDI010000004.1:14355-24305 GCA_020629435.1 Minisyncoccota bacterium
AAATTATACCATGAACTCAATCACGTCTCCGTCTTGGACTACGTAGTCTTTTCCTTCGGTTCGTAACAATCCTTTTTCTCGTGCTACTGATTTTGACCCACATGCTAATAGATCAGCAGATGTAACTACTTGTGCTCGAATAAATTTTGCTTCGAAATCTCCATGGATTGCTCGTCCTGCTCGGGGCGCAGTCGATTCTCGTGGTACAGTCCAGGCGCGTGATTCTTGAACACCAACAGTAAAATAAGACATCAGCTGCAACAGTTCATATCCTCGCTTGATCAATAAATCAATGTCGTCAATTGCCCCACCCAAGTCTTGTCGCATTGATGCTTTTTCTTCAAAATCAAAATCATTAAGCTCAACCTCGGTTTTTGCATCTACTGTTACATAAAGTGCCGAGTGTTCACGAAAGTAATCCATTAGTTCGCTCCATCGGTCATCATCCAGTTCATCTAGGTTTTGTGCTGCACTGTCTTTATTCAACACATACAACACTGGTTTTGCTGTAATTAAGTGCAAACCCTTAAGTTCTTGTAATTCATCTTCAGTGTACTGGTCAATAAATTGCGACACATATTTGTCTTGATTAAGAGTAGCTTCGACCTTGTCCAATACAGCCTGGGTCACCAGAGCGTCTTTATCACCTCGGCGTACGTCTTTTAGTAATGATTCTTTTCGCTTAGACACGGTTTGTTTGTCAGCTGCAATTAGTTCCATATTAATGATTTCAATGTCGGTCAATGGGTCTATACGGTTTTCAACATGAATAACATCGTCATTTTCAAATACACGCACTACGTGCGCAATAGCATCAGTTTCTCGAATGTTTGCTAAAAATTTATTACCTAAACCTTCACCATCTGCAGCACCTCGTACCAATCCCGCAATGTCTACAAATTCAACTACTGCAGGAATCTTTTTTTCTGATTCCGCCATAATGTGTAATTCATCTAGTCGTGAATCAGGTACAGGAACAACCCCAACAGATGGATCAATTGTGCAGAATGGATAATTTTCTGCGTCGACTTGTTTTTTGGTCAGTGCATTAAATAGTGTTGATTTACCTACGTTTGGTAGACCAACGATTCCGATAGATAGTGACATAGTAATTATATTTTAGTATTTGTGTAATGTGTGGCAATAGTATAACAACTATTGGTCAGATATAAATGGCTTCATATAGTCTGGTATTTCTAATCCTGTTTCTTGATCAATAAGTGCGGCTGTTGAATGCGCGGCCTGCGTAACGGTGCCCGAAGAAGCAGATGTATTGTCTGCAAATGGGTTAACTGGCTGGTATTCCTCTTGAGTGTTTGTTATCGGTTGAACTGTGTCAAAATCTACAGGTGCTGTAGTGGTATTTGCTGCATTAGGTAAATTTATGGGTGCGTTATTTTCGTTACTGTCGATGTGTTGCTCCTGGGGTAATTCATGACCGCCTACAGAATGTGGTTGTGGTTGTGGTTGTGGTGATTGTACCGCATCTTCTGTCCCAACAACTTTGCCTGTTTTTGGGATATTAAATTGCCAGTCCATTTTTCGTACGTGGTCAGACATATTACTATAGGCTATCTTCATCTAAACCAGACTCGTCTATTTGGTCAGTAGCAAAATTGTCTCGAAGTGACTGTTCAATCTTCAGTTGATCAATTAACTGTGACATCTCTGTCACTTGATTCATTTGCAGTGTTATCTGGCAATATTCATAAAAAGAAAGGTAGCTCGAAAATTCAGACTTTTTGTACGCAGCGAGTACTTCAAACATTATTGGATTTTCGACGAATTTCTTTTGCATTGTTACATAATTACTTACCAGACATTATTTTCATTAGCTCTCCTTGGTTTTCTCGCATGACTTTCATACTTGCTGCCATTTGGTTTCCACCATTCCTGTCTTGTTCTTCTTTAATTTTATTTGCAATTCTTTCAAAAAAATCTGGATTTTTCTTAATCGCATTCATTAGCATTTCTCTTTGTGCTGGTGGTACAGATGCCAATTGTTTTTCTAGCATCTTTTCAACTGCCTTATCCTTAAGACCGCCAATTATTCCCTTTTTCTTTACAGGGTCACTGGTAGTTGCGTTGTTACTGTTTTCAATGACTTGTGCAGCATCTTGTGCCAAGTCGTCTTGCTTTTTAGCAAATGGATTTAATTTGTTTAACATATGCTTATTATAACAAAAAACACATGAACTTCATGTGTCTGTTGTTTACAGCAATACTGTTACTTTATCTTTAGTTGCCTCAACAAATCCATGTTTGATTTCGAACGTCTCTGTTGTACCATCTTCCTTTTTAATGGTCAGGTTTCCTGGTAGTAACGATGTTAGCAACGTTTCGTGCTTTGCTAAAATAGTTAACTCTCCAGAAGCACCCGGTGCATTAACCGACTGCGCCATCCCGTCAAAAACAGTTTCGTTAATTCGTAGTACTTGCAAGGGAAAGATATTCATACTTATTTTTTAAGAACACGCATAACCAAAACAGAGATACGCGCCGCAAACAATATTGAAAATAATGAGACAATAATTTTAATTATAGACAAAGAAACTCCAACCATTGTCAGCACAAATCCAAATGCCCAACAAGCTACTAGAAAAACTGCGATACTAGCAATTAATGCAAGCATAAAATCTTTTGTGGTCAGTTTATCTTTTGCTGTGAATAGTTCTGTTAACATCATGATAATTAGTGATTATTTTATAAAGCTCCTTTCATGTAAAATTCATCTTCAGATTTTTCGTCATGCTTACCGTCGATGATTTCTGCAAATGAACGCACTGTGTCCTCTAATTTAACATATTCCCCTGAAATACCTGTAAATACTTCACCCACAAAGAATGGTTGCGACATGAATTTTTCAATTTTACGTGCTCGATATACTGTTTGCTTGTCTTCTTCAGACAACTCTTCAATACCTAGAATTGCAATAATATCCTGCAAGTCTTTGTATTTTTGCAGAATTTGTTTAACTGACATTGCAACACGATAGTGTTCTTCCCCAACAACGTCAGGCGTAAGAGCTGTTGACGAAGAATCTAATGGGTCAATTGCTGGAAAAATAGCCTTCTGAGCCAGGTTTCGAGACAGTGATACAGTCGAGTCCAAGTGCGCAAAGGTTGTTGCAGGAGCCGGGTCTGTAAAGTCATCGGCAGGAACGTACACTGCTTGGATTGATGTAATAGAACCATCTTTGGTTGATGTAATTCGTTCTTGTAGTGCCCCCATTTCTTCGGCCAATGTTGGCTGATACCCAACAGCTGACGGTACTCGCCCCAACAAAGCAGATACTTCTGACCCTGCCTGTACAAAACGGAACACATTGTCCATAAAGAATAATACGTCTTTTTTCTGCACGTCTCGGAAGTATTCAGCCATTGTTAGTCCTGATAGTGCAACACGCGCTCGTGCGCCAGGCACTTCGTTCATTTGTCCAAATACCAATGCTGTTTTGTCGATAACCCCAGAATCTGTCATTTCTTCATATAGATCGTTACCTTCTCGTACCCGTTCACCTACCCCAGCAAATACAGAATACCCACCATGTTCTGATGCGATATTGTGAATAAGCTCTTGAATCAAAACGGTCTTACCTACTCCCGCACCTCCAAACAGTCCAACTTTACCCCCTTTGATAAAAGGAATTAAAAGGTCAACTGCTTTAATACCTGTTTCAAAGATTTCAACCTCTGTTGTCTGCTGATCAAATGTTGGTGCTGAACGGTGAATTTCCCATTTTTCGTTATCAGCAGAAATTTCAGCTTTACCGTCTACTGTATCACCCATAACATTAAACAATCGCCCAAGTGATGCGTCTCCCACTGGCACAGAAATTGCAGACCCGGTGTCTAGTACAACATCGTTCTTTGCCAAACCATCAGTTCCTTGCATTGCAATACACCGTACTCGGTCCATACCCAGGTGTGTCGCAACCTCTAGGTACACTGCTGGACTAGAATCTTTTACTTGTAATGCATTTTTAATCTCAGGGAGACCATCCTCAAAATACACATCCACTACTACTCCTACTATTTTTACTATTTTTCCTTGTTTCATATTTAAATAATTATTCTACGATTGTTACTGTTATATTATCTGTATTTTTGGGCATACTTCGTCTCCAGAACGGAGAAACTGAAGTGTCTTGGATTGACACATCGTCAAGTCCTGTCACCAAACCACTTGAAATATGTGACTGCAGTTTACCTGCGACAGCTTGTTTGATGGCGTTTGCATCGACTGATGACCTAAATGTTACGTCTCCTGCAATAGTAAACTTAAAACTTTCTACTGTTTTTGGGTCAAATTGGTCGTCAACTATTTTCATGGTAATTGCCTGGACATTGTCGATTGTGATTTGCCCAACGCTATTTTCTAATAGTTCGTTTGCTAAAAATGTTTCAAATATTTCTTTTTTAAATACAACTGAATCCAGATTAGCTTGTGCTTCTAAATCGATACCACCTTTTTCTGAATTTGGTTTTTCAATAAATGTAACTTCAGAAATAGAAATGTAGTCTTTGTTTACAATATAATTATCTGGCAGAGATGACGCAAAATCTTTTTCCAAGTCTTGTGCGATTTGTGCACGTAATTTAATTTTTGCTTCGGCAATATCATCTGCTGTTGGTACGCGGATTACTCCTGAGAATCCTCCTGTCAGTGGTTCTGTTTGGCGTGCATATACCTGATCATAAGCAGGACTATTCTGCTCTTTTAATGCAGGAAGTTTGAATGTTGCCCCTGATTCTGAATTGTATTTTTCTCCGGGGTTCTCAGCGACAACTGTTACCTCAACAGTCCCAGGATTATCGTCTGAGCCTCCTGGAATCGCAAATCTTCGAAATGCGCGATACACCAGCCCGTCTTCGGTCTCAAATCGAGTATTTTTAATGTAATTTTTTTCTTCGGAGTCAGTATTGTACACGGTAATCGTTCCGGTTGTTTTTGTTTGCTTGTTTTCTTCTTCAGACCCTTCGACGTACTGTGTTACTGATTTTGTAAATGGGTTTACTCGAGTAAACTCCATTCCGTCATTTGGATTTACTGATGCAGTAAATTCTTGTTCTGTCACTGTGACTGTTTGTACAGATTGATTAACTACTATTGCTCCTGAGTGAAACAACGCCGAGTACACACCCATTATAAATATTGCCAACAAAACCAAGATAATTAACTTTGAACCAAATCTTTTATTTTTTCTTTTCATTTGAGACCAATTATCAAAATCGTCTCCAGGTCCGTCCTGCAAATTAAGAGTATGAGCACTCCCATTTTCTTTGGGTAGTGGTATATCTCTAATAGATCCTTTTTTTTCTGATCCGAATACTTTTTCAGTCATATAATACGTAAATTATTCCAGTCATAATACCATGAGACAGTACTAAAAAAAAGACGCTTTGTACCCTTATGTTATCTATTTTTCTGCTCTTGGGTATTAACTTGTACAGTAACAGCATTAGTATTGTTTTGTGCAGTGGTATTTACCAAATTTTTATCAAAATTAAGCTTTGTTTCAATTATTCTAATTCCGGAAATATGTTTTTGTAATAGTTTTACTAAAATTTTACCCATAGGATTATCAAATGATACATACCAATCTCTGTTTGTGTTTAGTAATGCCCACAAATTAATGTCTTCATTTATTTCACTTGTATTTTTGATTTCACTCAGCATGGCTTGTTCAAATTTTTCTGCCTGCACATGGTCAATGTGGTCACTGATGTATGCCGTAGTCAAAGATTCAAATTGGTTTGTGGTTTGAATCACGCCACTGTCTTTTACTGTTTTAATCATTGACACAAATCCAAAGGCACAATTACTATTTTTTTGAAGAATTGAATTACTAAATGTATATACATGCATTCCCAAATTATCAACCATCAATATATTGTAGTTCCCTTGTGGTTTATATTGTGACTGTATTTTTCTTACAATATTGTTACCTACTGAAGCAAAATCCACGTCTTCTTCATTAAGGTTTAGCTTAGAATGCAGTACTTGAAACAATTGTTCAATATAGTCAAATCGAATATATGTATCCAGTGCAGAAACTTGTAGGTCTTTTGCCTCTTTCCCCATAACTGCATCTTGGTTTGTTTGATATCCGTTTGCATGCACCGAAGTAATCAAAGAACCTATTCGTGTATGCCCCTGTGGTATTTCGAAATCAATTAACTGTTGTACGTCATCATAAGTAATTTTTCTGGCATTTGAAAAAGAAATTTCGTTTGTCATTGTTGCACTATTGCTTAGACATGAAGAAATATAGACAGTTGTATGGTGTATTCTCTGGTGATCTTTTAATAGGTCATCAATACCAAACAGTGCATGATTTTGCATAGATAGCTTGTCGCACACTTGTGACAGTGCAGCTGTACACGTGTCAATTACGGATTCTGAACTGGCCCATGTATCAGTATTAATTACTACTGACGCATCCCCTACTACTGTATTTGGTTTGCCTGGTTGAATAAATAAAACAACGGCATTAACCATATCCGGTGTAATTGTGATAACTAATTCTGTTGTGCGGCCGTCAATTTTTTTAAATGTTTTGTGCGAAAGAATCATGTATTTATTGTACATGACGCCTCTACTTTTCCCCAGTATTTTCTGTTTACAAATTGACAGTACGCAGTACGTGGGTGTACAGTATATCGATGCGGCATCAATGACCGCATTTGAAATTTGAGCGTTTCTCTTTAATCGAGCAGGAGCAATCAAAAAACTTTTACTGGCGGGGGCCAAAAAATATGCGTTTTACACTCAACGGCAAGGGAGCAGGCGAAGCTTGTGCCGAAAAAAGAAAATTCCATGACGACGGCAGGATGATATTGGGTGATACTCGGAAAAAGTTCTACATCACTCGTGCCACCTACACTAGCCCGTTAATACCAGGGCAAATATACGGGTTTCGTCACAAAGCTCTTCTCTATGAAAGATGCTTTGAGTGGATTGGTGACCAGGTCAAGAAGATTGAAGGGCGGATATGTGTAATGGTCAAACGTCTGTCTGATAGCACATTCTGGTTTTGTGATCTTTTCAGCGGACAATTATTTCAACCCGAACAAACCAGAGTTTCTGAGTTTCGTCGTGACATTCTCCAATGTACTCGAACCTCGGCAGCAGAAGCAAGTGGTTTATTGATATGAACTTTGGAACCCGGCGGACATTCAGTTCGCCGGACCCATGGTTTTTTTATTTGTCAGATTTTTTTTTATTTCTGTGCAATAATGCACAGCATGAAAGCACCAATTGAATCCCCTATTACTTACCCGATGCGTCTGAATCGTCATATGTATTTAGAAAAAATCTGCTCACGACGCGAAGCAGACAGGCTTATTGAAAATGGCCTAGTTTTTGTTAACGGCAAAAAAGCAAAAATGGGCCAGAAAATTAATAAATCTGACAAAGTCACACTAGACAAAACTATCGAGCAAAAACAGGCAAAGAAAATGTATGTCATGTTTAATAAGCCAGTCGGTGTGGTGTCTCATAATCCGCAGTTAGGTGAAAAATCTGCTGATGAATACCTGCAACATTTACCAGTCAAAGTTTCACCACTTGGTCGTCTAGACAAGGCATCCCATGGATTAATGCTGTTTTCTAACGATGGCACGATTGTAGACAAATTACTGAACCCTAAATATGATCACGAAAAAGAATACACTGTTATGGTCGACAAGCGAATAGACAAAGTGTTTTTGCAAAAAATGGAACAAGGGGTAGATATCGAAGGTTACACCACAAAACCTGCAACAATATCAAAAATAGACCCCCGTCGTTTTAGATTAATATTAACTGAAGGAAAAAAGCACCAGATTAGACGTATGTGTGCTGCACTAGGTTATCAAGTCGTGGACCTAAAGCGGACACGAGTCCAGAATATTCGGCTAGGTAACATGAAACCAGGTGCCTACAAAGAAATAACAGGTCTTGACCTATTAGACTTTCTGAAATCAATAAATCATTAAAACAAAACCAGACAATCGTGTCTGGTTTTGTTTTTTTTATACTGAGAAATTATCTAATCTATAAGGGTCACCCTGCGGGTATTGTTCTGTAACACCAGGACCTGCTGGTTGTACTGCGTCATCAGACTCGCCAATCGCAGCGCTAGTTGTGTTCACAGGTGCAGAAACTTGATCCACAAATGACTGATTAATAGTTGTTGCTACAGGATCCGTTACTGGTTTTGGAACAAAATCATCGCCAGCAACAGAAACGTCAGTATTCTCTTCTGATTCTGTATTTTTCTCTGGTACAAATGAGTCACCTGCTGTAAACACTGGATCAATGACATTACCACCTTCTGATCTGAACGAATTCATAGAAATTCCACCTAAAGCAGTTGGTGTCTGTGTATTTTCAGTATTGATTGGTGCAGGATTCGGTTTTGAAAATTCTGGTTCATGCAATTCCATGTCTCCCAGATCGATATGTTTTGGTTCGTTACTAGAACGTGCATAATCTGGCTCAATGTCATTGTCGGAAATATTACCTGCCAGTGCATCTATTTCCGCTTGGATTTCTTGTGCTCGATTAGACTGGGCGACTTGATCTTGTATTAGTGGGTTATTTCCAATTCCACGGTCAATCGATTGTGTGGTGTGTGCGGACTGAGTCACAATGTTTTTGTCAGCCAATGATTCATCCAGCTGGATGTCTCGTACTTGTGGAGTAATGGTAAATTCTTTATCAGCAAATGCATCCGCGTTTTTTGGTTCGATTGCTGTATCTTCTCTTACAAAATCGGTGCTATTTATTCCCGAGTTAACCACCTGTATGTCTGGTTTGTCTTCTACTGCTGGTTCGTCAACAATATCACGGTCTTCCTTCAAAATAATTTCTTCATTAAGAATTACCGGTGCACTATCTTGTACCTGTGTCGCAGAATCAGATTCAGGACTATTAACTGTATTATCAGTTATAGTATTCATGTCCGTAGACACAATAGGCTCTTGGGTTTCAATTGTGCTTTGGTCGTGTTGCTCGATGTTTTTTTGTGCAACCATATCTGCCATTCCTGCTGCCCCCACCATGGACAATAGCTTTTTCAAGTCATCTCGAGAAAAGAAATCGATTGTTAGCTTCCCCCCTTTTTCTTTTTTATCAATTGAAACTGTTGTTCCCAATGATTTTGCTAATTCAGTCTGCAGGCTTTCCATTTCTGGGTCTAAAAGATTCTGGTTTGAATTATATCGTGCCGTTTTTTTACCACCCGATAATTCACGCGCAGTTTTTTCTGCATCACGAACGGTCAGGCTTTTTGTTTTGATTTCGTTAAACAACACTTGTAATTCATCTGGTCGGTCTTTTAGTGTTAACAATGGTCGTGTGTGCCCTTCAGATATTTCTCCATTAGACAGTCCGTCCAAAACATTTTCCGGTAACACCAACAAACGCAATGCGTTAGTTACGTATTCTCGAGACTTACCCAATTTGTCTGCAATCTCTGCATGCTTCATATCAAACTCGTCTGCTAGACGTGCAAATGAACGTGCCTTGTCGACTGGGTTCAGGTCTTCTCGTTGCAGGTTCTCCAAAATAGACAGTTCAAACCGTTCTTGTTCTGTTTCTTCTTCTTGTCGGACAATTGCTGGGATACTGGCCATACCCGCCACAATAGACGCACGCCATCGCCGTTCTCCCGCAATGATTTCATATCTAGTTGTAATCCCCCCATCAGAAGTTTGTGATTCTCGACGCACCACAGTAATCGGCTGCATGACCCCATACCGACGAATAGATTCTGCCAAATCGTTTAATGATTCTTGCGAAAAATGTTTACGTGGCTGATCTGGATTAGGGTCAATTTTTTCGATTTCAATATTAAATACTGAATTGATTGCTTTAAGTTCACTCATAATTTGTATATTGTACCATGAGCATGTCTGTGCTTGATTATGATATTATCTACATATGACAAAATATGTACTCAACTC
>JAHDDI010000004.1:24405-32667 GCA_020629435.1 Minisyncoccota bacterium
ACACATTGCACGGTTTTGTTTTTTTGCTAAAATACCACGTATTCGAAGGCATGCGATTACAGTCCGTCTATCACTCACGCCGAGGTGGCGGAATTGGTAGACGCGCACGACTCAAAATCGTGTTCCTTCGGGAGTGGGGGTTCGATTCCCCCCCTCGGCACGCCACTTTAGCTCAGTTGGTAGAGCAACGGTTTTGTAAACCGTAGGTCGTCAGTTCGAATCTGACAAGTGGCTCACTCAAAACAAAACTCAATCCAATATGGATTGAGTTTTGTTTTATACAGTATAGTGACTCTTCCACGATTCTGGAAATTGCCAATCGTTACCATATACGTATCTTATTAATTGGCCATGGTGTTGAGCTTCGTGCTCTAGAATTTTAAACAATATTTCAGCAACCTGTTCATCAGTTGGGTTTTCTTTTGCGTATTGAATAACCTGTTGTGCTGACATGTGCAGTGCCTGCATGATTTTAAATTTGTTGCTACTGTCAGAGACACTGCAAGAAAAAGTAAATTCCCCTGCAGACTTGATCTGTTGCAGATATGATTCACGAGCGCCAACTATACACAACAATTGTTCTCCAAAACTATTAGACCGAACTGTCGAAAGTTTACTTTGATACTCTGGTTCTTCAATTATATGTGCCAAATCCGTAGTCAGACTGAACAAACTATCAAATCGTTTAATTAATACATGTTTCATTCTAGTTATTATAACAAAATGAAAAACCACGGCGCACAACACAAGTGTGCACGCCGCAGTTCGTTTTATTTGCGAGAGTTCAACTGGACAATCTCGGCCCCATTTGTCGCTCCTTCGGCCAACTCGATCGCCTCCTGAACAATCTCCCATAGTGGACCTGACTTTTCGTCCCACTGAGACCACAGGTGATGTTCTTTGTGGCAAAGGTCATATAATGCATGGGTTGAATCAAGGCGACAGTGTCTCGGGAGCACCAACTCAGCCAATGGGTCCCCTGACCTTTTTGCTTCATCACGTTGCAACGAACGACTGATTGCACCAAGATAGATATTGAGCCTTGTTGCATCAAAATATTCCCAGTACATTCCATCTGACCAATCACGAATGATTTTTTCGGTCTCTCTGTGCAACTGAATCGGAATTACAGCCAAAGCATCAGTATGATTGCAGAGCATCTGCATCTCGTGTTCGTTGGTCCAGACAAACGTCCCAGTCCACCACAGATGTTTTACGTCAATTGCTTTGATGTGACTCGGTCCAATCGACGGGTGAATTGCGAGCGCAGCGGCAATTACCTGCAGTTGTGGTTTGTACCAAAAAACTGGAGTATCTGGTCCGCGTATTTCACACAAATCAATCATGCATTTATCAATCAGCCCAAGAAATTGATCTACGTCTTTTGGTACCGGATTGGATTCGTCGGTAAATGCTAATTTATGCGCCAAACAAAGTGTATCCGTACCGACCCGCTCAACAAGTGCGTGGTTCAAGTTATTAATCCAAGACATGACAGTCTCCTTCAAAATTAAGATCAGTTCTATTGGCACCATGCCGATATTTGACATATATACTAATGCACTGCATTAATTATTGCAAGAAAGAAAAACCACGGCGCACAACACAAGTGTGCACGCCGCGGTGTCTGATTTGATACAGATTGAATCGGTTACAAAGAAGATGTCATCTTGAGCGTCAGCGCCTTGAGTTCATCTGGCGCCAAATCCATTAGTTTTCCATAGAAGTACGCATCAATGCGCCCCTTGTATGGTTTGTGTGCCCTTGACGCTTCTTCAATGAAAACCTTTGCCAGATGCCTGCGCATAGAAACCGCACTGAAAATTCCTGTGTTTGAGGTAATTGCGTTATACACCTCTTTCGCTCTTCGTGCGTAGCTCGTATTCTGAGCGCAGATTCCTTGCCACCAAGCATCAACATCGATCTCTTGTGGCTCAATAACGTCGCCTTCTCTGGTCATGACTATATCCCTTCATATTAAGATCAAATTGTTAGCATCATGCTAACTCTTGACGATTATACTAATACATTGCATTTATTATTGCAAGAGACACTGGTAAAACAAAAACGACCACCTGGGTCGTTTTTGTTTGTGTACATGTTTATTACGCTTCTCCTACTCCGTATCGAGTAAATTTAGAAACTTTTGCATCCCCTATTACCTGAGCAATAGTTTGTGATGGGTCCATAATGTACCCTTGTTCCAAGAACACTCGTTCTTTGAAATATGATGCGATTTTTCCTTCCAGAATTTTTTCTTGCATTTCTGCTGGTTTGTTAGCAACTTCTTCTGCCAAAACTTCTTTGGCTTTTGTCATTTCATCTTCGGTAATGTCTTCTCGAGACATGTACCGTGGATTTTGTGCTGCAACGTGCATTGCAAGTCCTTTTGCCAAGTCAGCAGCCACATCACCATCAAATTCAACTACTGAACCGATGCTGTTGTTGCTGTGCACGTATGCCCCAGAACCGTCCGCAAACGATACAGAACGCAATAGGCTTGTTCGTTCTCCGAATTTTTGTGTTGCCTCTGCTGATACTGCTTCAATTTCTTCTGCAGATGCATTGTTTGCAGTCATGGTTGCTAGTTGTTTTGCAACCGCTTGGAATTCCTCGTTATTTGCTACAAAGTCAGTTTCACATGCAAATTCAACCATTACGTTATCTGCGATTGCAATAACTCCGGCACCAAATTCTCGGTCTCCTTTTTTAGCTGCGATCTCTCCTGATTTTTTTGTCAGGTTAATCAATGCTTTTTCCATGTCTCCTTCTGCTTCTTCTAATGCTTTTTTACATTGCATTATTGAAACACCAGTTTTTGTTCGTAATTCTTTTACTAAATCTAGTGAAATTTCAGTCATATTATTGTATCCGCAACCTTTGTTGGGCTGCGTTTTATATTAATTAGTAATCTACGCTTTAATTGCCTTTTTCAATGCAGTAATCAATAGTTCGATTGACGCTGGTGAACTGTCGTTCCCTGGTACAACATGAGAAATACCGGTTACGTCACAGTCAGATGATGCGATTGCAATAACAGGAATATTTTTGTTTCTTGCCTCTGTTACAGCAACTTCTTCTTCTTTAGGGTCAACAACAATTAATGCTTTTGGCATTTCTTTCATACCCAATAATCCAGAGTAATATTTCTCTAGTTTATTAATTTCTCGGTCCATTTTTAACTGTTCTTTTTTGGTGTATTTAGAAAAATCACCTCGTTCTCGTTCTGCTGTCATTCGTTCTAGTTTTGCAACTCGTTTCGAAATTTCGGCCCAGTTAGTGAATGTTCCCCCAATCCAACGTGTTGTTACGTATGGCATGTGAGTTTCTTCGGCAGCTTTTCGCACAATTGTTCGTGCTTCGTTTTTACTTCCGCAAAATACTACTTTTCCTGATTTAACAGTTTCTGATAAAAATGCTGTGATGTTATCTAATTGTTCTTGGGTTTTATCCAAGTCAAAAATCGATACACCGTTTTTCAAACCGTATACATACGGTGCCATAGACGGATGAGCAGTTCTTTTAGAGTACCCAAAGTGCACTCCTGCCTCGATCATAGCTTGTTTAGAATCTTTGGATTCAGTCATATTGTTCTTTAGACATTATGTTTGTTAATGTGCCGATTTAATACGGCTTACAAATGAATGTAATGCCCGAAAGTATACAGGAAATACGTGTAATATCAACACTGTTTCGGGTAATTCGAAAGCGCGCATCGAACAAGATGCGCGCTTTTTATCTCTTAAATTTCTAGATAACTTTATCAGGGCGAAATGTTCCAGATTTTGTCGTCCGATGACACTGGCTGACCATCGAGTGCCAATGGGGTCGAATCTGAGACAATTCTATTTCTGTTTGTAGCTCATTTTCGTACATGAAATCTGTTGCCTGACAGTACAAGTCCTGCCAGAGAAGATCATTGATGAGTAACGATTCCGCACCACATAAACAAGTAGAAATAGCTGTAGTTCCCCACATATTGCATTGTGCCAATGGATTCCGCCACAATATCATTTGTTCCATCGGAATGTAGTATGAGTCAGCACAATCATCAGGTTCAGCTAAATAGTATTGCAGACCAAACAATCGTACTGCTGTGTACATCATGTCAATCTCATGTTCAAGATTTGCTGTGCATATATAGACCAAGCTGTCGCCACTCACTGCAACGTATCTATCGAAAAATTCAGTTGTAAAATCTGCAAATTCATCGATTTCTTTTGGGTTAACCTCAAGATCAAGATATAGGGTATTCATTATTTCTTCCTTTCTCGTTTATGATATTATGCATTATTTTGAAAATAAAAAAAGCTTCAAATTAATGAAGTGGGTTTTCGGCGAGAGAGAGTTCTAGAAGTATTTACAATCACAGAACTCTCTCCCCTTAGATGCACCTTGTCGCTCAAGATTCTCGAGAATGCAAAACTAGAAAAATTCAGAACGATCTAAGATGAATATACCTGATAAAACAAAAAACACCAAATGGTGTTTTTTGTTTAAGATAGATATAACTTTGATTAGTCTTCTTTTTTCTCCTCCTCTTGAGCAGGTTCTTCGACAACTTCTTCTGCTGGCGCTTCTTCTTCAGTTGCAGGTTCTTCTGGTGCTTCTTCTGCAACAGGCTCTTCAGCTACTGGTTCTGCTTCTGCGGCTTCAGCCTCGGCTTGTGCTGCTTCTTCTGCTTCTTTTGCAGCTAGTGCATCTGCAGCTGCTTTTTCTTCTGCTTCTTTAGCAGCAGCAATTGCTTCGTGGTCAATGATTGGTGATTTTTTTGGAAGTGGGTTTACTTTTTTTCCATCAATAACACCTTCTTTTACTAAAATATTGTGCAAAGTATCTGTTACTTGTGCTCCATTTGCAATATGCATTTTAATTTTGTCTGCATCTGCAATTGTAGTTGTTTTTCGGATTGCATCGTAATGCCCTAAAACATCCACGTGTTTGTTGGATTTTGGTCCTGTTCGGCTATTTGTTGCCACCATTCGGTATGAAGGGTCGTGTTTCCGCCCTACTCGTTGTAATCGTAAAGTTAACATGGCGAGCATTATACCTACAACTGTGACCAATTGCAAGACATTTATGTACAAATACAAAAGGGCCACACAATCAGTGCGGCCCTGCAAATATCAGTCATCATTTAACCAGGGGGTATCTGTTACCTCTGGACCTGCTTGATCCGACATTGCGGGATCTTCATATTCTTCACAGTGTTCAATCCCTGATTGTGTAAAAGAATATAGTGATTTGTGACACTCAAGAAATCCATTTTCGACGAGCCAGTTCAGCGAGCGAGCAATCAGATTGGGACGGTTAGAATCACGGGGTCTCGCATTGTGTTTACTTGTCAGTTCAGACATGTACTCAATAGCAGTGTTCTTATCAAAAGGATCTTGAACACCAATGTTCTGGGCAAGTTGCCGTAAGTGCTCTAAGGCAAGAGTGCCTGATCCTTTATCTGTGTTGTTTACAGCATCTGCTCTGCCACCTGCCATACGTAGTGTGTCACCCAATGGTAAGGCACTCATGATATTTCTCCATTCTAGTTTTCGTTTCAGTATTTATAACACAAAATCTTATCTACACAATTTTTTGACTCCTTCAACCATGACCAAATTCACCAAACCAAATACAAACACTACTATAAACCCACTGACCGGCAACAACTCCAAATGTAGTATTGTTCGCAAGAACGGTGTGACCAATGCAACAACCAGCAGTCCGAATGAAATAATAGATGCAATTATCAAATACATGTTTGAAAACAATTTAACCTGCCAAATTGGATTGTACAAAGATTTTAATGCTAGCCCCAAGAACACACTGTCGATTGACAGTGCCGCAAACATGTATGTTCGCAACAAGTCACCGTCAAATCCCCACCACAATAATCCGAAATAAAACCCTAGTAACGACAGTCCGTTCAAAAAACCAATACCGATAATTATTCGACGTGTATGGACACCCAACAATCCCCCTGTTTCTTTGTGGTGTGTTTCCTTTTCATCTGGTTCAAATAAAAAACCGAAATTCATTAGCCCCTCTTCGATTATATTGGCCCACAAAATCTGTGTTGGATAAAATGGAATTGGGCCGGACGCAACCAACGCTCCCAACAACACAACCACTTCTGAAAACGAAGTCGAAAGTAAGTACACTATTGTCTTTTTTAAATTTGATATCATCCGTCGACCTTCTGCAATTGCGTATGCGATTGTGTCAAAACTGTTGTCTACCAGAACAAGATCTGCGGCCTCCTTAGCCACCTCTGTCGAAGATGACAAGGATATACCGATTGTTGCCTTTTGCAGTGCTGGTGCATCATTTACGCCGTCTCCTGTCATTGCAACTGTTTCTCCTGCGTCTTGTAATATTGTTGCTAGGCGTAATTTATGATCGGGAGTAACCCGCGCAAATACTCGCACCACTCCGTCCTGCATAACCTGTAACAGATGTTCGTCAGTTGCTGCGTCTATGTCTTCTCCTGTATAGACCGCTTCTTTTTCGTCGGTAATAATACCTGACTCCAGCGCAATCCTGTGTGCAGTAACAGGACTGTCACCAGTGATCATTATCACACTTGTTTCTGACTCTCTCATGCCTCGAATTACGTCAGGAACTGACGAACGTACTTGGTCATAGAACGAAATTATTCCACACAAGACCAATCCTTCAGGAACAGACGCAGTTCCGTCATTATTCCATGCAGCAGTAAATGCGTCTGCTGTAACATGGTCACGAGTACACACTGCCAACAGGCGTCGACCTTGCTCTGATTGTTTGTTCACAAGGTCCAGAAAATCTTGCCGGTCCTGTTCGGTAATTGTTTTTGTTACACCTTGTTTACGAATATACGATGCTTGACCAATCAGCACATCAGGGGCTCCTTTTACAAACATAGTGTATTTCTTGTCTGATTTGCGTAGTGATGCAAAAAATTTATATGCTGAATCAAACGGAATTGAATCGACAACTGCATTATCAGTGGTAGCTATGTCAAATAATTCTGACGTCTTATACACGTTTTTATTAATCGCAGTGTCCATTTCGTCTCCTACAAATTTCTTAGATGCTACGTCGTAAAAAGTATCTGTAGCCAGCCCTGCCGCATTTTTCAAAAAATCAATATCCTGATCATCGTATGCCAGCCAGTCTTCAACTTTCATTTCTCCAAATGTCAGTGTTCCCGTTTTGTCAGTCAAAATATATGTGGCAGATCCCAAGGTTTCAGCAGATGCCAAATTTTTGATCAAGCCTCCTTGGTTCATAATAGAACGGGCGCCAAAGGCCAGAACAACGGTCACTGCAGAGAGCAACCCCTCTGGTACCGCAGAAACCCCCACTGCAACCGCCAATAACAATGTTGTATAGAAATCGCCTCCCTGATATAACCCCACTGCCATAACAAAGACCAGTGCAACTGCAGTCGCAATTCCTAGTGCCTTGGCAATACGTTTCATATTTTTTTGAATCGGGGACAGGTCTTTTTCAATAGATGAAAGTCTGTCTGCAATAGTTCCAAACTGAGTATCAAATGCAGTTGCAGACACCACCGCTGTTGCAGTACCGGTAATCACAACTGACCCCATAAAAATCATGTTATCTCGGTCAAAAGGGCGTTTTTCGTCATTTGGTTCTGTGTCTTTTTTGACAGCTTCTGATTCACCAGTGAACATTACTTGGTTTGCTGACAGTCTATTGTGGTCCAACACACGCGCGTCGGCTGGCACATAATCACCCGACTTAACTATTATAATATCCCCGGGAACTAGCTGTTCGGTCGGAATTACCTGTTCTGCTCCTGCGCGTAACACAACTGCGCTATGGGAGCGTTTTTTAGCCAACGCTTTGAATGCGTCACCTGCTCGCCTTTCTTGGTACAACGAAATAACCACGTTAATTATTGTTGCTGTCAGAATAACCCCTGAATCAATATATTCTTCTAGAAAGATAGTCAGAGCAAAAGCAATTAGCAAAATAACTGCCAATGGATTTAACAACTGGGCAATAATTGCCTTGATCAGTGATTCTTTTTTATCTGAAATAATTGAATTTGGACCGAATTGTTTTTGCCTTTTTAACACCTCTGCGTCTTTCAGTCCGTATTCTTGATTAGACTTCATCAGCGCTACTGCATCAGTTGCCGAAATTTTATGTATTGTCTGTGCCTTGTGTGAATTCATAATTGTTATTGTAGCAAATATCAACAAGTATCTAGAGCTTGCTGTGCAGACATTTATGGTATAAATAATGCAGGAGGACTTA
>JAHDDI010000004.1:32767-47247 GCA_020629435.1 Minisyncoccota bacterium
GTATCTAGAGCTTGCTGTGCAGACATTTATGGTATAAATAATGCAGGAGGACTTACAATGTTTAATAAACTAACTGACTATGCTGGCACGGGTGGTATCGACAACTACGGACCACTGGCCACATGTGGCGCGTTGTTTTTGGTTATCCTTTTTGTTACTTGGTTAATTAGCGACGACGATCCATGTCCTGTCTATCACGACAAAGACGGTAACCCCGACGAAAGCACTTGGGGCGTTTGAAACCTTAACTGTAGAGGAGAACTACCATGCAGATCATGAAAATTTTCATGCACATGTGCTGGGGAATCATCACCGGCAAACATCAAAAGCAACTTGATCAATATGTTGAAGCTCGCTGAACATCAACTACTGATCAGAAAAAGCCGGCGTGCAACGCGCGCCGGCTTTTCTTCTTGCTTAGACTATATGATTCTTATCCAAATAGTGACAGTTTCGACAGCCATTCTTTTTCAAAATCTGCTGGAACTACTGCACCTACTGCAATGTATTCAATATCTTTTGTCTTTTTCGCTTTGTATCCGTCTAACATTTCCCGGTCAGTGTGTGCCTTGCGCATAATGTCCGAAAAATCAAATACCTGAATATCTGCCTTGATACATTTTGTATAAAATTCCGCCATTTGTTTCTGATTCCCAGCCAAGTTTGCCATCGGATACAGTGCATCAGGGTAATGTTTTACTCCATCTTTGTCCGGCAGTGCGGTGACATCAAACATATCTGCTTTGGCAAATTCACCTATTTCAATTCCCAACTGACCTATGGCGTTTGCAGTTACTCCAAATCCTGCTTTTGGATTTGCAATAACCACAATTTTCTTAGAACGATATTTTGTTTCTGCTTCTTTTTTTGATAATTCCTTTTTTACTGGTTTTACTATTGGGAAAAATACTGTCTCTCGCAGGTTGTCTTGTTCTGACAAAATTGCCACCAATCTGTCGATACCCATACCAAATCCTGTCATGGGTGGCATTCCGTGTTCCATGGCAGTCAAAAAATCTTCGTCGACTTCCATTGCCTCGTTATCTCCCCCTGCTTTAGCAGCTGCTTGTGACTCTAATAATTCTCGTTGTGCAATTGGGTCGACTAATTCTGTATACTGATTTGTTATTTCGGCCCCTGCGATTACCAACTGACACACAGACGCAGTTCCGTCTGCATTTTGTTGTGCCAACGGCTTTAACGCTCCAGGATAATTTGTCACAAAGGTCGGGTGAACAATTTTATTTCTTGAAGACTTTTTGTAAATAAAATCAAGTAGATTTGCGTCACCAGTCTTTTTAGTGTCAGGTGCACTCATGCCCCACTCTTGGGCTTTTGCCATGATTTCTTTACGGTCAGCTTTTGTGATATCTAGCTTTGCATTTTTCTTTAATAAATCTTTGAATTCGACACGTCTCCATTTACCAGACAAATCAATAGTCACAGTTTTTCCGGCGCTGTTTGTTACCTTAAATTCTGTCTTGCCTGTTAATTTTGCGCAACGCTTTATCATTTGTTCCGTCCATCGAATATTGTCTTCAAGATTAAAATACGCTGCATACCATTCCAACATAGTGAACTCTTGAATGTGTGTGGGGTCAGACCCTTCGTTCCTGAAATTTTTTCCGATTTCGTATACCGCACCGTAACCTCCCGCCATTAGCATTTTGTGTGGTAGTTCAAGAGCGATGCGCATAACCATGGGCATGTCATAGTCATTATGGTATGTGTTGAATGTTTCTGCCATGGCTCCTCCTGCTTGATTTTGCAAAATCGGTGTTTCAATTTCCATAAATTGTTTTTCATCAAGAAAATTGCGTATTTCTTTAATCACCTGAGACCGCAACACAAACCTGTTAGAAGTGTCTTTATTCATCAATATATCCAAGTATCGCTTTCGATACCGAGTTTCTTCGTCACTTAATCCATAGTGTTCGTCTGGTAGCGGCAGTATTGATTTGGTCAGCATTTTGTACCCGACAATAAATAGTGACTTTTCTTTGGTCTTAGTCATTCCCAATTTTCCACGAAATTGCACAAAATCACCAGCATCAAAATTTTTGGCAAAGAATTTCATTTTTTTCTGACCCAAATCGTCGACCCGTAACACCATCTGCATGTCTCCTGTTCCATCAAATAGTTTAACGAACATAATTTTCCCTGCACCGCGAATAGACATAATCCGTCCACAGACATTAAATGCACCATTTTTCTTTTTTCTTTTTGTCGCCAAAAAATGAGTTCGTGCGTCATGCAACGTCACGTCTCGTTTTGTGTGTAGTATGTATGGGTCCATTCCTGCTTCACGCAAGCGGTCAATTTTTTGTAGCCGTATATTGCGAATTTCGTCTTCTCTACTCATGGTTATTTATTTAATCTACTAATCATTACTGGTGTCTGTTCGTGTCCTTGCCCCATTGGATTGTCCGCACATAGTGCGATTGCTAATTGTTCTTGTTCTTTACTGCGGGCCCCCAAAATATTTACCCCTATGTCATTTGCATCTACAATAATAACCTCTGTTCTAACCCCTAATTGTTTTTCAATTTCAGACTCGATATTTTGTGCTACTTGTCTCGAATTATTTGGTATCAGTGTCGCGTATTCGTTGTATGGTGGCAATGTACCCGATGTTGGACCGTCGATTCCCCGTGCACGCTCACCGGCTAATCTATAGAAATCTCCCTTTCGACCTAGTGTTCTGGTAATTGCTGCGACTGATGCTGCAAACCACAACCTGGGCGCACCAACTTCTTGTACAGCCAGCTGCATTGTCTCACCCATTCCTAATCCAATTCCTGCTGGGGTACGTGTTACAAATCGCGACAACGTCCGAGCAGTGAACCCTGGTGCAATGTCTGTTATTTTGTACGCACGTTTTTGAGTAATCGCTACGACTGATTCTGCAATACAAACAATGTCATCTGTCTGTAAAAAACCGTCACAAGACGAAATAATTTCAGAGACTAAATCTGTATCCGCATCGATTCGATTTGTTTTGACCATAAATCGATTATATGTAAAAGTTTCGTGATTTACTGTTTTAGCTTTACCTGCATGAGTCGGAAGTATCATACACCTATTATAGATTAATGGTCTTATAATACAAAGATACGTATGGACAATGTACTTATATTTATACAATGTATCGTGTATAATGACAAAAACAAGCAAGGAGATCATTATGTCATTACATGACCAACGAGACGACGACCAAGAGACGCTGTTCTGTCTAATGGGTGTTCCTGGTATGGACCGGGACGACGCAGCAAGACTGAGCAATGAGATTGCTGCCCTTGACCCTGTAGACATCGTAGAGAGAATTGCGTCTCATGATGACTAGTTTCGAGCACACTCTGTTACGTTTCATTGTCGTCGGGGTGTGTTGGGCAATGGCTTGGACTACGCTTGCCACCGTTTTACCGAAACCAATGCGTGTTGTTGGAAATCGTGAAATAGAACAGCTTGCTCCATAATCAGCCCAAAACAAAAAGGCTGCGGCATCTTCCAGACGTCGCAGCCTTTTACTAAAAAAAACACCTTTCGGTGTCTTGATTGTTTATTTTACTTCGACAACTTTCCATTCAACTTTTTCTCCGTCCGGAGTCAAGAAATCAAAGAATTCTCCTTCGGATTTTTCTAGCATCGCCTGTACCAGAGGTGAATCCATAGACAGTTTCCCTTCGCTTGGGTCAGCCTCTTCTCGTCCTACAATATTATAGGTTGTTTTTGCACTAGATCCTTTTCGTGCAATAGTTACTTCTGCTCCAATTTCAACAATTGAATGTTTTCCTCCTTTGATTATTTGTGCGGTTTTTAGTGCCGATGTAATGTGATTAATTCTTTCTTCCATTACTGCCTGGTCTTCACGAGCCTGGTGGTATTCTGCATTTTCTTTTAAATCTCCCAATGATTTTGCAGAATCTAATTGTTCTGCCATTTCTGTACGCCCAACAGATGTCAGATGTTCTAATTCCTTTTCCATTTCAGCGTATTTTTCTTTTGTTAGGTAAGTTTGTGTATCCATAATATTTCGTATTCTAGCAGAAAAGCCCCTAATTACTAGGAGCTTTTTCTATAACCACCCCTTTGCCTCTAGTCCGGCTCGGGCTGCCGCTGTTTCTGCTTTTTGCTTGCTTGGGCCACTACCACGTGCGATTTCAACATTGTCTAAACATAGTGCCATTACAAACTGTTTATCATGATCTGGCCCTTCGTGGGCAATTAATTCATAATGTGGTGTTGTTTTTTCTTTTTCTTGGGCAATTTCTTGAAAATACGACTTTGCGTCTTTGAATAATTTCTTTTCGATAATTACATCTATTTTTTTAAATAGATTATCAGAAACAAACTGCCTAGCTGTCTCGTATCCTTGATCGAGGTACACCGCACCCACAAATGATTCAAATGTATTTGCCAAAATATGCATCCGCCCCTTAACGGTATCCATCCGTTCTCCTTTGGACATCTGCAAATAGTCATCCATTTGCAGTTCTGCTGCCGTCTGTGCCAAAGAATCTGTGTTAACTAACGCTGCTCTGTATGCAGTTAACACCCCCTCGTCTTCGTTTGGAAATTTGTTAAACAAAAAATCTGTAATGATTAACTCCAGTACCGCATCACCTAAAAATTCTAATCGCTCGTTATGCTCGTACCCTTTGCCACGTTGTTCATTCAAAAATGACCGGTGGACAAATGCCTTGAATAAAATTGTTTTATCTTTAAATGTAATTGCTACTTTGTTTTCAAATTGTTCTAGTTGCTGTAAATGTTCTTTCATAAATAATTAATAATATATTTTATTGTGTCACCATTTTCAATGCTTTGAGCACCACTGGTTTAATATCATCATATGTTGTCATGTTTTCAAATTCGTCAAGCGTAAACCATTTTGCGTCATCCAGACCATCATTACCTTCTTCTAGGACCAATGGCTGAAAATTTGCCTTCCCCACGTAATAGGTTACTCGTTTCCGAATCTTTCCCATCTTTGGGTGTCGGGCAATGTATTCGTTTTCTTGAATTTCGTGCTCGATGGTTAACTCAACCCCCATTTCTTCCTGGATTGCACGCATGCATGCCTGTTCTGGTGTTTCATCATCTTTTGCACCACCTTTTGACAGAGTCCATTTTCCAAAAATATCATGGACAAATCCCAAAACTAATTCTCCTTTTTCATTTTCGCTGTATACTACTGCACCTGCTTTTTTTACAATTGGAAATGTTTCTGGATCTTCTTCTCCTTTTTTAAATGTGTCTGTTTCTTTCAAGTCTGATGCTTCGTAGATTGAACCCAGAACTCCCGAAATAAATTTGTAGGTATTTGGTCCACCAAATGACTTACCCAGTTCGATTGCTTCGTTAATTGCTACTCGTGGCGGGACATCGCTGTTTTCTGCAAACAACATTTCGTAAATTCCAAGTCGTAAAATATTACGGTCTACCGCTGCAATTTTTTCTAACGGCCACTGTGGTGCTGCTTTGACAATAATCTCGTCAATAACTGACGCTTTTTTGACTACCCCTAAATATGTTTCTTTAGGAAAATCAATATCAACAATAGTTGATTCGTGACGTTCGATATTCCATTGCAGAAATTCTTCAACACGGTCTGCGTCTTGCTTATAAAAATCCCAAGTAAATAATGACTGGACTACTACCTGACGGGCCAAATGACGTAATGACATATAATGAACAATAATTTCTTAATAAATTGAGGTACAAATCTCAAGTACTGAACAGATTGTCTGTTCCGTACATAAGGTTTGTACTGTTAT
Organism: Minisyncoccota bacterium; assembly: GCA_020629435.1. Classification (GTDB taxonomy): domain Bacteria; phylum Patescibacteriota; class Minisyncoccia; order Phycocordibacterales; genus JAHDDI01. Next base: position 38,545 of record JAHDDI010000004.1, read on the forward strand.
ATATTTTACAGACAAAAAACATGATTGTCTAGAAACAAAAAACACCCGAAGGTGTTTTTTGTTTTACATTTCTATAAATCTAATCCGTGAAGTATGATATTAAATCCATTATCACGTTTGAAATTATTTGGAATTTCATCTTTAAGAGAGAAATTTTCAGGTAATTCTTCTTCCCGAACATACCAAGCCTGATCAACGGTTACATTTTCCATATCACTTTCTTGTGCATCAAACATATATGTCATCCGTATACCATATAAAGCCTGTTCTTCTGTGAGAAACAGCGATGATCGTAATAAATCAAAACTATCATAAAAATCATTATATTCATCGAATCCATATTGTTTTGCAGTCTCTGCAAGTATGTCTTCAAATTTACCATCATCTCCCGCCTCATCATAAAGCATTTTCATATAGCCTTCCGTATCAAATACAATATCATATTCATAGATATTTTGATTCTCTGCTTCGGTTAATGATTCTGCAATCCTCTTTGAATCAAATTCCACTTCAGTTAAATCTAGTTCCTCGTTATGAACAACGACTTTCATCAAATCGGTAAAATCAAAATACTCACTAGTTTCAGATGTCTGCCTGATCCAGTCACCTCTATCACTTTTCAGATCGGACATGTCATACCAATCAAACTTGTCGACATCGTTAAAATCTACCAACTTAACGTATGAGTCCATTTCATTTCGGTCATATATGTAATCATAATTTCTTACAAAGTTTGTCGATACCCTATCACTGGTTAAATAATGATTAACTTTAATTTCTCCATACTGACCATTTTCCATGTCTTCAATATAGTTTGAGTCCAACAAAAAACCAATATTTACATCATTGCCGTCAGATGAGATAAGTACGTCAGTATCAAAAATTGATCGTTCAACATATGATTTACCAAGGCTGTAGTCAGCAATAATATCGTCTAAATCTAGAGATAATCCTGCAGACTGTGATTTTTTCCTTTTTTCAATAAGTGCAAAAAGATTGGTATCAAAATTACCAGAAATATCAGACATGCTGTATTTATTTTTTAGACGCACCACGGCATCAGAGGTTAATCTTCCATAATACCCACTAACTATTGCTTCTGGGTACACATTCTCAGCGATAAGCATTTTTTGTAATTTTGTCACAGACCCACCAGTTGTGGTATCTCGAGAACCAACTGAAAGTACGTAGTTTTCTGATGTTTCCAATTGAGAAGCTTCCTTTTGTTTTTCAATTATTTCTAAAAATAATGCAATAAGTTCATTGATTTGTTTCTCGGACAAACTTTCTGCATATACAGGCGTAGCAAAAGAACCCCCCACTAATAAACCCATAATTAATAATCCTCTCCCATAATTTTTAATTTTATTTATCATTCACAAAATATAACACGGCATATTTTTTTAACAAAACAAAAAACACCCGAAGGTGTTTTTGTTTTGTTATGCTTCGACTACCTCTGCAGTTTCGGCCTTAGTTTTTTTGGCAATGATTTGTTTTCCTTTGTAAAAACCACATTCTTTACACACATTGTGTCGTAGGTGGTATTCATTACAGTTAGAACACTGTGACAATCGTGGTGCAGTCAGAGCATGGTGACTCCGTCTGTTTCCGCTATGTCCTTTTGTTACTCTCATTCGGCTACTCATAGTGTCCAGAAGTATAGCAGGATTTTTTATCGATGCAACTGTATAAACACAGCCTATTTGGTGCATAAAAAAACACCTTAATCGGTGTTATTTTTTCTGTCACAATCCTAAACAGTTCCTGTAATGTTGTAAATCGGCATCAACACAGACGCAAGCAATCCACCAACACCCACACCCAACAGCACAATCATAATAGGTTCAATCAGTCCCACCAGTGTATCAACTGCGTTGATCACTTCTCGTTCATAGAATTTCGCCATGGTATCCAGCACATTGGCAATACGTCCTGTTTCTTCTCCCACCTTTACCATCTGGGTTAAAATACCCGGTAATTCTGGATGCACAGCCATGGCGTCAGATACTGACTTACCTCCAGATACATCTGCAGTAATTTGGTTCAATACGTTTTCAAAAATTTTATTGTCCACCACTGACGCAGTGTTTTCCAATGTTTTAACCATTGAAATACCCGATGCAAGCATCATCGACACGTTTCCTGCGATACGCGCCAAATATAATCGCGAATACAGGTCTCCCACGTACGGGATACGTAATTTCAAATCATCCAGTACGGTTGCCCCTGCATCAGTCTTGGAATATCGGAACAAAAAGAATCCCCCGATTATCAAACCTGCAATAAAGAATAGTCCGTAATCAACCAAGAAATTCGACAATCCAATAGTGATTTTAGTAGCAAAGGGTAATTCTTGTCCTGCATCTGTCAGAATTTTGGCAATCTTCGGGATTACCATCGTAAGCATCAGATACATCACCATAAAGAATACCGAGATAATAAACGACGGGTACACCAACGCGCTTTTGGCTTTGGATGTTAATTCGTACGATCGGTCCAAATATTCTGCTAAATAGGTAAATGTTTCAGACAATTTACCTGACTCTTCCCCGGACGCTACCATGTTCACGTAAAAGTTCGAGAACACTTTTGGGTGTTTTTTCAGTGCATTGGTAATAGACGAACCGTCAGAAATATCTGCGGCAACATCGTTTAATGCTTCACGCAAAACTGTTGATTCTGTTTCCGCAGAAATTAAACGGAATACTCGCAATGCAGATACCTGTGCTTCGAACAATGTCGAGAGCTGTTTAGACAAAATAACAATGTCCTTGGTTTTTACCCCACCCAGGGTAATATTCATTTCTAGTAAATTACCCTGTTCGTTAGATTTAATCGCAGAAATAATATATCCCCGCTCTTGCAGTGATGTAATCGCGATATCCTGATTGTGTGCCTCAATCTCTCCTTTTCTTTCGTTACCTTCGCGGTCAATCGCTGAATATTTAAACAATGTCATAGTGACTTTATAATATCATGCCCAATACCCCGCCGCGACATAGTCTGTGGGGATATAACATACCCCAAGGACTCATTTCTCGTATGATATACTCGTTTTATTCTTCTTGTAGTTCAATGGATAGAACAAGTCCCTCCTAAGGATTAGATGCAGGTTCGATTCCCGCCAAGAAGACAAATACACAAGGTGTTTTGTATTCTTGGAAAAAGCAAACTGCTTTGCTTTTGCCGGGGATCGAAAAGCGGAAGTATGTTTCAAAACCTGTTCGTTCTGTTTTGAAACGACTGAGCTACGAAGGTGTACAGTCCGCGAACGAAGTGACGCTTACTGATACCCCGACGATTCTTACCGGGAAGACAAAGTACTGAATTGCTAGACAGACATGATAAATGAATAGAACAAATCCGAGCTTGTGATTAGATGCAGGTTCGATTCCCGCTAAGAAGACCGGGCTACGTTGTTTTGTTAATTACTTTGGTTCAATAAATCTATAAAGCGAACAATTTTGTCTTGTTGCCAATCCATAATTTTTACATACTGAACTTTTTTCTTTTTTATTATTCCATTATTTGTTTCTTCATCAAATAAGCCTTGTTGTTTATCTGCGAGAATTTTGTGTTTGGTATTGAGCCCTGGAATCGCATATTGCAGTCCATCCATTTGAAAAATATTCCAAACTATTATTTCCGCAATCTCTTTTTGCAATTTTAGTGCTGGTTTGCGTCCAAATTTATCTCGGTAATAATCAATAAAAGTATATAATATATTTTCACGCGCAATCAACAAATTGTCACCCTGCCATTCATAACCATAAGAACTCTGGAAAGCAATTTTGGCCCAATACATCCAATCTTTATGTTCATTACAGTACCTTGAAACGAGTTTCAATTTTTTATCTAAAAAACCAACTCTTTGCTGCAGGGGCAATACTTCTTGTGACTCTGCTACAGGATCATATCGAGAAACAATATATGGTGCCTCACCACAGGTGATTTCTAATTTTAATAAACCGACGTATTCTTGCCAGTTATTTTTCGTAACTCTTTGAATATCACACGCATCGTTCATTTGCTTAACAACCCACAATGGTGTAAAAACTTCTGCTTTTTCTCTGGTGCGACGAACTTGTTCTTCGCGGCTTTTTGCTGCGCGAGGCTGTATAACTTTGCCATAAATACCCGTCACCAGATTCGGCGTGATTTGCATTAAAAAAGCAAAACCTTTTCCCTTTAATTTATATGAATCAGTAGCCCACAAGATATTTTCACCTGTTGTTTTATCCTGCAATAATAACTCTAAAAGACCACCTTTTTGATTCAGGTAATCTTCTCGAATATCTATATTATTGTATCCCGGTTCGTGATTCATTTGTTGTTAAATATTAGCTCATAGGCTGCACTTTCTTTTCTATAAATTCGATCTCCTTCTTTACTAATTTATATTTTTTGTACAATTGTTGGTCAATTTCAGTTATTGATTTTGTCCAATCTATATCAGATTTTTTTGAGAAATCTTGCACTGGAACAGAGCTGAAAGTGTCCCTATAGTTGAATACTGCTGTTTTTCTGACACCAATCATTGCTCTAAAGAATTTAGTTTTAATATACTTCAGAACACTCTCAGCCTCAAATTTATTATCAAATTTACCAATTTGTAAAAATGTATCAGTACACACGAGCATGGGTTCAGCAACCATTGGAGAACTAAAGGTTTCACCAAACTTACCGCTACCATTTGCTCTTGTAACAAAAACTTTCCAACTTTTTGCAATATCGATGTTCTTTTTTAATTCGATATTTGGAATATATCTGTATGTCCTTTTTTTCTCAAAAAGACCTATCACTTTAAAATCATCTACTTGCTCCTGACTCTCACTAATTCTGCTTACTTCTTCGTTATTCTTTGTAAACAAGTCTGATACAAAACCAAAAGGATTCCAGGGAGACACAAGACCTCTCATCGACTTTTCGGATGAATCAATTGATATTTTTTGCACAACATTAACTAATTGTGGGATACGGATAATTATATTGTCCATAATTTGAAGTGGTACCTTATCTGAATAGATTTCACCTCCTTCTTTTATTACATAATCCACTAGATCTTTACGATAATTTTTATCCCACACAAAATAACAAACACCCCCTTTGATATCCACGCCGCTAAATAGCTCATTTGAATCAGGATATAATGTAAAAGATCTAAGGTGAGAGCCATCAAGAATCTCATTGATAAAGTTTTTTGTTTCCCTGTATGGACCACTTTCCCCACTCATCCACCTGGCTGGCATAACAAGTGATACAACTCTAGAAATATTTTTTGCTGATTTCATGAAATCTGGATAAACACTTCGGGACATTTTATTGTTATCCAAACTAATCTGGTACGGAGGATTTCCTACAACTGCATCAAATTTCATATCTTTGTTTAAATTAAATAATTCTTGTAATTTCTCTTGAACTGTGTTGTCTTGTGCGTCAAGTACCAGATCATAATTAATAAAATTTCTTCTATTTATTTGCCCATCCGTATCAAAACCAAATATGTATGCCCGAGTAATATCTTGCAAGATATTTGTAGGAGCAAGACCATACACCTGATTTTCTAAAATATGTCGTAAACATTCTGCATCGCTCTTGTACTTATTCCGGGTATTAGCAAATAGTTTTTTCACAATCTCTGTGATATACATTCCTGATTTCATATACAAATCAATAAATGTACTATCTGTGCGCTCAAACAGAGACGGATCTTCTCTCTCAAGACCATCTATCATCATTCGCACTACAGCACGAGGAGTAAAAATTTGATTGGTTTTTTGATTTGGAATCAATTCAAAAATATCTTCTTGAGATTCAAAATAGTTTGATTTATCTTTTTTTGCTTTAACAAATTCAGCAATAGATGCGTTGAAGCGGTATTTATTAAACACCCCCTCAAACGTCTTTCTTTCTCCGTTTTCTTCATAATCAAAACCGTTTCTTAGTTTGTGGAATTCTTCTTTTGTAATACTAGTTAGGTCTTCAAAATCAGAATCGCTTACACATTGGTCAAAGTTGTCTATTGTTACCTCTTTATTTGATGAATTTGCCATCACAAACATTGGGATAGTACGCGTAAACGAACGTAGTCGATCACGGATCTCTTCTTCTTGTGTTTTGCGAACTTTCTCAATCTCTTCGTCTGCTTTTTGAATAACTGTATTTATAACTAAATCATGCTCCATGATATGTTTTAAATTTTGTGTGAGCTGCTTAGCGTCTTTTATTTCTGAAGATTCATACTCTGCGACTGCGGCTTTTATTTTCTCCGTAGCTTGTTTCTTTTTTTCATTAAACTCTGAAGAGTTTAATTTGTATATCTCCTTGGTTTTTGCAATTAAAGGATCTGCAAGATTTTGTACTGCTTGCGGTAGATCTGTGATTGTAGTCTCTATATTATTTTCATCAAGTGCATTATTTACTATTCGCTCCAAATTAGTAGCGTATACTTTTTGACCTAATATAAGTTCAGTATTTTGATTTATATTATGTGTTTTTTTATTATTCAATTCTTTTCCAGACTCAAAATCAATATCTTCTTTCGGTTTCTCTACTCTTTTATTTTTTTCAACCGAAAGTTTATTTACGATTTCAGCTGCCTCAGATGGAAGATTGAATACCCCTTTAATGTTGTCATTGAATAACAGATTTGACATAAACCGGGCCTTAACGATCTCTGCGGCAGCAATGGCATTGGGGAATGTTAGTACCTTGTCTGTATCTAATTCGATCATCTCCCCCTCGGTATCTTCTGAAATTACTGGAAAAAAATTTAGCAATTCTTCAATGTTTTCATGTCGCTCCGATTGGGTTAACTTACCTTTAACAGCGTCATCACTAAGCCCATTAGCAAATTCGTCGTATATTTCTAAAACACGAGTTGGCGCAAAATCAAAAAGATAAGCAGATTTTTTAACTTGAATATTGCCATTCGTGTCAATAAAACTATTTGGATTTTGTGCGCGAAATGCCGCTTGCATATATGTAGCAGGCGACTTGATGTCGGTGAGCATCAAAACAGCAGACCATTCTTTCACTGTTACTCCTGTTGTAAGCTGCCCACAAGAGAGGGTGATTGTTTTTTCATTTTTTGAAATTGCTTGTTTAACACGATCAAAGGATTTTTCGTTAGCACCAAAATCTGACTCCTCCTCTTCGAATGTTCGTCCATTACCTGCGGCGACGATCACCTTGTAGTCTTTAAAAATAGGGTCAGTTTTTAATAGCTCCTCTAGTGCTTTCACCGAATCAACTCTATTACCTACATACCAAAAACTATGTTTCAATTCATTTCGTAATTCAGGAGTTGAAAATGGATATTTTTTGTTAGTGCTTAGATTGTGCAAAAAATTTCTTACGTCCTGCTCGTAAACAAATTTTTTATTTTTTGTCGAGAAAAACTCATTTAGGTCAAAAACAAAATTATGCTCTTGGTCCCCCAAGCTAACGCCTTCATTAACTTGATTCACTGTCATTTCAGATATGCGGTAAGTGAAAAGCTTTAGGTCCGGCAAATTAACGTGTGGACCACTCTCACTCTCTTGAGCTTCTTCTTTTTTTACCTTCTGCTCATCTAGATATGTCCAATTAAATATAGCTTCTTTCGGAAATTTGCTGTTAGCTAATTGTTTGAATGGTGTACCTGAGAGATGCAGTGTGTTTTTCCTCTTGATGACAGAAAAAGCCGCTTCTGTTCGCACAGTGTCTACACCCTCATGGGCTTCATCTATTATCAATAAATCCCATACTAAATCTGCCACCCAACCAAGCTTATCGTGTCTTCCACCAAAATATCTTGATGTTTTCAAATCTTGTAATGACAAAAAAGTAATGTGTGATTTACCAGGATCGTCTGATGTAAATTGATCTCTAGTTAGAGTGGCCTTGCCTTTAAGCGAATCGGAGGTTGAAACAAAGGCGTAACCACCCACAAACTGTTCGTAATCTTCAAACCATGAATTTGCAATCGCTGGTCTATTAGTAACTACTAAAACTTTTTTGGCATCTAACTGTCTTGCTAAGTCGTAACTTGCCAATGTCTTACCAAATCGCGGCTTTGCGTTCCACAAAAACTCGCCCTTTTTATTTTTTTTAAAATATTTTATTGTTTTTCTTACAGCTTCTGCCTGCTCATTACGGAGGAAGTATTGAGTTTTTCCATCATCATTCTGAAGTGCCCTAAAGCCTTGCTCACAGAATAACTCAAAAAATTCTTTTGATTTTTCGGGATACCCGTTGAAAAAAAACCACTCAGTCCCCAAGTCTTTCCTGTTTTCAACACCAGATTTTATAAGAAACTTATGAAAATCTTTGTCGCTGAAATCCTTTCCATCTCCATCTTTCCCATAAAAAGCCGGAGAGTGCCATAGGGTTCTATGCTTAAGTCGAAACGCCGCTGTGTGAGTTTGTTCCAAAATTCTTTTCTCAACATCTTTCCTCTCTGTATATCCAATTTTTTGAGATCCATCATTTTCTTTTAAGTCTGGAAGTGTATAAGAATATATTTGAGGATAAACGATCTTTGTGGTTTTAATGTAATTACTAATTTCCTTCATATATTTAGTATACCAGTCATCACAACTAAAGAAAAAAATGATTGGGTATTGTTGTTCATTACAATACACATCCCACGCGGTGTCTATGTTCGGGACGCATGATACAATTGACCTATGAACGAGATTCCTCAGGAATTCATTGTGT
>JAHDDI010000020.1 GCA_020629435.1 Minisyncoccota bacterium
GCAGATCGTCACGTCCAGCAGAGTCGTTCGAAATATTTTTGTACGAACAGTGTGACAAATGGAATAATAAATAGCAATGGAAAATATTAGTAATATCATATATAAAAAACCAGAAGATAACCTAGAAGAAATCAGAGGTAAAAAGGTTGGTTCACATGAAATAACAATAGTCGATCCAGACAATCCTGAGAATTGGCGGTCTAAGGTAAATTTTGAATATGTATCAAGGCCACTTCCTCATTACTATTTACACACATTAGATACAGATTTGGCGGAGCGAGGACAAAGATACGCAAGCAAGGTAATGGATGAATTTGAAGCTCTGTTACATAAAACAAAACGATTAGGTTTCCTTGAAGACGGCATAGAACTGAATGATCCAGCATACGGCATGTATGAAAGAAGAGGGTGGAGAAAATTAGATGAGCACGGAATATACATGTTTGATCCAAGGCCTGGTCATTATAGTGAACCAGCCATGCAAGAAATGATTAATAGATACACGTAAATAGGTTATAATACAGTACATATGAAATACACAATAATTGCCCTCATTGCGGCGCTAGCAGTAGGATTGTTCTACTCAATACAAAAAAATAAAGAAGCAGACCAAAAAATGGAGCAAGTTGCTGAAAAAACAACTGAAAACATAGAAACAAACCAGCCAGTCACAAATGCAGATGACCCAAAACAATTAGTTGCATTTTACGCAGACACAAATTTAGATGTAGAACTGGTTACAACAGAATCTGGATTACAGTATGCAGTAATCAAGGACGCAAATGGAGACCGAAGCCCAACAGTTACAGATACAGTTGAGGTGCATTATCACGGGACAACTATGGACGGAGAAGTATTTGATTCGTCGGTGTTGCGTGGTGAGACTATTGAATTTCCTCTGCAAAATTTGATTGTTGGATGGCAAGAGGGTATTCCATTGATGAACGTAGGAGACAAATACAGATTAGTTGTCCCTGCGGCACTTGCATATGGAGAAGAGGGGCTGCACCCGCTAGCTGGAAAGACATTGATATTTGATATTGAACTATTTGATTTTAAATAAGAGACCAGAAACACATAAACAAAAAATACTCATATGAGTATTTTTTGTTTAGTAAGTAAGTATTCTGTGACCAAGACACTCAAGGAATTTTTTGTTCATGGATTGTGTTATTTGCAGGGTCTGCGTATTGATGTTTGGATGCCACGTAACATATTGAGAATCAAGAATTTCTTGGTCAATAATATATGACGCGATTTCATTTTCTGTATCAAATATAAGCCCAAGAGGGGAAACTGATCCGGGTGTAACTCGTAAAACTCTCTCTAGGTCATCAGGATTAGAAAACCGAACACGTTCACCTAATAATTCTTTAATTCGTTTTTGATCCATGCGTTTGTGGCCTTCGAGTGAAACTAAATAGAATTGTTTTGTTTTTTCTCCGCACACTAGCAGTGTTTTGGCCGAAACACCTTCAATGCTACCTGTGACAGCATCTGCTTCGTCGACAGTAAATACAGGTACGTGTTCGTACTGAACATAAGCAATATGATGTGTACGCAAAAAATCATAAATTTGTTCTGATGTGTCTGACATGATTACAGATTAGGAACAAATGATACGTCACCAAAAATAAAGCGCAGAACACTAAAAGCAATACTAGCAAAAATTGTTGAACCAATAACAATTGCAAACCCAGTTATTACTCCACGAACTACTATCATTTTGAGAGAAAAAGCCCGTTTCAAGTGAGTGTTTGTTTCATTCAGTTCGAGCACTAGTTTTTCGATATTTGATGTCGATTCTGGTTCGTGATTTTTGATGGGGGATTTTTTTTCTATTTCCATATGTTTATTATACGATAATTCTTTGATAAATCATGTACATTAAAAACACAAGTGATCCAAGAACACAGAGGCTGCCTAGAAAATAGATACTAGACCCAATTAGTTCTGCACTATAAAGATATTTCCATTCTAATAACAATAAATACCAGTCATGATACGTAGAGTCCATACCACCAATCAGAGGTAGTTTACGTGCCAGTGCGTCACCTGCATAGATACCGACACTCCACAACGCGGTGCCTGACCACCATAAACCAAATACTGCACCCATGATATTTTTTTTGTATAAAAAATAAATGGTTATAAATAGAGGTACCATTATTTCAAAACCGCTACCCATGAAAATCATCAGTAACTTTGGTGCCCACAAAAACAATGTATGGCCTGCTTCGTGAAAAACAAGATTGATGTTTTGAAAGAAAGACCAACCAGTGGAATAGAGAACTGAAGACTGGTGCAGTAACAACAACCACAGCAAAATTATTCCATAAGGAGTATTGGTCTTTGTCATACTACTTTTTAGTGACTTTTCTTTTCGCGGGCTGCCTAACAGCAATATTTTTTGAAACTAATACCGGTACTGGTGCTTCGAATCCTGCTTGTTCTAATGCAATTTTTCCATGACGTCGCAACCATGAACCAGCACCAATGGCAGTTTTTGCATCCTTAACCCAGAACAAGACCGCAATCTCTACCATACCGTCTTTGAATTTTGCAATTCCTGATCCAGGTTTAGGGTCAGATAATGCTTTGGGGTGTTTTTTTACAGTCTCTAACAATATTTCAATTGCTTGCTCTATATCAGATGTATAGGGAAGTGTAAAATAAATAATTTTACGCACCCGACGCTTTTGGTGATGGTTTACCAAGTTCGAATTAATAATTGTTTGGTTGGGAATAACAATATGAAAATTATCGTTTGTTTTGATACGGGTACTTCGTAACGTAATTCCTTGGACTTGTCCAAAATGGTTCTCGATTTCAATCCAGTCACCCATTAAAAAGGGTTTGTCCCACAAAATCATAAACCCAGAAATAATATTTCCAAGTGTGTCTTTGGCTGCAAACCCAATTGCAATCCCTGCAATTCCAAACCCGGTCAATGCTGCAACAACATTAATACCAAGTTGCGAGAGCGATGTTATGAGCGCAGTAATTATGATTACCGATTTGTAAATACTACCAATCAGTATTGTTACCAGATAGTCATCAACATGTTGAGATGCAAGCAATTTTCGCAGTGGTTTTTGTGTTGCCAAATAAATGATCCAAAATAAAACCAGGATCGTTATGGCACTAATAAGATCAAGGCCCCATTGGTAAATATGTAATTCAATAAAATCAGTAAAACTATTCATAACAACAGCATAGCAAATTTAAAGTAAATAAAAAAACAGTAAAAGTCGAATGGATATAAAATTAAAAAAAGTTTGCTATAATACTCTTCGTTAATAAATCAATCGCAAAACATGACTAACCCAATTATTGAAAAACTACAGAAAGAAATTGAAAATTTCTCTACACAATCAACGACCGAATCTATCGGAACAGTATTCTCTGTTGCCGATGGAGTAGTCGAAATCACAGGACTGGACGGTGTAAAAATGTCCGAAATGGTGACATTTACCGCATCAACATCAAAAGACTTGGAATCATCACTATCTGATAAAGACAAAATTTTTGGTTTGATTCTGAACATCGAGGAAGATTCAGTTAAGGCAGTGGTTCTTGGAAACTCTGACTCAATTAAAGAAGGTGACACCGTTTCAAAAACAGGAGAAATTTTATCTATCCCTGTATCTGAAGAAATCTTGGGGCGTGTAGTTGATGTATTGGCACAGCCAATTGACGGACTAGGACCAATTAAGGAAGACAAGCGAATGTTGGTAGAGCGAGAAGCGTTCGGAGTAATTGATCGTTCGCCGGTTAATACACCCCTACAGACTGGAATCAAAGCGATTGATTCAATGGTGCCAATTGGACGTGGACAGCGAGAATTAATTATTGGTGACCGCGGAACAGGGAAAACCACAATTGCTATGGATGCAATTATTAATCAAAAATACGAAGACCCAGCAACACGACCAATTTGTGTGTATGTTGCTATTGGACAAAAAGAATCTAAAACAGCCAAAATCGTAGAGCAACTACGTGCAGCAGGAGCAATGGAGTACACGACAGTTGTCTCTGCAGCCGGGTCAAAACCAGCGGCTGAATTGTTCCTTTCTCCGTTTTCAGGAGTAGCGATCGCAGAGTATTTTATGGACAAAGGAAGAGACGTTTTGGTTATCTACGATGATTTGTCTAAACAAGCGGCAGCCTATCGGCAAATGTCATTGCTGTTACGACGACCGCCAGGACGAGAAGCGTACCCAGGGGATGTGTTTTATTTGCACTCACGTCTTTTGGAGCGTTCTGCAAAAGTAAACGAAAAATTAGGAGGTGGTTCTATTACTGCGTTACCAATTATTGAAACACAAGAAGGTGATGTTTCAGGGTATATTCCTACAAACGTTATTTCTATTACTGACGGACAAATTTTCTTGGATAATAATTTATTCAACAAAGGAATTCGGCCCGCAATTGACGTTGGTTTGTCTGTATCTCGAGTAGGATCATCTGCACAGACTAAAGCCATGAAATCAGTTTCAGGACGAATTAAGGTTGACTTGGCGCAATTCCGAGAACTAGAAGCGTTCATGCAATTTGCGTCTGACTTGGATGAATCTACAAAAGCAAAAATTGACGCATCAGTTCGTGTTGTTGAAATGATGAAACAAAAAAATGGGGCACCGTTACCGTTTGAAAAACAGACAGTGTCACTGTATTTTGTATCCAACGGATATCTGTCAGATTTCCCAGTTGATCAAGTGTTGTCGTTAGAAGCAGAATTGCACGAACGACTAGAGGCAGAGGCGCCAGAAATACTAAAATCTATTCGGTCGGACAAGAAAATTACTGATGAAAACAAAGAAGCACTGGATGCATTCTTGGCTAAATTTGTTACTTCAAAAAAATAATATAATTTAACGTGGCTTTACGAGACATCAAAGAAAAAATTGAATCTGTTAAAAAAACCGCCAAGGTAACAAAAGCCATGGAGTCTGTTTCTGCGGTTAAAATGAGACGCGCCCAAGAAGAGGCAATCGCAGCGCGACCATATACACACGCGGCATTTACAATTTTAAAACGACTCTCTGCTGTTTCTAAAATTAATCTTGAGTCAATGTATGATTTTCATAAAAAGACTGACGGAAAGACAGCAATTATTTTAGTTACTAGTTCAAAGGGATTAGCAGGGGCACTGAACGCGAATGTGTTTAAAAAAGTAACACAGTTGTGCGAAGAAAATAACTGGACACCTGATAATACTGATTTTATTTGCATCGGGAAAAAAGGAAAAGAATATGCAGTCCGAAGTGGATATACGGTATTGCACAGTATAGATCAATTTGATGACACAGACGCAGGTCCGGTGTTGCATGAAATATCAGGTATGTGTTTGGATTTGTTTCACAAGGACAATTATGCAGAAGTGCGTACGGTATACACAAATTTCATTACAACTACAGAACAAACAGCCGTGAGTCGTTTGGTGTTACCGATTGTGTATCAAGAATTGCATGATTTTATTCACGAAATTATTCCTAAACGCGGAAAATACAGTGACGTTAATGATGACGACCTAGATGCTGCAGTTGATTGGACCAAAGAGTATTTATATGAACCAGATGCACAGCAGTTAATCGAAGATTTTGTGCCACAGTTATTATATATTGGACTGTACCATGCGTTGCTGGAGTCAAAAGCGTCAGAGCATTCAGCGCGAATGATTGCTATGAAAAACGCAACAGACAAGGCAGGTGAAGTTGCAACAGATTTAAATCGTGTTTACAACAAAGCACGTCAAGCCGCGATTACTCAAGAAATTTCAGAAATTGTAAGTGGAATGGGGGAATAGTCTATTGTGGCTATAAACAAAAAAAAACTGCCTAGCAGTTTTTTTGTTTGACAAACATTTTTGTTTTATGTATTTTAGATACATGTATAGGACACATACACAAATTAATAAATTCGTTTGCCGACTATCAATGCCGGACGTATTTTTAGTTTGTGTTTAACCATGTGTTATTAATTCTATTTAGATTTGATAGTCCTTGGCTGAACAAAAGCCGAGGACTTTTGTTTTGTGTCAATCATGATGCAGTAGCAGATCTTTTATATACCCTCATGGAGAAATAACATGCTTCCAATTGTACGTACATTGAGCAAAGACAAAGTTACACTAGAACTTCTGAATACACTGGATCCGGAAAAAGTTGCAGAGTATGCAGAGCGTAGCATGCCATGGGTCAACGACCCAGAGATCAATCAATATCTTGGACGCCAGGGGACTACCATGGAAAAGACACTGGAGTGGTACCGCACACGCCCAAGCGTTATCGAATCTGATCGCACATTTGCGATTTGGGTTGACGACATGCATGTTGGCAGTTGCGGTATTCATTCTATTGATAACACAAACGGACATGGGTGCCTGGGTATCCTTATTGGACATACATCGTTGCATAGTCAGGGCATAGGGACTAGCGCCATGGCAGCTCTGTGTAGCCATGCGTTTAATGACTTGAAACTACGCAAGGTTTGGCTACATGTTGCAGGCAATAATTCACGTGGAATTCGCTGTTATCAAAAAGTGGGTTTCACAAATGTTGGAAACAAAAAACGACATACATTTCGCAACGGCATACTACAAGACGAAGTAACCATGGAGCTCTTTGCGGAAGAATATGGTCTAGCAGAGTCAGAAATTGTAGAGCGCTCTATTGCTCATATTGTAAAGAAGTCCACTGAGTAAAAAAACAAAGGCCAGCAGGGTGACTTGCTGGTTTTTATTTTTAACTTATTATATTTTAATATAAACGGTTGCACACAGTAACTTTTTTGCTATACTATCGCTCAACAGATTAAAACAAATCTGATATCGCGGAGTAGAGAAATGGTATCTCGAGAGGCTCATAACCTCTAGAAGTTGGTTCGATTCCAACCTCCGCAACAAGCACGTATACTTGTATACGTAGCGAGAGAACATTGTTTCTCGCCATGTCGGGGTAGCTCAGCTGGTTAGAGCGCAGCACTCATAACGCTGAGGTCGTGAGTTCAAGTCTCACCCTCGACACATGGATAAGTAATATTGATTTCATTAGAAAAAAATATATACTTTCAACACAAATTAATCGTCGTTACTCGCGACGGTAAATAATGAGAAGAGCTGCGGTCGTAGCTCAACTGGTTAGAGCACCCGCCTGTCACGCGGGAGGCTGAGGGTTCGAGTCCCTTCGACCGCGCAAATTTATGAAAAACAACCCACTAGGGTTGTTTTTCATTGAAATTAAGCACAGAGCGAAGGGGTTTGAAGAGAACAGTCAGTACACAAGAGCCGAGGAATCGAGGTTGCTTGTCAGCGGTGACGTGGTCAGGGTCGTGAGACGCGAGTCGAAACGAATGGTGACCGAGTCCTGACGCGCAGAAGAAAAAGCACCTTAAATCAAGGTGTTTTTTCTATAGGGCAATGGAGACTTGGAACTGGTAAATATTAAACAACTTATATTGACTTTTGTCTATATATCACTATAATACTGATTAAGAGAACTCATCTTTTTTTATTTCGGGAGGTGCTCATGGCACACGGACCAACACCATGGCCAAAAGGCCGAAAGCGGTTGAGAATCGCAAAACAGGTTGGCTACACACGCCCAACCAACGCACGAGACCTTGGTCACATTGTCTTGTTGGCTCCAACATGGGAAGAATTAGCCTTTCGCGGACCAACATTGCTTGCAGCGTGGATGATTGGTGTTGAAGCAGCTATTTTCGCTGCCTTGATTTCAACTATCATTTTTTGCGCAATGCACTGGAAGACGTTTGGGAATGACATAGGCGATTATGTGAAGGCCTTGCCTAGCTATATTGTCCTGTCGGTCGTTACATCAGTCTGTGTCATTATTGGTTCCACCAATTGGGGCTTCACTGGCGCGTTCTGGGGCATGGTTATTGCAATTGCGTATCACGCATTTTGTAACGGCCGCGTAGAGCTGGACGAACATTGTCAGCGTAAATATCGCTTCTCACCTTTTGGTGAATTGAACGCATTGATTCAGCGCATGACAAAATGAGCTACAACTCGCAGAAACACCCTCAGGGATTCGTTTCTGCGGGTTGTTTTTGTTTATATAGAGTTGCATTATTTAATAAAAATGATTTACTTTATATAGAGGAGGATTGGTATATGAAAAGCGCATTATTATGGGCAATGATCGATGATGGGTGGCGCTTGGGTTATCCAGTCGCAATCGCAGTCGAAAGCCGCATGGAAGACGGAAAACTATATCTCGAACAAGCGTTCGTTGGAATTATCACTGACGCAGACCATGACGGAATCAGATTAAATTCTCAGGGGTCGGTCTGTTGTGTCTCATTGCGTGACGTTGAACGAGAAATCTTTGAGTGTGGTCGGCGGTGCTGGATGATTAAGACAGCCACTGGTGAAATAAAGATTGGCCAAGCATTTACATTTGCTAAACAGGTTGCCTTTTGGGCACAAGAATTGGCATTTGCGCAGCGCGGACCCGTGTCGCATGCATAAGAAAGAGGGCGCGCACTGACAGTGCACGCCTTTTCTGTTAGTAAAATTGTTTTATGAAAAACATAACGCAATGATACTAATACATTTAGCTATCTTTTGTGTTAATTCCAATACTTGTTAGTATAAGTTAATGATAAAGAAATATTTACCACAACTTGTTCTGGTGGCAGCTATTGCACAAATTGCTGTTGCAT
>JAHDDI010000005.1:0-10761 GCA_020629435.1 Minisyncoccota bacterium
GGGGCAAACTGTGTTGCTGCTGCGTCGCTGGGTGGATTGTGGACCGATGTATCGAGTATCACCACAAACTCGAATGCTGTTTTGGACGCAGGTGATCGATTTATGGTAGGTAGCTCAGCTGTAGACAATGTAAACATAATTGCTCGAGTAACTGGTGATGTAAATAACGATGCCACAATATATGGTATTTATAATCTACCAACAGTTGGAGCAGTTACTCTGACAGCAAATAGAAATTTGTATGGTACATACTCACGGCCACGAATCAATAATACAAACAGAAACGGAAATGCATTGAGCATAACAGGTTCGTACGCAGAGGCGCAGATTGATGGAACACTAACCAGCTCTAATGCACGGGGAGTGTACGGAGTTGTAGACCTCAATAGCTCAGGCTTATTAAGCAATGCCCAGGCAATAAGATCAGAATTACAAATTGCAGCAGGTTCGACTGTGACAAGCGGGGTAGGATTGTATGTTACCCTTGCAAATTCAGGGACGATTACAACTAACTACGGAATACTTATGGCAGATGTTGTTGAGGGAACTATGACAAACGCCTATGCATTTTGGACTAATGAAGCAGATATGGTGTTAGACGGAGACGGAAATGGTCTACCAGGTGGAACTCATGCTGGGTCTGACTTGTGGCTTGGAGAGGGTCAAGATGCTGGTATTTGGTATGACGGTACTGATTTAAACATTAACCCACAGCGTATTGGTTCTGGTGTGCTGGACATCAACGGAACCGTAGAAGCAACCGGTTTTGTGCAAACGTCAGATGTACGACTGAAAACAAATATTGAAACTATTTCAAACACATCCGACGTTCTGAAATTACGTGGAGTGCAGTTTGATTGGGTAGACACAGGAAATGCGGATTACGGGTTTGTTGCTCAAGAAGTCGAACAACTGTTCCCAGAATTGGTGCGAACAGGAAAAGACGGATTTAAATCTGTAAATTACGCCAATATCTCAGCACTGTTGTTAGAGCAAGTAAAAGACCAGGAAGTACGATTGCAAGAATTAGAAGCACGACTGCAGTCATTAGAACAAAAATAATATGTCAAATATCCAAAAAACAATTACATATGGATTTATAGTATTTTGTGTTTCTGTTACCGCAGGGTCTTTGGCTATGGCACAGACATATAACTGGATTCCTATTGGAACTATTGGTGCCAAATGGTCTTCAAATGGGGTACATATCTATAATACGAATGCTGGTTCTGTAGTAATCAATGATACGCTACCTAGCGGGACCTTAACATTGGATGTTAACGGAGGGATTGGTGCGTCAGAATATTGTGACCAGAATGGTGACAATTGTTTCCAGTCACTTGACGTAGAGCGATGGCGGTATAATTTAGTTAATAACGATTTGTATGTTCGTAGTACATCTACTCAGGTGGGTATTGGTGTAACTACACCAACACAAAAACTACATGTAGGAGGAAATGTGTTAGCAGATGCATATTTGTATTCATCCGACATACATCTGAAAACAAACATCCAGCCACTGTCAGGAATGGATATCATCAGTCAACTGCAGGGAGTACGATTTGACTGGATTGACACGGGAGAGTCAGAAGTAGGAGTAATAGCCCAACAGGTAGAAAAAGTACTACCAGAACTGGTAGTCACAGATGAAACAACAGGAAACAAACTAGTGCAATATTCAAACCTAGTGGCACCATTGATTGCTGCAGTGAACGAACAACAAAAAACAATCGACCGATTGCGAGCGGAACTAGATGCATTACAAAAATAATATGAAGATTATTTATCAATATTTACAACTTGTCGGATGTGTCTTGGTGGGGACTTTGTTGTGTGTCTCTAGTTTGTCTTTTGCTCAGAATTATCGATGGGAATCTTTAGGGTCAGTAGGGGTAGAGTGGGACTTGAATGGTAACGCAACGTCTAATCAAAATGCGGGGTCAATTGTAATTGGGGGAACCAGTCCCGATGGTACTTTGCAACTAGATGTTGGTGGAGGAATAGGTGGGAGCACATACTGCAATGAAAATGGAGCATCATGTGCCGAAATTTCTGCCATAAAACAATGGAAATATTTCCTCCCGGGTGATGCGTTGTACACACGCGACACAGCAACTCAGGTTGGTATTGGTACTGAAAATCCAACACAGAAATTGCATGTCGATGATGATATTTTAGCCGACGCGTTCCTGTATTCATCCGACATACATCTGAAAACAAACATCCAGCCACTGTCAGGAATGGATATCATCAGTCAACTGCAGGGAGTACGATTTGACTGGATTGACACGGGAGAGTCAGAAGTAGGAGTAATAGCCCAACAGGTAGAAAAAGTACTACCAGAACTGGTAGTCACAGATGAAACAACAGGAAACAAACTAGTGCAATATTCAAACCTAGTGGCACCATTGATACAAGCGGTGAATGAGCAGCGGATTGAATTGCAACAAATAGAAAAAGAAATACAAGAAATACAGTCAAACAAGTAACAACACCTCGCAAGAGGTGTTTTTGCTTGTTATTTCTATAAATTACACGTATTATAAAATAGTACTTACTATACAAACACTGAAACACAAGTACGACTTAATAGTCAATTCTAGGTAACGTTATCTGGAAATATAACAAAAGAATATGGATGAAAAATTATTAGCTTTTTTTGCAATGATACTTTTATTTACTGCGATGGGTTTTTTGTTTGGGTTTATACTCAAATCATGGCTGATTAGTAGAAAAAAAGGAAATCTAGAAGAAAAACTGTCGCAAATGCGCGTTGATGCGCAAAATGAAATCGCGTCATTACAAGAAAAAGCAAACACCGAAGCACAAAAAGTTCGATCAGATGCTAGATTTGAAACAGAAAGAAGTCATGAAGAAATAGTAAAAAAAGAAAATCGACTACAAGAAAAAGAATCAGCATTAGATAATCGACAATCAAGTTTAGACGAAACTGAAGCGTCACAAAGAAAGAAAAATCTAGAAATAGAAAAAAAAGAACAAGTAATTGAAGACAAACTAGAAAAAATAGACACCTTGCTTTCAGAGATATCTGAAATGACTCCGGACGAGGCAAAACAGGAACTATTGCAAACCATAGAGAAAGAATCCCAAGAAATGTTGTTTTCTCGGACAAATAAACTTGAAGACAAGAACAATAAGCAACTAGAACAATCTGCCAAAGAGATATTAGTAACAGCAATCCAAAGATACGGAAATGCAGTTGATAACGATATTATGTCAACGTATG
Organism: Minisyncoccota bacterium; assembly: GCA_020629435.1. Classification (GTDB taxonomy): domain Bacteria; phylum Patescibacteriota; class Minisyncoccia; order Phycocordibacterales; genus JAHDDI01. Next base: position 3,248 of record JAHDDI010000005.1, read on the forward strand.
TCAACATTGGTGACGATGAGATAAAAGGAAAAATTATTGGTAAAGAAGGGCGAAACATTAAAGCGTTTGAAAAATACAGCGGAGTACAGTTATTGATTGACGAGACACCAGGACAGATAACTATTTCATCCTTTGACCCTATCAGACGTGCGGTTGCAAAAACAGCATTGGACAACCTAATTATTGATGGCCGAATTCAACCTGCTCGCATAGAGGAACTAATAGAAGAAGCAAAACTGTCTATCAATGAAACAGTCATTGCTCAAGGCAAAAAAGCAGTAGCAGAATGTGATATCCAAGGGTTACCAAATGAATTGTTGGAAATCGTGGGTCGTTTATATTATCGTTACTCTTTTGGGCAAAATGTATTGCAGCACAGCATAGAAATGGTCCATATTGCCAAAATATTAGCCACAGAGGTCGGTGCGGACGTAGAAGTGGCAAAGACAGCTGCATTGCTGCATGACATCGGTAAGGCCGTAGATCACGAACTAGAAGGTAGCCACGTGGAAATAGGGCGGCGGATGCTGCAAAAGTTTGGAATAGATGAACGGGTAATCAAGGCTATGCAAGCACACCACGAAGAGTACCCTTATGAAACAATCGAGTCTCGTATTGTGCAGACAGCAGATGCTATATCATCTGCACGACCAGGTGCACGAAGTGACAATGCAGATATGTATGTACAAAAACTAGAAGGGCTAGAACGAATTGCGCAAACCATCGAGGGAGTAGAAGATGCATATGCAGTTTCTGCGGGGCGTGAAATTAGAATATTTGTTGACCCAACATCGGTCAATGATTTCCAAGCCAGCAAAATTGCTAAAAAAGTGGCCAAGCAAATTGAATCAGAAGTAAAATATCCAGGTGAAATTAAAGTAATTGTCATTAGAGAAAAGCGGACAATAGAATTTGCAAGATAATAATAAAAAACACTTACCTTGGGTAAGTGTTTTTTATTTATGAACTTAGTAATCCAATAAGGGTACGAATTTTTGACTTTGTTTCCAGGCCATCAAAATTATTGTTTCGCAATGCGTCCTGAATGTGTCGTGGGTGGTACCCCAGCGCCTCGAGCGCCTCCATGACCTCGACATCATCGGAAGAATGAGCACGTGCCTCATCTGATATCATGGTTTCGTCTATTTTGTTTTCCAATTCAAGTAAAATTTTCTCCGCATTTTTCTTACCTATTCCGGAAACTTTTGTCAGCACAGTACTGTCTTGAGACAAGACTGCCTGTGCAAGTGTTTCGATGGTGGTAATAGAGAGAATATTGAGCGCCACCTTGGGACCAATACCGTTAACAGTAATCAATAATTCAAATATTTTTTTTTCTTGTTCTGAAATAAATCCATACAAGTCAAAATTCTGTTCTCGTATAATGGCATGAATAAATAATTCTACTTCATCTTGTACGCTACATGCTTGTTGCGTTGCATCTGTCACCGAGACAACATATCCCACACCACGTACGTTCACAATAATACGATTTGTATTAACTTGCTGAACTGTTCCTTGTAAAAAACCAATCATATAATTATTTTTTACCGTCAAAGATATCTAGGATGTCTTTGGCTGATTTTTCTCCAATAAATGATTCAAATAATTCCAGACTGTCTAATTGTCGCAACATAACTGCTGTTGCCACGATGGATGTCACAAATGCAGACTTAAGAATAGATTCCAACATTAACCCATAAGAAGAGACAGACGAAACCGCAATGACCAAAATTAAACACAAAAAGTAAATAACAAACCATTGAAAATCCTGTACCCGTTCAGCATGTAGTGCGATCATGTCCTTTCGGTTTTTTTGCATATCACCCAACAGACGCCTAATCGATGAGGCCGACATGCGTTCCACATCCGAAAAATCTCGGTCGACAGAAATTTCGTCAATTAGATCATAGGTATGAGAAAGAGTTTTTGACTTGTTTATGATATTCCAGTCCCAGCGTTTATTTTCAATAACAGGATAATAGTGGGTACGCGCAATTTCTTCAAATCGTTCCTGGTAGTGTTTATCAAATGTTCCAAACTCACGGTACATGGCGGTAATGGCACCATCGAAACTGGTTAATTCTTTAATGATTTCACGGTAGCGTGCATTTTGTCGAGAAATTGTGAAACCAACCATAGTAGCAAAAAGAAAAATAACCATCTGCAAATACAAGTCATCAAGCGGTGTTTGCAATTTTAAATTTGGCAACGCAAAGAAACATAGCGAAGTAACAATAAAAAAAGTCACCACTGAAAGAATAATAACTTGATTTTTTTCGTAGCGGTTCTGTTGAGTTTGGGAGAATACTTGCTCTATTGCTTTTTGTTTCATATTTAGGTATTATACCGCAACTATGGCAATCACGAAATCAGCAAAAACTCGAATTAAAAGCGACGCAAACAAGCGGGTGTTCAACCTGCGACGTCAGCGCGAAATGCGAGAACAGGTTAAAACTTTTACTAAATCAGTAACGTCAGGAGATACAAAAGCAGCAGAAGCACAAATTGCAGAACTGTACAAAGCAATTGATAAGGCAGCAAAGCGAGGAGTTATAAAAGCAAACACAGCTTCACGAAAAAAATCTCGATTAATGAAAATGCTTGGAAAAGCATAAATAAAACAAAACCACCGTTTGGTGGTTTTGTTTTATGTATGCGATGCACAATCGGCACAGCCAAGAAATATATTAAGACATCTTGTGTAACGGAAGGGTGACCGAAAAAATAGTTTCATTGTCGGAACTTGAGACCGTAATATCACCATGATGGTTCTGTATTATTTCGTGGCATATTGCAAGACCCAGCCCAGTCCCCGGGATGTGCGCGTTCCTTGTTGACCTGAAAAATCTATCAAATACATGTTTTTGTTCATCAACGGGGATACCCAGACCGTTGTCGCTAATAGTGATAATCGCCTGGTCTTCTTTTTTCTCTAATTGGAAGTTTATATTTTTTACTTCTTGTTCGGGCATGTATTTTATTGCGTTTTCGATAAGATTCACCAACACTTCTTCAATCTGTTCATAGTGACCAAGAATAAAACAATCGTCTGCAATATCACACGTTGCATTAAAATTACCGTTAGTGATCGGTTCACTAAAATATTCTGTAAGCAGTTCACATAAAGCACTTAGGTTTACCACTGCGTGATTATTATTTCCATCTTCAACTTGCTCTAATCGTGCTAGATGCAAAATATCTTTAATACTGTGTGAAATTTGTGCAACGGTTTTTCCGATTATTAATTGTGCCTTGTGGGGGAGAGCCTGTGATTCCATGGATAGTATGGTCAAAGGTGTTTGCAGAGAATGAGATATATCAAGCATTGTTTTTTCCTGCGCTTCTTGGAGATTTTTTATAGTCGCTGTTCGCTTAGACACCTCATCTTCTAATTTTTGAGACTGAGAAATCTGTAAGTCATATAAGTGCGCTTTTTCTAGGGCAACAGCCAATGGTTCCGTTGAGTGCCTAATCAGCATCAAATCTTGTGAGGAATGCTTTTCCTCACTTTTTTTGTTACCCAGCAACAATAGGGCAACTGGTTTTCCATCAAATAGTATAGGAAATACACAAGCCAGACTTTCAGATAGCTGTAGTTTTTTTGATATGTTGTCCACGCTATCAGGTTGCCCAACAAGTTCTTGCAATGAAAGAGAGACATCTTCTGTGAATGAAACGGTTGCTTGTGTTGAGATAAGTCGGTTTTGTTGATGTGAAAATATTGCACTATACTGGTGCGGAATAATTGACTGTATGCAAGCAAGATATTCATTGATAATATTTTTCACACGAACTTCTTTTTGACAAATGGTGAACAGTTGCGAACTTGCCTCGAAATAGTCATATTGTTCTTTAAAAAACCATCCATTTGTTATTTTGCGTAATAACACATCGGCAATAGGTAACAACCACAAACCAAGCAATACGGTCAATACAATACCCAAATAATTTCCAATCCATTGCATCTGGGAAAATAATTGTGTAAATAAAGATACCAACAGTAAACTAAGAATAGAGAAAAAACCAAATAACACGATATAAATTGCCCCACGTTGGATTATCATTTTGAATTCAAGAAATTCATGTTTGGTTATTGCAACAGCGATGCAAAACAACGCAGCATAAGACGCGAGAGGAGTTGCACTGTAATATTCTACGTGACCCAAAAGCGGAAGGATAATAGAAAAAAATACTGCTCCTATTTTCATAACCATGAGACCAGACAGTACCCAAATGATTTGGCTTTTTTTGTTGTCACTTAATTGTGCAAAGCCAGACAGCAAAATAATAATGGTGTGAATGGTGGTTACAAAAAAGAACAGTAAATACACTAATGCTAAAAATCCTAGTTCAACTGTTCCTGGCTGAGTATAAGAAATAACCGGACTGTGGTAGGAACCAATCCCAGCAAATAATAGCGGAATAGTACATAAGGAAATTATTAAATAAAAAGCTGATTTTTTCAGAACGGGCTGTCCACGCAGTGCATAGCTAAAACAGATGTGAAGCGCGGACCCAAAATATGCCGCAATTAATGCAACATTACTCCACAATATCTGACTGTCTCCAGTCAGGGCTGCATCTGCTTGATAATTTCCAAGGCACCAAAAAGAAATACTAATCAACAATAATGCAAAATAAAACATTACGGCACTTTTATTTCTATTTTTACACAGGGTATACATACCTATGACCAAAAAAACAACAAAAGAGAAAGCGGAAATATAAGTAAACCCAAACATGTAATTACTATACCATTTCAGTCGGTAAATTATAAAAAAAGTAGCACACAGAGGTGCTACAAGTGTTGACTAGTTACTGTGAGGATTTTCCCAGCCCATAACACAAGACCAGTTGCAACTCTGAGCGTCTTCTTCAGAAAGAAAACAATTTACAACATCATATATCTGAGCATCCGGATAACGTGCTAACACGCTCAGTACTGGGTCAGGACCAAATCTTCTTTCTTTTCGATATCTGCAACCTCCTATTTCTTGTACGTAGGCGGCTGCAAATTCTCGGTCAGATTGGTTGGGGTCTTTGTTCAACATGGCTTTGTGTAGGTCAGGTAGTCTGCAAGCTCCTGCACAATATTTTTTCTCCAATTCCATGGTCAGGTCGCACAGAGCACTCATTAGTTTATACCCTGCTCCAGGATAAATAGCTGAATTTGTGACAATGTACAGGGTGTTTCCATGAGGATTATGCGTATCTACCAGATGGCCATAATCGGTCAGTTCATCAAAACTTTTCTGGCAGTCATCTGGGTTGTGGGGGTCAAATGCGCATATTTGGGACGCAACAAGTCCAACAAGTTTTTCTTGCCCATCTAAAGCAACAAGGCAGCCCTCTGGGAATACTGCCAACCAGGAGAGAAACGTATGCTCATCTAGGGGTTTAATACCGGTGTTTTCCCAGGCGATTTTCTCCATATCATAGTAGCCTTGATAATCAGATGGGCGTGCGTGGCGTATTGAGACTCTGGTCATTAGAGAGGTCCTTTCTGGACAGCTGGTGAGAGAAGGGCAATTGTCTAGAGTATAAAAAAAAGACCATCAAGGGGTCATGCAATAAAAATAAAAACAAATTCAAAAATAAATAAACTAACGTGCATCTAATACATAGCCACGACCGGGCAGAGTGTGAATTAATTTTGTTTTGTGGTTTTTGTCTATTTTTTTTCTCAAGTTCAAAATATGTGACTCAATAGTATTTGAAAAAGCGTTTACCTGTTCGTTCCACACGTGTTCCATGATCATAGCACGAGACAAAGCAACACCTTGATTGCGCAACATGTATTCCAGCAGAGAAAACTCTTTTCGAGTAAGATAAATTTCATTATCTGATCTAGTTACTATGTATTTTTTAGGGTCACAGACCAAATCATTGATAATCAAGATTTCGTCAACGGAAATCGGTGGTCTCCGTAAAAGTGCCCGGATTCGGGCAATAAGTTCTTGTGTCGAAAATGGTTTGGTCATGTAGTCATCGATACCTGCATTAAGCATGTCTGCTTTAAAGTGGTGGTGCCCTTCAACTGACAACATGAGAATAGGCATTTGTTTCCCAGCGTTTCGAATATCAGCACATATTTCCAGACCATTTTTATCAGGCAAACGATAGTCCAAAATGATTAAGTCATAGTCGTTGATCAGAGCCATCTGTGAACCAACATTACCGTTTTGAGTAGTGTCGACAGCAAAAAGTTCTGACTCAAGAGTTTTTTTGAGTCCGATGGCAATCTTTTGTTCATCCTCCACAATCAAAATTCTCATAAATATTTTTTTATCATATCACAATGAATGAAATTTTTTTATGCAATATCAATTTTTTCTTTATCTTTTCTTTATCTGCTTTTTGTATACTTTATATTATAAACGTGTTTCCTTGTACCTGTCAGCAAAAACAGAAATTATTTGTGTCTGACCACACAAAAATATTTGTTGGTAGGTTTGTGGAAAGAAATCGAACGCACCTAATTTAGGTGTTTTTGTTTTATCTCTGCACGGTAGATGAAAAAGCTTCGGAACAGGTGAAAGACTATGCTTTTCGACAGTATTTGTGCTTCACTCTCTCAGAAAATGGTAATTTGATCGAAAGAAAGACCATATTTCTCAAAAATCTTGTTTGTTTTAATACCGCAAAAGAGAATTCTAGTGGTTCAAGAAAGTAGGTTTATTTACAAGATTTATATCTCCACAAGAAGAGCGCAAGAAGATCTATAAACAAAATACTAGATAGTGAGGGGACTATCGCAGACGTACCACTTTCGCCACCAAGTGTAATACTGACAATAATTTTAAGAATTGTACCTACGTTAATAAGTAAGAGGCCGTACAAAAGACTTCGTTTATAGAATGCATAGAATAGACCTATGAGAAACAAAACCACTGTGATTGATAAGATAATGAGCGGTGTCGCTGAATCACCTGAAAAGAAGAGTTGTTTTTCCCACTCTAAATAACTACTTACTTGTATAGAAACATGCTCAGGAGCTGCGAACCAAAATAGACTAGCAAACATTAGAAGTATAAAACCAAACGTATAATGAAGTTTGCGTCTATACGCGTAATAACAAGCAGGAATTACAAAGAGAGGTCTTGAGTACCAAGAAAAGAGATTCTGGTGACGTTCCCAAATCCAGAGGCCAAGCTCTATGCCTTGTAGATGTGCCGAGGTGAGCAGAAAAATTGAATATACAAACATTACGAACATCCCCACCAACACCAGATTATCTAAAGAGTTATTTTTTTCAACATATCTTTTTAGCATATATTTATTATACCCAATTTAGGCATTTTTATATACAAAATTAAAACAGGCAATTGCGTATTTTAATTACTCGTGCATCTGCCAGGACTCACCCGTTACGCTGTCGCTCCACGAGTATAAACTTCTCGGCTGTCATATACAGCAGACAAAACAAAACACCCACAAGGGGTGATTCGTTTTATCTGTGCATCTGCCAGGACTCACCCGTTACGCTGTCGCTCCACGAGTATAAACTTCTC
>JAHDDI010000005.1:10861-21410 GCA_020629435.1 Minisyncoccota bacterium
GTGCATCTGCCAGGACTCACCCGTTACGCTGTCGCTCCACGAGTATAAACTTCTCGGCTGTCATATACAGCAGACAAAACAAAACACCCACAAGGGGTGATTCGTTTTATCTGTGCATCTGCCAGGACTCGAACCTGGAATGACGGTTCCGAAGACCGTAGTGATATCCATTTCACCACAGATGCATTTATAATATCGTGATGGATATGTGTGCGGGTGGGGAGAATCGAACTCCCGACCTCTGCTTGGAAGGCAGATGTTATACCACTTAACTACACCCGCATGAGTGTTTCTTTATTTAATATTGTAATCTTTAGATGTTTTTTGCGCTTTTCCAGGCCGATGTGATGATATATATCATTTACACACAACTACATACTAAATTTATTTTCTACTTGTTGCCAAATAGTGCAAAGAGTATAGCAAATAGTACGTCACACGCAAGATGTCATGGACATGATATATTATAGCCATGAAAGAGGGAAAAAGAACGACACATTTACATGTGGGGCGTTTGGGTGAACAAATCGCTGTTGATTTTTTGACTAATTTAAATTACCAGTTGGTGGATACAAACAAACGATATACCACTGGTGAGATTGATATTATCGTACGAAAAAAAGACGAAACTCTGGTATTTGTAGAAGTTAAAACAAGATCAGTCGGAAATATTGATTCGGTTACCGAAGATGACTATTGTGTTCCTCAAGAAATGATTAATTCAAATAAAATAAAAAAATTACGCAAGGCCATACACTTGTATCTTACCGAGACAAACAGTACCCAATTACCATGGAGATTAGATGCAGTGATTGTGTTACTAGATGTATCCGCAAACAAGGCAAAATGCAGGCACTATAAATATTTGAACAACAATTTCTAAGTCATGTCTCAAATAGCATTCTGTTATATAATGACATCATGAACACCAGGCACCTATGGCACAGAATCAGAACAATATGGAAAAAACCAATTATTGTAATTGCAGGGTCCACCGCATCAGGCAAGACGTCTGCGTCGATATATGTGGCCCAGTCACTACAAAAACAAGGTGTAGTTTGCGAAATAATCTCTGCTGATTCTCGGCAAATTTACAGAGACATTCCAGTGTTTTCTGGCGCAGTCAGTGAAGAAGAAATGTGCGGATTTACACATCACCTGGTAGGCACTGAAGCAATTGATGCAAAGCATTCTGTACGTTGGTTCCAAAAACAGTGCGCGAGATTAATAGACGAAATACATAGCCGTGGGGCAATCCCTATTATTGCAGGCGGGTCTGCGTTTTGGGTTCAGTCAGTGTTATTTACCAGTGACTATCCGCAGGTTTTACCTAACCATGATTTACGCAAACAATTAGAAAACAAAACAATTCCACAATTACAAGAGATACTACAAAAGCTCGACCCTGCACGTTTTGCAAATATAGATATTGATAATCCTCGCAGACTTGTGCGGTCTATCGAGATCGCAACTGAAATTGGTACGGTTCCTAAAATGAAATTTACCCCAGCTGTGCAACATGATATACACTTTATATATTTTGATTTAGACAAAACTGTATTACAGGAACGTATTACAGACAACGTAAATAATAGATTCGATCAGGGTCTTATTGCAGAAGCAAAAAAAGTTTCAAAACAGCTATCTAAAAAACAATTTATAGAAATGGGGTTAGCCTACAAATATATGTATGATTTTTGGAATGGTGAAATCACAGAGAAAGAACTAAAGAGTAAAACAACAACAGAAGAAATTCGTTACGCAAAACGACAAAAAACATTTTTTGAAAAAATTAAAAATAATTTCACTGGCAGGGTATACGTCATTGCTAATATATCTCAGAAAACACCGGTATTAGGCAAAGTTGTATCACATATCCATTAATCTGTATTAGTCACAGTGCCCCTTATGCAATCATGTTTCAATTGGTATACTAAAATTATATGAAATCACTGATGATATTTTGTTTTGCAGTTTGTAACTGTATTTACATCGGCACAGTCTCTGCGCAAGGTGTCGGGACTCAAGCAGCCGGAATTAATTTAGAGGTCAGCCCAAGAATTATTCAACCTCTTTCTCCAGTACAATTAGAACTAGTTTCTTATAGTTCAGATATAAATCGTGCGCGTACGTCACTGTATGTTGATGGGGTATTGATTAGTCAGGTATTAGGACAAAGAATATTTACAGTAGATTCACCAGCTATTGGGCAAACACGAGACGTGCAAATAGTAATAGAGACAAGAAACAACGGAACAGTAACAAAAAACATTAGTTTGACCCCAGCACAGGTAGATTTAGTATCCGAAGCATTGGATTCATACACACCAACTTTGTATGCCGGGAAAAAACTGGCAGGACACAATGGGTCTGTATCCGTTGCAGCAATTCCATATTTTGTTGATGCATCAGGGCGAAAAATTGACCCAAATAGTTTGGTTTACACGTGGTATGTTAGTGATAAAAAACAGGTGAACGCATCTGGGTATGGAAAACAACAATTTATTTTTACAGGGTCTCCTTTATATAGAACACAGACTATCACCGTAGAAACCGAAACAGTAGACGGATCATTGCTGGCCAAACGGACTATTGAATTACCTGCATATGACCCAGTAATCCGTTTTTATCGAGATAATCCTTTGTGGGGGTTAGATTTATCCCAGGCGATTACGGCGGACGAGTCACTGGTGCTGGATGTGCCGGAATTAGAAGTACGCTCTGTACCATATTTTTTCTCAGACATTCAATCAAATTATGCATTAGATTATCAGTGGCGCATGAACGGATCAGAAATGCAGACCTTTGGTGATAATAACCTGATTAATCTACGTGCTCCAGAAAACCAATCAGGGCAAGCCAGGATTAGTCTTAAGATATCTAATAACAATGAAATATTACAAATCGCAGAGTCAGTGTTTAACGTAATATTTGGAGACTCATCGGCAGAGACAAGAGGTCAGGGTGGCTCTGGTACTTCAGAAAACAATTCAAGTGGATTTAATTTCTTTGGAACAGGGAACTAAGAAAAGTTATTGCAAACAAAAAACGGCTAACAAGAGGAGCCGTTTTCTGTTATCAGACAATGATGGTATTTATGCCGTTGGTTGTATCTGGTACAATGAATGTACTTATGGAACAAATCGGAAAAAGCCAACGCATTCATTCTCCCGAACAGGAAATGAACCATCTACAGCAGTCTGTTCAGTCAACTATGGATCAAATTTATGGGGGGCAATCTTTTGAGTCAGTAACCCCTGATGTTCAACAGCAGGTTGTTAAAAAAGTAGTGGAACAACATGTAGTTGATAATGTATCACAAACATTTTCCAATCCTTTTCCTGCACAAGAGAAAAAAATTGAGCAAACTATTTTAAATTTAACTCCTGATGAAGACGACATTCATATCGCAGAACTGTTAGATCTGGTTAAAGAGGTTGGAGTGCTTTCGACGCTCAAGGCAATTGAAAAAACAGCGTCATACCACATCAAGGATGACCTACATAGGGCACTGGTAGCATATATGCATGGCGGGTATCCTATCAAAAATTTACCTGAACGAGATCCGATTCGAAAGGGACTTTCCATGACTTTGTTTGAATTATACCTACCAGAAAAAAACGAAAACACAGAGCGACAAAAAGATTTAAAGCAAACGCTCTCTAGCATGGAACAATTCTATGCAGGGATGATGTCGGTGGTCGGACAGGGTGATTCAAAAACCGATCAATATTTTTCATTAGAAATTGCATTACCGCAGGGTCGTAACGAAATTATGTTATACGCTGCAGTCCCTGATGCACATATCAATATTTTCAAGAACCAGGCTCTGGCGATTTTTCCAGATATGAAACTGGTTGAGGCAACAGATGACTATAATATTTTTAATAAAAAAGAACAGACAGCCGGGTCTGTTGGAACATTACAGAATTCAGATATGTTGCCTGTACGTCAATACACAGAATTTGAGTATGACCCACTTAATATTATGTTGGAATCATTTTCTAACCTGGAACAAGAAGAGGGAGCATCAGTACAAATTATGGTCGGCCCAGACACTGTTGGTTTGCAGAAAAAAATTACTGATGCAATCGAACAATTGGAAAAAGGAGAAGACCCCAAAGAGGTTCTGAAGATCTATCGCGGAGTGTTTGATGGTATCAGTAAGGAATTGGGGTCTCTGTTTGACACAAGAGATAAAGAAAAACGAGAAAAAGACGACATGAAAAAAAAGGAACGGGCCACACGTTCGGATGTTCGACAATTAATAGAAGAGTTACAAAAAAAGAAACAATCTATAGTATATGGATGTAATGTTCGAATTGTGGCCGCCGGAAATTCACAATCCCACGCGCAAATGTTACTTGGGGGATTTGAAGCAGCGTTTAATCAGTTTGCTGACCCCGAGGGAAACAGTTTTGTGTTCACACAAAAAGAAGGAAAAGAATTGCGTGAACTGATACGTAAATTTACTTTTCGGGTTTTTGACCCCAAGGCAACACTATTCTTGACCACGACAGAATTAACGGGTCTGCTCCACTTCCATAAGAAAAACGAAGCATCATCGGACAAATTATCTACTGCATCATCAACAACAGCGGGGGCATCTAGTAAAACACTCGGTTCATCACAGGGTATACACGCCGATACACTAACACCAGGCAAGGTGCTGCTGGGGAATAACATACACCAGGGAACAAGTACACCCATTTATTTAAACGCCGAAGACCGACTACGGCATATGTATGTTATTGGACAGACAGGTACAGGTAAAACGTCCATTTTAAAAAATATGATCGTCCAAGACATTCATAACGGAGAAGGGGTTTGTTTTATTGACCCACATGGGTCCGATATTGAAGATATTATGGCAAACATTCCACCCCATAGAGCAGATGATGTTATTTATTTTGACCCAGCATTTATGGATAGACCAATGGGAATGAACTTGTTGGAATATGACCAAAATTATCCTGAGCAAAAATCATTTGTGGTTAACGAACTGATGTCGATTTTTAATAAACTGTTTGATATGAAAACAGCAGGGGGTCCCATGTTTGAACAGTATTTCCGTAATGCGACATTGCTGGTTATGGATGACCCTGCAACAGGTAATACACTATTGGATATTTCTCGAGTGTTGGCCGACGAAAATTATCGACGACTAAAACTGGCGCGGTGCAAAAATGTAGTAGTGAAACAGTTCTGGGAAAAGATTGCAGGGCAGGCGGGCGGTGACGCGTCACTAGAAAATATTGTGCCGTACATTACGTCTAAATTTGACCAATTTTTAGGTGACGAAATCATGCGACCGATTGTTGCCCAAGAACAGTCTGCATTTAAATTGCGCGACGTGATGGATAATCGAAAAATCCTGCTTATTAATCTATCCAAGGGGCGATTAGGGGAAATTAATGCCAACTTGTTGGGGTTGATATTTGTTGGTAAAATTTTAATGGCGGCATTATCACGAGTAGACGCACCGAAAGACCAGCGTCCACCGTTCTATTTATATATCGACGAATTCCAAAATGTGACTACAGACTCTATCTCGCAGATCCTCTCTGAAGCACGAAAATACGGACTGTCACTCAATATTGCCCACCAGTTTACTAAACAGCTAGAAGAAGGTATTCGAGACGCTGTATTTGGTAACGTCGGGAATATGGCCACATTTCGTGTGTCAACAGAAGACGCAGAAGTATTAGCAAAACTTCATGCGCCTGTGTTTGAGGCCCAAGACATATCAAATATAGATAACTTTAATGCCTACGTAAAAATGCTGGTTAATGGCCAGCCACAAAAATCATTTTCATTAGCTACGATTGCTCCTGCGGATGGAGATGCCGCTGTACGTGACATGATCAAAAATTTGTCTCGAGAAAAATTTGGCCGACCACGCGCAGAGGTCGAGGCCGAGATAATGAAAAAATACCAATCAATGGCATAACAAAAAACAGAAATCGCATTTCTGTTTTTTGTTTACAGATACTCTTTTAGTCTCTATAATAAAGATATGAAAAAAACTCATGGAAAAATAGAGTTGCCTCCAAAAATTGAAAAAGACAAACAAACTCTGGATCAGAGTGTTGGGTCTTTAGAAAACCCAGACCTGGTTAAAGAGTTATTGGCGCAATTACCCGCTGAAGTCATTGACCTTGAGCATCTCGATGCCTATATGACAAAACTGGATAAAAAAATATCTGAAGGAATTTATAGTGGTAAGTCAAAAAAAGAAATTTTTGAACCTATTTTAGTTACGAAACCAGGATACTCACAAAGAGTAAATCAAGACGGAACCAGGGTGGGGGCACAAGAAAAACAAATACGGACGGAAGGAGGCTCTCGTGCTGAGCAAAGAGATCTAAGGTCTCTACGAGAGGGCGATTCTTTGTTCGAAGAAGAAGAACAAAGATCTTTGGGGCAAAAATATCGCCTAAATCATTTAGATAATATCGAGACGGAAGACGAAAGAAAGCAAGACGTAGACCAAGAGACAGGCCTCCCAAAAAGAATGACACAAGAAGAGATAAATTTGCATACCAAGCCCGCGAATAATATAGCTGATTCGGAAGCTTCATTAGAAGCTTCAAGGAAACGAGTACAGGTGGAAAAAAAACAAAGAGGTGAGCAAAGCAAACAGCGCAAGGCAACACAAGATAAATTCAAAAAGTATTTGGAAACTCGTGACAGGTCTGTCTTACCGGAAGCAATTCAACAGTTGAGTGATGAATCTCTGTTTGGGGTTATGAGTTCAGTCGAAGAAGTAGAAAAGATGACCAAAGATGCCCATAAAACTGCCTCGGTTACACCTGAATCACTATTAGACGGAGAAGCGCGGCATAGTGTTCGTCGCATAAAAAATACATTTGAAGCGGCAACTAAAATAAAAGCAGATAATATTTCGCACTTGGATATTACACCAGAACAATTACAAGACCAAGTGTGGTGGTCAAAGATTATTTCTGATTGGGGAGAAATTTCCAATGCGAATCCTCGTGTTGTGATATATAACGGAGAACCACATAATTTAGTGACAACAGGAGAGCCTGGCGAATTCTTATTAGAAAAAGTCGAAAGCGCATACGAAGAAATACCAGAACATGCATCGGGCAAAACAAAAATTAATGCCAGTGAACGATATTATTGGAGGCCAACCGGAGACATTTTTACTTCCGACACTCAATCGTTAGCACGTGAACTTGCTTCTGGTTTCGTTAGTTGGGAGAGTCCAATTATAGACAGAGAAGAAACAAACAAACGATGGCGCCAAGAAAAAGACGCCGCCGCTCGACAAGACCAACCGAACGCAACAGGCGCTAATGTTCGGGAAACTATAAATATGCTTGAGTTGGGTAAACAGACGCTACTCGACGTAGCAGGAAACGCGTACCGCTACGATGGATTTTTGGAGACAGATGGAAAGCAGGAAGTGAAATTGCTTTGCAAAATGCCAAATGGCGAAAATGAAATAAGAATTCATTCTTTAGATGATTTCTCTGCAATGATACAAGACGAAAGTTATACAGTAGGCACCTCACCTGAGGTAGAACAGATTGATGCCTTGCGCGCTATGAAAATAGATGACGTAGTAAAGAAAAAAGAAAAATCATGGTCCAGTGTAGAGAAAAAATCACTGATCGGCGAAGAAATGATGTCATTAGATGAATTTAATGTTTTGCAATTAGACCGAGACTCTTTAGCACGCGCACCAGATCGGAACGCACTAGATATGGTACAGCGTCAATTTAATAAAACAGCACTTATGGCGGGGAACGAACAAGCTTATGTGGGAAGTGTGGCTCAACCAGATGCACGATATTCTGATATTAAGACAACTACATTAAAAGACTTAATTGCCGATGGTAATGCAGTCTTAAAAGGATTTAGTGATCGAGCACCTAAACTAAAAGAACATAAAGATAAAAAATATAGAGATCAATTCAGACTTGAACAGGGCGGTTGGCTGTATGTAAGGGACGGAAAATTTCAAATACTACAAGATGGATACAAACACAAGGTTCAGCGTCAAGTAGATGACGCCAGCGCCATGAAATCAGCCATAGAATCAAGCAAAAAGGCACGTGATCGAATAGAAGCAATTGACAGGGGTTTTGAAAGCGACAATTACAAAGGATTTGAGAGAGCACTTCGTACTGTAGAATATCCATGGCAAGGAATAAAATTAGCCCGCGCAAATATGTCTGCGTGGCATGCTGACTTGTTAATGCAAAACGAAAAAAACAAAACCGGTATCGAGCGGACCATAAAGCGATTAGGAATCAAGGCTATGCCGGTTGCAACCAAGGCAGGAATTGCAACGGGAGCAGTGATCGGTACCGCAAACATAGTGGGGGCGTCTATTGCTGGATTTGCGTTAGCTCTTCCGATTGTACTGGGTGCAGCTTGGACCCTAAACAAAGGTTACAAGCACTATAGTAAATCATGGCTTGGTAAATTCTTAGGATAACCTAGAATCAATGAAAAATATCGTCGTGTTATAATGGCATACATCATGCAATTAAACCCAGGACAACACAAAGCAGCGACCACACTTGGTGGTCCTGTTTTAGTTTTAGCAGGCGCAGGGGCTGGAAAAACGGCCACTTTAACGCAACGAATCATTAATCTAATCGAATCAGGTGCTCACCCTCAGTCAATTCTTGCTATCACGTTCACCAATAAGGCGGCAAAAGAAATGCGTGAACGAGTATTGGGTGCAATGCGCGATAATGCCAAAATTAACTTCCCTGTATTTGAATATGGCATGGTTCCGTGGGTAGGAACATTTCATAGTCTGGGGGTGATGATCATTAAAGAGCAGCACCAGAAAATTGGTATTAAAAAACATTTTGCTATCTATGACCGTGATGATGCTAGGCGCGCGGTCAAAGAAGCGGTAAAACGTTGTGATCTCGATCCAAAACAGTGGGATACTAAAAAAGTATTGGGTCTGATCTCCAAAAACAAGGGAAATTTTGTGGGCTTGGAAGATTTTAAACAGAATAGTGCTGATTCATATTACACAGACAACCTAATTGATATATGGAAAGAATACGAAGCAATAAAAAAACATGACCATGCTTTGGATTTTGATGACTTATTGCTTGAGACTGCAAAATTATTGAAACATGATCCCGAAGTAAAGAAACTATACCAAGCGCGTTTTGCACACATTCACGTAGACGAGTACCAAGACACAAACAAGGTTCAGTATCAAATTGTACGCATGCTCATTAATACAGAAACACAAAATATTTTTGTGGTGGGCGACCCAGACCAGTTGATTTATTCATGGCGTGGGGCAGAGGTGCGCAATATTATGAAATTCGAAAAAGATTTTCCGACTGCAGAAGTAATATTATTGGAACAAAATTATCGGTCAACCAAAACAATCATCAATGCATCTAATGCAGTTATTGCAGAAAATAAAAATAGATTTGATAAGAATCTGTTTACAGAGAATATCGAAGGAGAGCAAATAAGTTTGTATTCTGCATATGATGCCCGAGAAGAAGCCAACTGGATCGGGCAAGAACTCAAGGCATTAATAAGTGATAAAACAGATACTGCAGTAAAACCAAGTGAAATTGCGGTATTGTATCGTGCAAATTTTCAGTCACGTCTACTGGAAGAAGCATGTTTAAAGCATGACATTCCGTATCAGGTGTTAGGAACAAAATTCTTTGACCGGGCCGAGGTAAAAGACATTCTCTCTTATATTAAATCAGCCTTTAACCCAGAGGCATTGGTTGATGTGCGCCGTGTAATAAACACACCCAGGCGCGGTATTGGAAAAGTATCATTGGTAAAAATTCTTTCTGGTGATGAATCAGGATTGTCTGCAAAGGTGCAAAATGAATTGACAGCTTTCCGGACAATTTTAGGTGACATTCGTGAATTTGCAGAACAATATTCACCTAGTGAAACCGTGGCGTTTACTATTGAACGGTCAGGATTAGAATCAATGTATCGAGAAAGTGGCAAAGACGAAGACTTGGAACGATTAGCAAACATGTTTGAACTTGTGGCGGTTGCAGAAAAATACGACACCTTGCCCAAAGATGAGGCAATGGAAAAATTCTTAGAAGAAATAGCTTTGGCAGGGGACCAAGACAGTAAAGATGACAGTCGAGAATGTGTAAAACTCATGACCATCCACGCATCAAAAGGTCTCGAATTTAATACCGTATTTGTAACCGGAGTCGAAGAAGATATGTTTACTCCACAACCAAATATGGACCGTAAGGCGGTCGAAGACAAAGCAGAAGAAGAACGCCGACTGTTCTATGTAGCCATGACACGAGCACGAAAAAAACTATATTTTTCTTGGGCCAATATGCGAGACGTATTTGGATCAACAACAGTGAACCTGATGTGTAATTTTGTAACCGACATTCCGGGGTCACTTATTATGGAAGAAGAATCAATCGCCCGGTCAGTATTTGGTGGAAACAACAGTTTCTCAAAACGCTTTGGGAATTATGACGGGGTCGACGACGATGCGTCTGACGGGGAACAAGTTATTGAATATTTGGATTGGTAACCA
>JAHDDI010000005.1:21510-44395 GCA_020629435.1 Minisyncoccota bacterium
CGACGACGATGCGTCTGACGGGGAACAAGTTATTGAATATTTGGATTGGTAACCACACATCACCTGGCGTGTATGTATGCGTGCTACAATGCATTTTATGATTCACGCTAAAAAATCTTTAGGGCAAAATTTCCTAAAAGACAAAAAAACAATATCTGCGGTGGTGGCGTGCGCATCACTAGATTTACCGGTACTGGAGGTCGGCCCAGGAAAAGGTGCATTAACATCTGCATTACTTGACGCAGGGCATACGGTAACAGCAGTCGAAAAAGATGACCGACTGATTGATTTTTTGAATCAAGAATTTATAGACCAAGTACAGTCCGGCCAGTTAACTATTATTCATGGTGATAGTTTAGAATTATTACCGGAATCAATAGGATTCCAAGACAGAAAATACCAGATAGTCACAAATTTACCTTATTACATAACAGGTATATTTTTACGCAAGACACTAGAGCATTCCGTACGGCCAATCTCAGTTACACTATTATTGCAGCGAGAAGTCATTGATCGAATTATTGCACGTGACGGGAAAGAATCAATTCTTTCTATCTCAGTCAAAATATTTGGGACGGTGAAAAAAATTTGTAATGTCCCTCGAAAATACTTTTCTCCAGCACCCGCAGTAGATTCTGCGGTGCTGTACATATCAGATATATCAGACCGACGCATTATAGATGCGGGAATTACAATTAATAATTTTTTTACAACCGTCAAAGCGGGGTTTGCGGGTAAACGTAAAACATTACACAATAATTTAAAAAATTTATTTCTTGAAAAAAATAAAAATTTTACTGACATTATCAATGCAATTGATTGTGATGAAAAAATTCGTGCTGAAAAATTAACAGTTGATCAGTGGATTACGATAACGCAAGTATTGAATACCTAAAGACTTGACCCGTGATACCAGATTGTAAATCCCATGGGCTGACCTGGATAAGGAACCAAAATATAGTAGCCCGCAGTAAATAATCCACCAGGGACCCACACGCGGATAAGACATGGCACAGGCAGCGTACTCTGCCCTAACAAATATTGTCCTGGCCGCGTTGGAGGTCCGTGACTATAACTATAAGACCCTGCAACATACATCAGTGGTCTGGGGACCGCACCCGTGATCGTAATTGCAGAACCAGCAGGGGCAACACAACCTGGGAAAATCGTCGTTATCTGGCCTCCAAAAGGCACAAATAAAGAGTCACCAGTTTTTGGTACAGATATCACACAAGCAAGCAATAAAGTTGTTGCCAACAAGACTGCTACAAGAGGGTCCTTTTTTATAAAAGAAATCATACAATAATCCTATCACATAATAGTTTTTTGTAATCATTGAACGGTGTCGGTTCGCGGTACTTGTTCAGGTCCCGAACAGTGGCATAATAGAATTATGAAAAAACTTTTTGTTTTATTCTCAATACTATTTTTTCTAGGAGCATTGGTATATATGAATGTGGTGATTTTTTCTGATAATAATACAAGTGAAATAGAGCGATCAGTCGAACAGGACCAACTAACAGCCCAATTAAAAGACCCCATGGCGGACCCAGATGACGATGGCTTGGCTAACTGGGAAGAAGATTTATATGGCACTAGTAAAAAAAGGTCTGACTCAGATGGAGATGGTATTTCTGATGGAACAGAAGTTGCCGCCGGCACAGATCCACGTGCATTTATTGAAACACCCGACGACACAATATATGTTCAAGAAGATGTTTCAAAGTATGAATTTAGCCAGAACGCACCAGATAATTCGATTTCAGAGTTATTTAATAATCTACAGAACATTAGTATCAATGGGACAGAAACCACAAGCACAAATAACCAAACCATAACCGGGAACACAGGAGACATTGCAAAACGACAGTGCGTTAACCGCATAGCGACAATTATTGATAATGCATTGGTCACCTCGACACTTGATTTACAGATCTTGCAAAATTACATGATGGGGTCATCAACGAACACACTACCTTTGCAGAATCTAATTACTGCCAACAATCAAGCGGCAGAAGACATGCAGATATACCAAAACAGTTCTGATTGTTTGTTTTTACAAAAATATTCCACGCAAATGATAAATTTGTACAAAACAATCGGGGGTAGTCTACAGCAAATTCTTGACCAAGGTCCAGTTGTGGATGGGTATGATTATGAAATATGGAATCAGTACGGTATATCTGCGACAGCGTGGGTGACGGTAATGAACGAAATCAATATTGTGGTTGCCTCTTTAGGAATTCAGTTTGCACCGAATGAACCAGGCAGCATTTTTACCCCGATTTTTTAATTGGAGCCAAGACAATATCTGATATGATAAGAATATGAATCAATATACGCAATATTTGCCTTCTCGAAACACAGTAGCTTACATTATCGTTCCTGCACTGACCATCTTTATCATTTGGGGTATTGGGCAGATAAAAACAACAAAACAAGACCAAAAAAAGTCTCAACAAGATCAATTCACAAACGCATTGTCTTTGGCCAGAGACGAATACAACAGTCGTGACACTGATGGCGACCTATTGCAAGATTGGGAAGAGTTTTTGTATGAAACAGATATTGAAAAGATGGACACCGACGGGGACGGCCTGGATGATTATCAAGAAGTATTAGACCCTATTCGAGACCCGTTAGTTGCAGATGCCGAATTAGGGCGAACAGTTGCCGCCACATCAACAAATGACGTTGTGGGTGGGGGGACATACTACGCATATGATGACTCACTATCAGCAACAGAAAAACTATCTCGGGATATTTTTAATACTTTTTCGCAAATTCAACAGTCTGACGACCCCGCCTTGGTTCAAAAGGTATTACTAGAGCGTGTTCCCAGTGTTATCGCAGAACGAGAAAACGAAGAATTTATCTATACACTAGAAAATATTGCACTGACTGCGTCTTTAGGAGAAACTCGAGACCGAGAACGATATGCTCGACAATACAATGAAGCAGTCAAAGCACTACAACCATTGCAGGGCAAGAAAATCGAACTAAAATTAATCGAAGAATATGGAACGTTCAAGAATCCTCAGTCATTGCAAGAATTAGAATTGTATTCCCGTGCATACTTAGAATTTACAAATCAGCTGTTAGCCATGCAAGTAACATCTGACATTGCTCCTGTGCATTTAGAATTAATAAATAATTACGATACATTGTCGCGACATACCTTAAAAATGTCTCAAGCAGAACAAGATCCGATTGCAGCGCTGGCTGGGACATCGGCATTTATCGACAATATGATTATTATTGAGACAACCATTAATGCACTATCCGTGTATTTGTATGGTCAGTAAATTAGTATATTATAGAGCTATGATTTGCCATTCTTTTTTTTGTAAAACCATCCCGGTATTTCTTGTTGCTATTTTGGTAGTTAGTCAACCACTGCATGCTTATGGGCAGATAACAAATATTGGCTTGGGAGCAACAACTGGTAATTTAGGTAACGCAGTTGGTAGTGCGTCTATCGAAACAGTAGAAAACTTTGGAAGCCAAATTTCTGATGACATTAGTGGTAGTGTTAACACAGGAAATATTTTTGGTGATGCGGTGGCACAGGGAGCAGCGGATGCAATTGGAGCAGGATTGGCTTGTGCAATTGGTCAATTCGCTAGCGGACTAGTTTCAGGCGCAGGGGCAGCCACCGGACTGACCGTCCCTGTTTCTGATGCACAGGTCGCTCAAACCACAGGGGCAACACAATTTAAGGAATGTACATTGGACGGATTGGCGTTTGCCTTGAAAGAAGGAATCATTAAAAACTTAATTGCGGCAACGATTACTTATGTAAACAACGGGTTTAATGGTGGACCGGCCTATGTGCAAAACGAAGACGCATATTTTCAAGATCAGTCAGACAAATTATTTGAACAATACTTAGAAAACCCTAACAATTTCAGTTCAGTGTGTTCTGCTTGGGAAGCAGATGTGCGTTTAGCATTGGCATCACAATACTCAACCAGCGTAGGTGGTCGTCGAATTACCCAGTTATCCGGAACCGGGACAGGAACTAATCAGCCAGTCAGTTCAGGGAGTCAAAAAATTTGTCCACTAGATAACGGTGGGTATGCAACGGGCGAGACAAATTCTGACTATTGGGGAACATTTTTGCAACAAACAACCCGAACAGAGGGTAATGCACTGACATCGTATTTTAATATTCAAGAAACATTTACTAGTGCATTACAGAATGAGGCAGAAAAAACTATCCGCGAATTGCAACGAAACGAAGGATTCTTTGATGTAACCTATTGTGACGACGGAAGCGATACATACAACAATATCACCGGAGAATCTGTATCAATTAGTGGTCAAAACTGTAAAGTCACCACACCAGGTAGTGTTATTAATGAACAATTAAACCAAGCACTAGGGTCAGATTTAGACCGATTAGAACAAGCTGACGAATTAAATGAACTATTTAGTGCATTAATTGGGCAATTAATAAATGCCACGTTCAGTAAATTGGGATTATTTGGGACGACACAAGACCGAAGTGGTAATTCAAGTAATCTTTTGGATCAATATGCACAGGCAGAAAATCCAGCGGTGGTTGCGGGCAGCCGAGACGTGTTGCTGGGAATGCTCGATGATTACCAAACAGGTATTGACGAGTTTGCTGACATTAAGCGACAAACAATTGATCATCTATTTAATGCTCGAGAATCAGCAATTAATGCCTATGTTTGCTATGGGTCAAAATATGATACATGGGTTGAGACGGGGACAACTAATATTATTCCTGCTGACCAGGTCAGCAACACACCACTGTCACAACGAACCCGTGCGACATTTGTGTATGAACAAGAATTAAGCGGTGGTCAGGTGATTACAGCATACCTGGGACCAGATCAAAGCGGTGCCAAAATCACGTCATATGAAGCATCACTAGGTGATATAGACAGCTATATTTTACAAACACAGGCCGAAATCGATGCTGCTGAATTTAACAGCGACGAAGCACAGTTATTAAAAGCCTGGTTAGGCGAAGTCAACGCAAGCGACAACCCGCTGACAGCCGCATTAACTAATTCAAATATTGTCAAACTCATTGCAGAGAAATTTGCTGAAGTAGATACAAGTAATTTGGTGCTAATATCAGTAACACTTGATGATGGGACACTTGTTCAGATTCCACAAAATTTAAACGAACAACAACTACTAGAAGTATTTGCCATAGCATCAGAAGAATTGGCACAGTTCGAAACCCAGGCTGCAGTTAACCAGCAGCGATTAGTTGAAATCGCGGCGATTGATTTGATACAGGGAGTACAGTCAACAGTGGGCGGGGAACGAATTGGGGGATATGACAAAGACCTACAGCAATGTAATCTATTCGGTACCGTAGCGCTACCATTAATATCCGGCGCAACATCTACTGCAACAACAAACTAAACAGAGAGCACCTAAATACAGGGTGTTTTTGTTAACAGGCGTATTGGGGCAGTTTGTATACTAATGGCATAATAAGTATATATAAATAATAATTAAATTTTGACAAATTTGATATTTTAACTATAATTAAATTATGAACACTACTGAACTAATTGAAAAAAACTTGCTTGATGAAATGACGTTTACATCAGATCAAGAAAAACAAGAATTTGCAGTACAAATATCTGACACATTGATGGAACGAGTCATGAAACGGGTAGTAGTTCTTTTAAATGAAACACAAACCACAGAATTAGAGTCAGAGTTAGAAAAAACACAAGGAGATATGGAAGCAATTATTGTAAAAATGACTCAATTTATACCTAATTTTCCTGAAATCATGGGAGACGAGATGATGGGCCTGAAAGAAGAGTTAGCAATGTTATTAGAAGCAAGTAAATAATCGTATTATGGTATTCGAAAAAATTTTTGGAAAAGGAAAAACTCCTGAAGATAAGGCGCAAAAAGAAAAAGAAAAAATGCTTGCTCAGGTGGACCAACTAGCGAATATTATCCAGCAGCAACTAAAAACACAATCTTTTGACACACATGAAGGCTTACCAGTTGTTGAAGACCCTTCGGAGTTTGCAGAGATGGTTAAAAAATTTGCCCCCCAATCAAACCCATATGCGCAAAAAATTACAGATCTAGCTATCAATAAATTAATTAGAGAAGGAAAATTTACTTTTCGAGAAATAATTGATGAAGACATCGCCCGGTCTCAGGATCAACAAACTGGAGACTCACGATTTGAGGACGTAGACAACGAAGGAGTCGCTACGCGATTGGGTGATGAAATAGCAGTACAAGAAGCAGCGGTTGATGCAGCTGAATTAGAACGAATAAAGCAGGTACTGGGAGAAAATGGCCCCGAAGAATTGGATGTTGAGATTCCTAGTGTTGTTGATATAAAAACAACTGCGCAGCAAGAAGTGGATACTGAAAAAGATATAGAAAAACCTGAGAAGTTATCCCTTACCCAAGACAAGAGAGTGGATTTAAAAGAAGAACCAACTAAAGATACACCCACATCGGAGTTACCTAGTTTTTTGACCGAGGAGTCTCCTATGGCCGCACACAATAAAAAAGATACACAGGAGGAGAACGTTGAAGAAGAAAAAGAATCAGAAGAGTACGAGGAAGGTGCTATGTCTTGGATCAAAAGCCAAAAGCTAGCAGGCGGAAAAGTAAAAGAAGGGCATATCAATAAATTACAAGATTTTGATATGATTAATAAAAATCTTGAAAAAGAATTTGGAAAAATTACAAAATCTACTGATGAAGAGGTGGAACCGGTAGCAGAAGCTATGCATGCCACAAGTATTGTTGATGCAATGAAAAAAGACGGAACGCTGGCTTCCTTGGCAGGAATGGATGCAAAGAAAATTATTGAAAAAATGATTGTTGAGTCTGGGGGTGATTTAGAATCACATGATAACTTGGTAGCAGAGGTAATCAAAGAATTAAAAGCACAAGATTTAGTTAATGCTTATTCACAAGTAGGTGGGGAACATGTTGTCTTCAAGGAAAGTGTTGCAGATACTCCAACAGAAGAAATAGCACCAGAACCAACACCAGAAGACATGTCTTATTCTCCTGAAGAGGCGCAGGCATTTGCTGAAGCAGCAGGAAAAGCAGAAATCGCTGATAGATATGGGAAACAAGAATTACCAAAAGAAAACACACCAGAAGACATAGAAAACGATGCTGAGAAACAAGTCGCACAGGAACGAATGGAAAATTTGGCTGAAAAACAAAAATCTATGGAATCTGCGCGGGCAGAATATGACCAGTTAGCGAAAGAATACTATAACGACCGATGGGCAGCTGGCGCATTACGAGACGGTTTCCGTAGTTTTGTCTTTGGTAAAGAACGCCCAAAAGCATTAGAAGATAAACATACTGAATACCAAAAACTAGCATCTGCATACCGTCAAGAAAAGGTTAATCAGTCAGTTGAATCATCAAGACAAGAAGACGGTACGTTTGAAATTAGCGGCCAAAAAGTAAACAAAAATGAATTCTTGCTGGCTTCATTACGTGGAGAAACAGTAGGACGTCCAGAAGATATTACAAACATTGAAAACACAGCTTTTGATCAACGAGAACGAACATTTTTACGAAAAGCGGCAGAAACATTTAATACATTACCAAAACCAGCAAAATTAGCATTATTTGGGGCTGTAGCGACAGGTGCAGTCGCGCTTAGCCCAACAGTTGGTCTAGGAGCAGCTGCAGGGGCAGTGGCAGTACGAATGACTGGCGGTCTGACTGGTGGTTATTTAGGAAGTTTACTTGCCGGAAAAATTAACTCTGGTAAAGCTCGAGAGATGAATAAAGAACAGATTCTGGAACTAGAGGCAGCTGCAAAAGACGCAGAGAAATCAACAGCAGAAATTGATGCTATGTTGCATTCTCAAGATATCGCAGAACAAACGCGTGCATTTAATGCAAAACGATTACAAATGGGTCTTGCTGGACTAGGTGGTGCATTGGGTGGCATGTCTGGAAACGGACTAGATAACATGTTCGGGTGGACATCTAGCCCAGAGACTATATCGTCACATGTTGCGACAGGACCAGAAGAATTGGTAAATCCATACACTGCAGCGCACGATGCATTGCCGACTGACTACACACCAGTTTCGGGTGACAACATTACTACTATTTTGAAAAACCAGGTATTTGCCAACATGCCAGATGCTGATCACCTTGGTGACTATGAAATGAACAATGCTATTGAAAATCTGCGTGTAACACTAGAGCAAAATCCAGATTTGGCACGTGATTTTGGTATTTCTTCTGGAAACATCCATGAAATCGGATTGAGTGACCAAATCAATACGCAAGAAATTTATAATTTCTTACGTTCAGACAATATTGATATTGCTGGGGTTGACCACGCGTCATATCTAGAACGGGCAGAACTATTGGAGCCTGTGACCACGTCCGAAATGACTGTGACAGAAAACATCGTTAATTACGATCCAAACAACCCAGGCGATTTTCACGTTTGGTTGGAACATAACCCAGCACAGAGCGGTGGGTCTGGTTCTGCACTCGGTTCACTACCAGTAGTTAAATCTGGAATCATTGGTGCTATCTCAGCTATGCTCGGATTCGGATCAACAAAGAAACACGAAACTATAAATCAAGAAGAGTCTCAGGCTGTTACACAAAAATCTGAAACAGCACCTACAGCTGAACAGGCTAGTTCAACAGATTATGAACAAAACCTGCGGGAAAAGTTACCACTAAAATACAAACTGGTTGAAGCTACAAAAAAAATAACCGGAGAAGACAAAGTAAAGGGTATGTACACAAAAGAAGTCAAAGGATACAAGACGCCAGTGATTGAATTATCAGGAGGGAGCCAAATTATTTTTGGAGAAAACCAAACTCTTGTTGTTAACGGTAAAAAAGAAAGACTTGCAGCTGCAAATGTAGCAGGAAAAACAGAAGAAGAGAGAATTACTGAATTAATTGAAGAAATGAACGAAAACTAAACAATGTATTTGACATTTAATCAAATATAGTGTAATATATTTACAGAAGAACTTTGATATAACAATTTTATTTAGATATTTATTGGAATTGAATGCGACAATTTGTGTACTCATTTGTATGTAAATTGTCGCATTCAATAGACCCAGATGGGCATGCGACACACAGAAATGTGTATATCAAATGCCCTTCTGGGCCAGTAATGAAAGGAGCCTATCATGGCCCGTGGAACTCATATCGACCAAAACCTGCTTGACCTCATGAATGATGTCAATGCAGAGGCAACACCTCAAGCGGCAACTGCCCGCGCGCTTCCTGCAACAAAGTATATCGTTGACAATCGCTCGTCTACGTCCGCTACGAAGGCGACTCTTGTAATCGTCTCTCTGATCGGCCTTTACCTTGCGTATTGTGCATACCAGAACTTTGTTCGGACCGGCAACATCTGCCCGACCTGCACCACTGTTGTTTCGGCACCTGCTTCTACGCCGGCGTCGACACCAGCTGCTGCACCATCAACACCACGCACCGTTGGAAACAGCGCATACTGTGTGAAACCTGATGGTTCGGCAACACAATGGTTGGCACACGGAACAGGTACTGCAATCGGCAACAATGGCTTGCGCTACACTCGTTGTGCAGCACAAGCAGCACCGATTCAGGTTGCAACAGCTGGCGTCACATCGGCACCATCTGCACCGCGTCCACAGCAGGCATCTGCACCAGTTGCACCATTCTTGGCTAACCACTGCTACATTCCTAACAGGGGTGTTTACGCTCTTAATCGTGCAGGCTATGCTCGCACGTGGGGCAGCTGGAAATCGATCGCAAGCATTGCAACCGTTTCTTACAACGGTTCGACAGTGCGCGTGCACAACTGTGCTGAACAACAGCGAATCGTCGTTACAGGTGGTGGCGGTGGTGGCGGTCAGACGGCCGTTCCACCAACACCTGCTGGTGGTGATCGTCCAGAGATCCATGGTGGCACACCTGCCAACCCGCAGCCTGAACCATCTCCGCAACCAAATCCTGGTGGTGGAGATCGTGACGAGGGTCACGGCGTTGCTCCAGCTGGATAAAATTGTTATGGGCGAAGAGTTCACTCTTCGCCCACAACACCTACATCTTGTACGGTGTTTTTTTATTTCTAATATTTGACATATTGTCAAATATGTTTAATATATATATTGAACGAATCGTTAACAAGAAAGTGAGGAAACTCAAATGAAAATTTCTGCAATACTTGCCGTCCTCTGCATGTTGGTCTTGGCCGCATGCGACAGTGGGGGCACACCTAATGCATTTCCCGTTTATCCAACGTCTGCTGGGCAAACAGGTTTGTACGCGCCAGTCGCAGTTCCACGTGGCCAGGTTCATCAGATTGATGGCTCACAGGTTTTCGACCGTCGTGGTGGTTTCTGCGACCTGCAGCGTCATGACGACCGCGAAGGCTACATCGATCGTGCCATTGCTGCAGGCGCCTCGTATATGACCATGGCAGAGTTCATGGGATATTACGGCGCCACCAGCGCATTTGTGGCCATGGATCCTCATGGACCACACAATTATCTGGCAAAGGTGGCCTTTGCTGGTACCGCATTTAATGTGTGTCCGTTGAACCCGGCAGAATATATCTATGTTCTGTTTGGACAGGACGGAATGCCGATTCCCATCGTTGCAAACGGTTGCGGCAATTGGATGCCGGATGTGTTCCTGACGGGAATTCAGGTGACGGCTCCGGCACCGTTCATTCGTATGATTGACCGCGGCGGGAATCCAGCGAGACCACCAGTCTCGGGCGTTCGTCCTGAAATCCACGGTGGCACACCAGCCAACCCGATGCACCCAAGCGGAGGCCGTCCTGAAATCCACGGTGGCACACCAGCATGATATTGTTATGGGCGGGAACTAGTTTCCGCCCACGACACCTACATCTTGTACGGTGTTTTTTAATTCCACTAAAGGGGATATTATGTGGACAATCTGTGCTTAAAATATATTAACACACATCTATTGACAGTTTGTCAAATTTAGTATAAAATGTGTCAAATTTGCGGATAAAACTCCCAAATTTGACAAAACAGAAATACTTGACATATTATTTATATAATATATAATATGTTCATTACTAATCAACATTTATTACTTAGTACATCAATTTTATGAAAACATTACTTAAACAAATCACAGGAGCAATCGCAATCTTTGCGTTTGCAGCAACTGCATTCGCAGCAACTCCTAACGATAGCTCGTCATTCAATACAATGTATGTGACTGACAAAGCACTATCAAACAATAATTGGACTAATGCGGTAACTATCTCAGAAGGAGAACTACTGTCATTTGAACTACACTATTACTTGGCAGAAGGAGTGTCTGCAACAGACATGCGATTCTCAATGGAGAACCTAAACCAAAAAACTTTTTCTGCAGGACATACAGAAACAGTAACAGGTAAAATTACAGCAAGTAATTTATCTCAAGCAAATGGTTCAACTCAAGTTACATTTGCAGATAACGTAAAATTAGACCTATACAACGTTTCATGGCAAAAATATCCATGTAAATCTGTTGGATGTGAAACATCACTAGTTGACTCATACAGCAAGGTAATTACATCAAATGGAATGTCAATCGGTAATGTATCTGGAGATGATTCTCACTACACAGGAAACGTAATTGTTAGTTACAAGGTAACTAAAACAAGTACACCATCACCCGATACTGATGCAGATGTTACAACAACAAACCCATCAAACATTGATGAAGATTCAGCACGATTGAACGGATCACTAGATATCAACGACTGGAACAACGCAGACGTGTACTTCAAATGGGGAACTAGTTCTTCAAACTTGAACAACACAACTGCTAAAGTATCAAAAAATTCTGACGGGTCATTCAATAAAACAATCTCTGGATTGTCTGATGACACAACATACTACTACCGAGCATACGCTAAAAATCCTTCAACAGGAGAAGTGGTATACGGATCTTTGAAAAATTTCCGAACTGATGATGACGGAGGTAGTTCATCAAATGATGGTGACGTGACAACACGAACTCCATCAAACATTGATGAGGACTCTGCACGATTAAATGGTGAATGGGAAGGAGACGACAACACTGATGTATGGTTTGCATTCTCACGAACAGACTCAACACCATCATGTTCAGATTCTTCTCAAAAAGTTGGTGAAACAGATGTTGATGACAATGAAACTTTTTCTGAAACAGTATCAAACTTGCGAGACAACACTACATACTACTACCGAGCATGTGGTGAAGACAGCGACGGATCAATTGTTTCTGGTTCTATCAAACAGTTCACAACTGACGAAGAAGACGATGACGACAACAACAGCGATGACGTTGATGTAACTACAAACTCTCCATCAAACATCGATGAAGACTCTGCACGATTGAACGGAGAAATGGATGGAGATGATAATGTTGATGTATGGTTTGCGTTCTCACGAACAGACTCAACACCATCATGTAATGTATCATCACAACGAGTAGGAAAAACAGATGCTGATGATGGAGATGATTTCTCTGAAACAGTAACAAACCTTGTAGCTAATACAAAATATTACTACCGAGCATGTGCTGAAGACAACGACGGATCAATTGTTTCTGGGTCAATCCGAAACTTTGTAACCGACGAAGATGACGATAATTCAAACCCATCTGGTGATGATCTATCTACAGTAACTAACGTTGCTTCAAACATCACTACAACTTCTGCACGATTGAACTCAATCATTCTAGGAGAAGGAAACGCAACATGTTACTTCCAATACGGACGAACAACATCACTAGGACTTACTTCACCATTAGTGGCAGTAGACTTGGACGATGACTCTACTTGTTCATCAGTTCGAACTGGACTAGCATCAAATTCAACATATTACTTCCGGTCAGTATTGATTCAGGACGGAAACGTTGAATACGGAACAATCCGATCATTCCGAACAAACCGATTTATCACAGGAGGACCTACTCCAGTACCAACAAATCCAACACCGACAAACACAAACACTACAGTAACAATCGTTAACCAAAACGTTGACGTAACTGAAGAAGGATTGTCACTAACTAAATGGGTATCAGCAGAAGATGACGCTCGATTTGATGACGAAACTACTGCTACTCCAGGTGAAACTGTGTACTACAAAGTACGAGTAACAAACACATCAGGAGAAGATTTGAACAACGTTGTTGTTACAGACCGAATCCCATTTGAATTGGAATTATCTGAAGACCGATCACTTGATGATGACGATGATAAACGACTGACTTGGGTAATTAACCTAGACGAAGGAGAATCACGAACATTTATCACAGAAATGCGACTACGAGAAGACGTACGAGAAGGAGACACAATTTCATCATTTGCTACTGCAGAAGCAGAAGACGACGATTTCTTTGTAAACTCTAACGATGTAATCATTGATGTAGAACGATCAAGTACAGTTACAGCAGGGCAGGGAGCTAACCTATTTGGGGCTGGATTCCTACCTACTACATTGTTCGGATGGTTAGTACTACTACTAGTTATTCTAGCAATCGCATACTTTATCTCTCGAATTCTTGTTTCTCGAAACGAAAACCAACGAGTTCTTGCAGAATTGGCTGCAGCTCGAGCTGCTCGGAACAACGGATAACATCCTGAACTTCGAGTCAGAAAATAAACAATAAATACAAAACATTGTAATGTAACAAAAACCACCATTCGGTGGTTTTTGTTTTGTCACATTTTTTATAGAGATAGTAAATATTTATTTCGGATTACCGCACAGTTTGTTATAATAGGAAAATTATAAAATAATCTACATTCACAATGTTAATTCCAACAGTAATTGAGAAATCTCAAAACGGAGAACGTGCATATGATATTTATTCGCGACTATTAAGGGATCGAATAATCTTTCTTTCTGGTGAAATTCATGATGCGATGGCAAACACGGTCGTTGCCCAATTGTTATTTCTAGAATCAGAAGACCCAGGAAAAGAAATATCACTATATATTAATTCGCCTGGCGGCGAGGTGTTTAGTGGATTGGCAATCATTGATACAATGCGACACATTAAATCACCTGTCTCAACTATTTGTGTCGGGATGGCGGCATCTATGGGAGCATCAATTTTGGCATCAGGGGAAAAAGGAAAGCGGTTTGCATTAGAAAATTCAGAGGTAATGATTCATCAACCACTAGGAGGAGCGGGTGGTCAAGCATCTGATATTGTGATTACAGCAGAACACATTGTTCGTATCAAGAAGAAGCTCACACAAATGATGGCTGACAACACCGGTCAAAAATATGAAAAAGTAGAACAAGACAAAGATCGTGATTATTGGATGTCAGCAAATGAAGCAAAAAAATACGGTGTAATTGATAAGGTATTGGTAGACAAAAAGAAATAAGACTAAAAACCAAAAGACAGGATCTTTTGGTTTTACTTTATGTAAATAGCCATAACACATTATTAAAAACAGCCTCACAAAGGCTACAAATATAAGAATATGAACAAAAAAATTTTAATCAAATTATCTGGAGAGGCATTATCTAACGGTGGATCGGATTACAATACAACTGTATTGGAACGTATCGCAAATCAGATTAAGAAATTGCAGGCGGATGATTATCAGATAGCACTGGTATTAGGTGGTGGTAATTTATTTCGTGGAGCTGAACTGGTGGAGAAAATTGCAGTAAAACGACCAACAGCGGACTATATCGGAATGCTAGCAATTGCACAAAACGGTTTAGTTTTACGTGACTATTTTGAATCATTGGGAATATCAACGCGGGTTTCATCTGCAATTTCAATGTCACAGGTATGTGAGCCGTACATTCCAAAACGGGTTGAACGTCATTTAAAAAAAGGCAGGGTAGTGATTTTGGCTGCGGGACTGGGGCAACCGTATTTTTCATCAGATTCGACTTGTGTGCAGCGCGCACTGGAGCTAGGGTTTGATATGGTTGTAATGGCTAAAAATGGCGTTGACGGGGTATATACAGGAAATCCGGATACTGACCCCACCGCTGTTAAAATAGACCAAATAAGCGCAAGTAAGGTCTTAGAGCAGGGGCTGCATTTTGCGGATCATGCAGCAGTGTCACTGGCTCGAGAAAACGGTTTAGCACTCAAGGTGATTGGTATGGACGATATCAATCGATTGGGAGAAGAAGGACTTGGAACATTGGTAACCGCGGAATAAACCAAAGAAACACAGTTGAAAACTAGGCACTACTGTCTAGTTTTCTTTTGTTACTATAAAAATATGGCACGCACGGAAAACAAAATAACTTTTGTACCCGGAGAGAAATTTTCACTCAAGGATCATTTGTTTAATAAAACAAAAATACAACAATTAGGACGCGAAATAGCTAGTGTGTATCCAGATTTTAATCAAAAACAATTTGTTGCTGATGTTATGAAAGATATGTTGCAGCTGGAACTCAAGGCACGTATAGAATTGATTACTGATTATCTGTTTGCACATCTACCATCGGATTACACCAAAGCGGTAGCTGTTATTCTACAAGCACTACCAGATCCGCTAGATTCGACAAAAAGTGATGATGATTTTGGTGATTTTATTTACGAGCCATATAACACATATATATCTAGTTATGGTTGTAACACAGAATATTTTGATACATCGTTGCAGACACTACAGCAAACCACCCAGCGTTTTTCTGCAGAGTTTGCATTGCGAAAATTTATCCAATTTGACGAAGAAAAAACACTAACACAGGTAATATTGTGGTCCAGACATGAAAACTATCACGTTCGCCGTCTCGCATCAGAAGGAATTCGTCCCAATCTGCCATGGGGCGGGAAAATTCAAACAGACCCCCGTAAAATAGTTGCAGTATTAGACAATCTATACCATGACCATACTCGGTATGTAGTACGGTCAGTTGCGAACAATTTAAATGATATATCAAAAATAGACTATACACTTGTTTTAAAAACACTAAAGCGTTGGCAGAAAGAAAATAAACAAAACCAAAAAGAGTTCGACTACTTGGTTCGACATGCCTTACGCAGTCAAATAAAATCAGGAGAAAGTACCGTTATGCAATTTTTGGGATATAAACCAGATATTTCACATACAGTTGCAAAAGTGCAGTATAAAAAACAAATCACGGTCGGAGAAAAACAAGAAATAAACCTCGATATCATCTCCAGACAGTCTGGGAAATATATGATTGATTACATAATATTTTTTCAGAAAAAAGACGGTAGTTTGTCCGGAAAAACATTCAAGATAAAAGATGTGTTTTTGGAAAAAGGAGAGTCATTGCAAATAAACAAAAAACACCTGTTTCGTAATATGAGTACTAAACAACTGTACCCGGGACAGCATGCGTGGTGTCTGCAGATAAATGGAGTGCAAGGAAAGAAACATGAATTTGACTTAATAATATAAATACTTATAATCTTCTTTTGAAAGTGTTAGATAAATCAAACAAAGGAAACATATCTTTGCAACCAAATAAAACGCAAAAGTCACAGCGGATCCAAATTACGGTAAATTTGCAAGGCCGTGGATCAGCAAATCAATTGCGAAAAATCGCAAGATCAGTCGGGAGGTTTTTGAAAACAAACGGAATTGAAGATCCGGTCAATGTTCGGATAGAGCCTGGACGTAAACGCAATGAGCATAAATCAAGGCTCAAAATCTGTATTTCAGCAGGCGCTACAAGTGCTTTACGCACGAGTCACACGTGCAGAGACTTTGCTTTCATGCTAGACAACGCCCCAGTTCTTTTTGGCGAAGCTCTTACAGGTTGTCGAATCTCAGGATTGGACAAGCTGAGACAGGCGGCCGCGTAATCAGGTGGACGAAACGCAATCAGGCGGATCCGTTCGCCTTTTTGTTTTTCACATGTATTGCACAAAATGAGCTATTAAGACAAATACTCTCAAGATACGCTATAGCGCAACTTGGGAGTATTTTGGACCATAAATATTTGCGGTGGTGACTACTATTTTTCATTACCATGAAATTTTTCGTGCACCTCTCTCAGGAATTTATCAGACAATTTAGTATAGACCTGAGTTGTATTGATACTGGCATGCCCCAACAACATTTGCACAGACCGTATATCAGCACCATTTTGCAACAGGTCCGTTGCAAAATAGTGTCGCAAATCATGTGGAGTAACCGGGCGCATGATTCCCGCACGAATCCGGTATTTTTCAATAATTCTCTGTACTGCTCTGGGGTGAATACGCACACCAGATTTCATGACAAACAACGCATTTTCTAGTTTGTTAAATGTCATGTGGGGCAATGTATTTTGGTAGGCACGAACCGCAGTGCGGGCCTTGTCAGAGAGGAAAACCAATCGCAGTTTTTCTCCTTTCCCACGGATAGTAAATTCTGTTTTTTGTAAATCCAGGTCCGAGTTCAAACTGCACAATTCTGAAACACGCAGACCGGTCGAATACAGCATCTCTAGTATGGCAACGTCACGCAGTGCTTCAAATCCTGCTGGTTCTTTACATTGTAGTGGGACAGACAATAAAGCATCAAATTCTGCGCGAGTAATAACGTCCAGTTCACGTTCGGGGGCACGAGCTAGTTCAATTTTGGCTGCAGCCATGGTTTCGATATCATTTTTTTCTAGATATTTTAAAAATGATCGGATAGCAATCAAATATTTATTCTGGGTGACTTTTTTCATGGTTCCGGCCCGAGTCTTTTCGCGGTTCAAATAGAGTCTAAATTCTCGGATATTATCTGCAGTCACTTCGTCGGGAGTCCCTATTTGCGCATGTGAGATATAGCGGGTTATGTACCGTTCGTACATTTCTATTGTTTTTAAACTACGACCTTTTTCAATTTCTAAATATTCTAAAAATCGACGTAACCAATAGTGAATATCATTATTATTCTGCGACATTATTTGATTATATAGGACAGATAAGATTTAGGTTGCATTTATGCACAGTTGGGGTAAAATACCGCCATGTCAAAACAGAAACAAATTACTACTGATGCACTTGCAAAAGTGGGTATGTCAGAAAACCCAGGAAGCACAGCGGCACAAATCGCAATTCTTTCTGAACGAATTGCAAACCTACAGGCACACCTGGACGTGAACAAAAAAGACAAACATTCACGACGTGGTTTATTGCAAATGGTTGCAGACCGGCGAAAACTGATTAAGTACCTTAAACGTACTGACGCAGACGCATGGCCAGCACTTGCAGAAACAGTAGGACTTAAAGCCTAACAAACAAACTAAAGACCCCTTGTGGGGTTTTTGTTTTTACTCTATACTTTATTTTATGGTAATGCGCATAGGCAAAATGTCTGCGCAGACACATTGCCATATTTTTATATTACAAAGCAATACAATTTTTTAGTATTGCGATTAACAATTTATCATATTTTTATGACAGCAATTAAACATAAAGGGCAGCGCGTCGGAGTTTTTATCGACGCCCAAAACCTATACCACTCGGCAAAAAACCTGTATGGTCGTCGAGTCAATTTTGGAAACATATTAGAAACAGCAGTAGGAGACAGAACACTCATCCGTGCTTTGGCATATGTTATTACTACTGAATCAGGAGAAGAATCCGAATTTTTTGAAGCATTAAGTAAGCAAGGAATCGAAACAAAAGCAAAAGATTTACAAATATTTCTTGGTGGAGCCAAAAAAGCAGACTGGGACGTAGGATTAGCAATTGATGCAGTTAAGGCCGCGCCAAAATTAGACACCGTAGTATTAGTATCGGGGGACGGTGACTTTATTCCCTTGGTCGAATATCTGCAACATAATGAGGGGTGCCAAGTAGAGGTAATTTCTTTTGCTAAATCTTCATCTGCTAAATTAATTGACGCATGTGACGATTTTGTTGATATGAGCGAAGACTTAAGCCGTTACTTGTTAAACTATCGATACAAACGCAACACAAGAAAAAATACCCAAATTGCAGCAGAAAAAATCGACACAAGTATCAAGGACAACCAAGAGCCGCAGACTCCTGAAGAAAAACAAGAAATCGCTGATGCAAAAAGAAAAAGAGTAACAAAGAATGTGCAAGTAAAAAAGACTCAGGATAATGCGACTACGCAAAAGAAAGCAACAGTGGTAAAATCAAAGATAGCAAAGAAAAAAACTCCAAAAAAAGAAGAGTCAAAAAAACCAGTCCAAAAAAAGAAAAAACAGACTGGGGGAGTAACAATTCGAAAAGCATAATAGTTTGATATGGAAGAAAATAATATTACAAAAAATACCCCTATAGATCCAAACCAAATCGGAAAGAGATATTCTGATAGTTCCCAAATTCAGGTTAATCAAAACCAGGGGACCGACCCAAATACTCCAAAACCAAAACATAATCCCTTTCCCGGTAAAAGTTCAAAATCAGCTGCTATAAAAACATACAAAGACTATGCTGCTGAATCATTGCGTGAGGGTGGTGGTTCTTTGACCAAAATGATTATTGCCGAACGAGAAAAGAAACGAGAAACCCAACGAAAATCAGCCGCCAATCCAAAAAATGTAGCCATGACATTTTTCTCTGTCATTTTTATATTTTTAGGTTTGGCTGTTGTTGCAGGAGCTTTTTTCTTGGTTCGGTCCGTACAAAATGACCCGCGTGGTAATGAAGTGTTACGACCAGAACCTTTTATTCTTTTTGATTACCGAAGTGAGGGTTATGTTCCAGATCTGTCCAAAACTAAAATTAATAGATTGATTGCTGATGAGATAGAAAATACCAGCACAGAGGCAGGGTCAATCAAATATATATTTTTCTCGACCGATAACCAATACGGAGGTAAAACACTTATGACTACTACTGACCTGTTTGACGGACTACGATCAAAATCAAGCAGTGCGTTCTTACGGTCACTAGATGACAATTTTATGTTTGGGCTTTATTCGACAACTGAAAATTCTCCATTTTTGATGTTACGAACAGAAAATTTTGACTCTGCATACGCAGAAATACTGTCTTGGGAACAGTCAATCGGAAATGACCTAGGAGCATTATTGGGTAAACCTGATTATGATTATTCTCGAAGCGGTTTTGTAGACGTGGTTTACTTTAATAAAGACGTACGAGCAGTTCTGGACGTAGAAGGAAATCCTGTTATCGGGTATTCGTTTATAGACAGAGAAACAATTGTATTTTTTGCCAACAAACTGACATTACGTGAAGTAATAGACCGGTCACAACAAAACACTGTAAAACGTTAAGGGTCTGTTTTAGGTGCTTGT
The DNA here is from genome assembly GCA_020629435.1 of Minisyncoccota bacterium. Classification (GTDB taxonomy): domain Bacteria; phylum Patescibacteriota; class Minisyncoccia; order Phycocordibacterales; genus JAHDDI01. Next base: position 41,715 of record JAHDDI010000005.1, read on the forward strand.
ATTTTGTTTGATATCTAGTATTATACCGGGCATGAATAACGGACAAACATACGAATTGGGCTTCCTAGCCTTGTCAACACTTTCATCTCAGGATGTAGAGGCGTTGCAAACCAAACTAACAGAACTTGTCGGAACTGTTGGTGGCCAGGTTGTATCACATGGTGATGTCCACTTTATTGACCTTGCATACGAAATGGTCAAAAAAGTTGGTTCCAAAAATACACGACATGACCAAGCATATTTTTCTTGGATCAAATTTACAATCGAAGCCGCATCTGTGAACGAACTTGATGCAGCAGTTAAAAAGAACGAATCACTATTGCGATACATGGTTATCAAAACTGATTCAGATGATTCAGTAACAGATGTCTTTTCTGCAGAATCAGATGAAGATGATGCAGTTGAAGCAAAAGAAAGTGAAGCATCAACTACAGAAGTTGCTGAAAAAACAGAAGAAAAAGCAGAATCTGTTGCATCTGAAGATTTAACAAAAATTGAAGGAATTGGACCTGTAATCGCAACAACTTTAGGTAACGCAGGAATCGGAACATACGCAGCACTAGCTGATGCATCTGTTGACTCTGTAATGGAAATCATTACAGGAGTACGTGGAAACCACGACCCATCAACATGGGCAAACCAAGCATCACTTGCACGTGACGGAAAATGGGACGAACTAAAAACACTACAAGACGAATTGAACGGAGGAAAAGAAGCATAATTTCGTTTTGAACAAAAACCGCATTAGCGGTTTTTGTTTTGCTTGATATAATATGTTTATGAATGTAAACAAAGCAACTATCGTCGGACGTATTACGTCTGACTTGGAATTAAAAACAACACCTACAGGACGCGAAGTATTGTCATTTGGCATGGCTACAAATCGTAACTGGAAAGACCAATCAGGGGTAAAACAAGAAAAAACAGATTGGCACAATATTGTCTTTTGGGGTAAACAAGCAGCAGTGATCGCACAATACTGTGTAAAAGGACAAGAACTATATGTCGAAGGACGATTAGAGACGCGTACATGGGACGACGCTGATGGAAAGAAAAATTACCGAACAGAAATCATCGGAGACACGTTTGAATTTGGTGCAAAGCCAGGTGGATATGGTGGGGGAAATAGTCCAGCACAGGCACAAGCACCACAAGCCGCTGCTGCCCCTGCACCAGCTGCCGCCGCTCCAGCACAGGTGGACTATCCAACAGACGAGATTGACCCAGACGATATTCCATTTTAGTCAATACAAAAACACCTAAATAATAGGTGTTTTTGTATTGACAATTTATGCCACGGTGCTATTATACCGACATGAAAAAACAATGTTATTTTGAAGAAAACGGTATCTCTCACATTGATTACAAAGATGTAGCGACACTAAAAAAATTCACAAATCCACACGGACGAATGATTGCGGGACGACATTCAGGTGTTTCTTCTCGAAACCAACGAGCGCTATCAAATGCAATCAAACGAGCACGATTTATGGGATTACTACCATACATCGAAGCATAATCTAGAGTATAATAACTCAATGGATTACCAAAACAAAAAACCCAAGACATCTCTTATCGCGTTCGCATTAGTTATGGCAGGGTTTTTTGTTTTTGTTTGGAATCATGAATATCTAATCAATACGGCCCCATCTCAAGCGGCAGAAATATTAAGTGCGATTACCACACCAGAGACAGTGCAAAACGACCCCTTATTTGATGTTCTGGTCAAATATATACGACAACAACAAGAAACTATCTATCAATTACAAACAGCCAACAAAGACCTATTAAGCCAACTCCAAGGCGCAACCACAACCGCAACAAGTACAGACACTACAGAACCAGTTGTAATACCACCTAAGAAAATATTACTGGTTGCTGGTCACACAGCACAGACAAAAGGGGCTGTATTTGGAAACACTACAGAGTATGAATTGAACTACGATATTGTAAAAAAATTAGAACGCGAAATGCGTATACGTGGGTACGATGTGACAATAACGCATCAGGGGTCTGATTACAGTCAACAATTTCTGGATTACTTTGAAACCAATGAACAGAGAATACTTGATTTCAGAGAAAATAAAAAACAGGCATATGACAAGCTGTATCCTCAGGGAGTGGTCACTAATGACACGGATCATAATTACGCATCTCCTTTGGGGGTCATCCAGCTATATGGAGTCAATTTATGGGCCAACGAAAATAACATGGACGCGGTAGTACATATGCACTTTAATGATTACCCTGGACGACCAGCTGGCAAAACAGGAACACATACTGGTTTTTCTGTGTTTACTCCACTAAAAACAAACAACCATTTTGTGGAGTCATTTAATCTTGCAAAGTCTATCGAAGAACACATGTTGAAGTACACAAACCGTAGTACAGTAACCAATGAATCAGCCGGGGTATTAGAAAGCGAACTGATCGCAGTAGGTCAAAACAATAGCGTAAATATGCCTTCGGTGTTAATAGAAAACGGATTTGTATATGAGTCTAAATTTACAAATCTAACACAAAGAGAAATTGTGCTAACAAGGCAAGCAAATAGTATTGCAAACGGTATAGAGCAGTATTTTGCACAATAAAAAACAACTACTGGGGTAGTTGTTTTTTATTGTTATTATCCTTTTCCTCCACGTTCGCTGTACTCTGCCTTGTCAGTGTTTACGATGACA
>JAHDDI010000021.1 GCA_020629435.1 Minisyncoccota bacterium
ACCCAGTCTTTTGTTGCGTCTATATTTGGGGCAACATCTGTAACAGCCATGGTTTTGTTTGTCAGTGTCGAAGAATATATAAAATATGTATGCTGTTGGTACATAGCCATGCGAAACAACCCTTATTACAACGAACGGATTGACCCGATTATTTATCTGGCAACAACCGCACTGGGTTTTGCTGCACTAGAAAATATTTTGTATTTCTTGAACTATCTAAACAATTTTAATCTAGATATTGCCACTATCGAAGGTGGAAAACGAATTGTGGGGGCAACAGTGCTGCACATGGTGACCAGCTCTATTATTGGTATTTTTATTGCGTGGGCCTTCTTTGGGGGTAAAATCCGCAAATCTATTGCACTGACATTCGGGTTGTTGGCCGCAATTGTTATCCATGTTGGGTTTAATCACATGGTGACCTTTGCCGAAGGTGGTGAAAACATGGTGCTGATTGCATTTGCAGCTAGCTGGTTCTTGTTTATGGTGGTGCTGATTGTTATTGAATTAATCAGGTCTCCTGTCTGTCCACCAGCCATTGACTGGGCAGAACAAAATTTTTAATACAAGCATAGTTTTGCCATGTTTTATCTGTTACAATAATATTATTGATAAATAACCAACGACAGTATGAAAGACCTCTTTAACAAAATAACAGGAAATGTAGACAACGATAACTACTATAACGAGTACGAAGAAGATCAAGTAGAATCTCTTTGGGACGAAGAACAAGAATCCCAAGTAGACAAAGACAAAGACTTGTTGGTAGATGTGTACCAAGACGAAAACAACCTGTACATCAAAGCATTTGTACCAGCAATGGATCCGTCGTCACTGGATATTGATATTACTCGTGACAATGTCACAATCAAAGGAACTTCTTTTCGAGACTCATCTGTTGGTGATGAGAACTATTTCAAACAAGAACTTTCATGGGGTACCTATTCAAAATCAATTAACCTTCCCCGAGAAATTGATATCGAGATGGCGTCTGCGTCTTCTCGAGACGGAACAATACATTTGATTTTACCAAAAATTGACAAAGACAGACGGACAAAGTTACGAATCGGATAAACAAAAACCCAATCAACTGATTGGGTTTTTGTTTATCGCAAATAGTTTCTAATGTTTTGGTTATGTCCGGCAAAGGTCTTTGCATAATAGAACACGCCATCCTTCCCTGTTATATAAAACAGGTTGCCTGTGTCTACTGGATTAAGCGCTGCCCGAATAGAATCTATCCCAGGGTTTGCAATTGGTCCCGGTGGCAATCCGGTATTTTTGTATACATTGTATGGCGAGTCTACCTCTAGATGCTTGAACAGAACAAGTGGCAGGTGTTCTTGGTAAATATAACTGAATACCGCGTCAGCCTGTAATGGCATCCCAATTTCAATACGCCTCCATAACACACCGGCTACTTTTTGTTTTGTTTCATAGCTGGCATTCCCTGCCTCGGTTTCGATCAATGACGCCATAGTGACTATCTGATCTCGGTTGTATTGCGAAGCGTTTATTTGATCTTGCAATGACTCTGTTCTGCGGTCGAAATTAGCACGCAATTTATCTATCACTTCTTGGGTTGATGCGCGTAGTGGAATATTGTAGGTGTCCGGAAACAAATATCCTTCTTGGTTTTTTGCCAAACGCATAAATTCTGATTCTGTCACATATTCAAATTGATTGGCCAGACGTTGTGCGTATTCAAAATTTGGCTCACCTTCAAACAAAGTAACCGTTTTAGTTGGTAATCCATAAGCAGATGACGTGACACGACCAATGATTGTTTCTAGTTTTTGCGGTGTATTAAAATAATATTCTCCACTTTTAATATCGCCTGTTTTGCCCGATAATTTTAATGCAACCAAGAACACATCTGCCGACCGAATTATTCCGGCTGATTCTAACAATTCCCCGGCACGCGTTGCGCTAGCGCCAGTAGGTATTTCAACATAAGTATCCAAGGCAACAACGCCTGGCTGTTGATATGGTAGCTGATAGACATACCAGAAACCTACTCCTATACAGGCCACCATCAATAAAGCATATATTGCAATGCGGTACAGCAAGGTAAATACTGTTGTGTGAAAACTAGACATAATTACATAGGTAGATTACCTGGTGCAGCGCCAATTGGCAAATTGGCCGGTGCTTCTGCTGTGGCAGAACCTATACGTTCAAATGTTGGTGTTTGTGATACAGATCCTGGGAAATGATACAGTGTCGCCAACTCTTCGGTAGAAAGCACAAACTGCTTGTACTGGTTTTTGTAAAAACCATGACCTACTGTTCCGTGCATATTAAAGTAACGACGACCAGCATAGTCGGGGTACATTAATTTTTTTATTTCATCTACTGATTTTGCATGACCTGGTTCCCACCATTTGTCGTTTGCTGCTGCAACAAAAGCTGGTTTAAAATTATTGTAGGGTGTACCTCCTCCGTATGCTTTGAACATACTCCCCATATTTGCTGGCTGACGTCCATCAAAATGCTCTTTGCGGGCAAAATAGATTGTTCGCATTCCTACTTCATATCCAATTCGAGACGCATTTTCTGTTACCATTTTGACCAAATCATTGTCTTGAGGTGTCAGAATTACCGACGAACGATTGAATTTTTTCTTTGCCTCTTCGTCCTTGGGTTCGTACTTTTCATAAATCTTATCAACTACTTCTGCGACCTTGAGGTCCCAGTTTTTATATTCGTCATAAAATAACTGTAATGGATTTGTGTCATTCCATGCTTTTTTGATACGTTCTTTTGTGGTTAATGATTTTTTGTATTTTGTTTTATGTGGTCGCGTAACAACTTGCCACCACATATTTTCGTTGGGACCAATAGACGCCATTACTTCGATTGTTTGAGTAATCGGGTCTATCTTTTCTTCTTCTTTGGCAGTTTTGTCCAGTCCAAGCATTTTATAGGTTCTAATCGGAATTGGATCATCACTGGTCAACGAATAATCAAAACCCATAATTTTATGAGTATCCATATTGAAATCAATCATTCGTGTATAGTCTGGAATTTCTATGACCTCTGCCTGCGGAAATTGTGCATATATATGTGACTCTACTCGAGGCTTGAATTTATCGGGTACCCAAAAGAAAAAATGAATAGACCCCCCAATGGATGCTACTTCAAATGATGTAATTGGTAGTGTATTTAAATTAAGCCATGTTTCTTTCCAACCGTTCGAATCTCCGGGTTCCCATAGAGCGTTAAAGACCAATTCCATGGCTAATGGAGTTTTTAGTTGTTCTTTGGGTAACTTGATTTCCAATGTTATATAGTTGTTCCCAAAGTACCATTGCAACCAATAGTATTCACGAATATAGTCCCACAACAATCCGATAATCCAGTACGCAAACGCAAATGGCGCCACAAGTAACAAAAAGTAAAATGCGTCAGCTAATAGAGTTAATTCCATGACTTTATTGTATCATGTTGGCACAATCACATAAACAGTTTCTTATACATTTTTGATGCCAGAATACTTGGCATGTTTACAAGAGGCAAAACAAAAAACACCCAAGGGTGTTTTTTGTTTTGCCTCTATTTTGCAATAGTATACAATTTTGTTGCTTTGTCCTGAGTAAATTTCTTTTTGTTTTTTAGATTGATTCGAATTGTTGATTCTTTTACAATTTTTCGCTCTAAAACTTTTTCTATAATATCGTCTTCTGCCATTGGCTTTTTGTTTTCTTTCAAGATTTCAATTACCAAGTCAGCTACCGGTCCACCGTACAGACCCCAATCTTGTAGTGCGTACAGCCCACGTCCTACCAATGCAAAACGTGAGTCTTTAATTAATTCATTGTGCATTGTTGCAACATTGATTTTTTTTCCAAAGTGACCGCTTGTTTGCTCTGCAATGTCTCGGAAGTGCATTGGTTTCCCGTGCTCTCGCAGTACCAGGTATGCAAAGTCACGTACCCCACGAGTTTTAATGTTCGGAGAGTCCATTCGACCCCATCGCCCCATTTGGTTTTTACCAATCTGTTTTGAAAGTTTTAACCACAATTTTGCAATTTCAGTATCTGCTTTTCCGTCCAACAGGTCTTCTTCAATAACTGCCATAAATCTATCTAGAATTTGGTCTTCAGTCAGAATTTCGTCAGTATCTAAATCTTTATATAGACGCTTCAGTGAGTCTCGAACAACCCGTGAATTTCGTTCGTTTGTAATCCAAGATTTGTGATGATTCTCGTCTTCTCGTGCGTGTAAAAAGTCGTCACCAAGTTCCAATAACAGATACAGGTGGTTTTTTTCGCTCTCTGATGGCGACAAAGTGTCTAATAGTGTCGATTCTTCTGCAACACCACCCATTGAATCGATTAAATAGTTTAGTTCCTCTACTGCTTTTTGAGCACTTGTGATATATGCCTCACTTTTTCGAATCTGTTCTTTTGCAAGATTTTCAATTTGACGTACTCGTTCTCGCGTAATGTCGTAATCTTGACCAATTGCCTCTAGTGTTTTTCTTCGGTCAGAAGAAAGCCCAAAACGTTTTTCGATGACGTCTCGAGACCGTTCTGGTAAATCAGCCAAAAAGGATTTTGTTATTTGTTGTGGTTTAAAATTTACTACTCGCATATTTGTTTTTTTACTATTTAATAATATAACACTTTTGTCAAATTAATCAAATCTGACGTGTGGACTGATCAAGCTACTGAAAATAGCTGAATCATGAAGAAGAGATAGAATATTAAGAACATTAATCCCTCCCAAATATAGATACGTTTTGACATGGCTGATATAGTAAAGATCAGCGTTACTGCGGCAAATACGGGTAACCCAATCGTGTAGGTCGCATTGTCTACTGTTAAATTTTCAAATAATCCAACCAGTCCAACCATCATTAATATATTAAATACGTTGGACCCAAAGACGTTACCAAATGCCAGGTCAGTTTTCCCTTTCAGGACTGCTGTCACTGACACGATAATTTCAGGCAATGATGTTCCGACTGCAATTGCAGAGATGGCAACCACCCCTGTTGGAATCCCAAACCCTGCTGCGATAATTATTACCGAATCTATCAAGTACTTTGCCCCCATAACTAGTCCAACCCCTCCTCCAATCAGGTGCAAAAAATCCAAAGGTTTTAGTTGGTCAACTTTTTTTGGTTTTTCAGAAACTTCAACTACAACCGAATCATCTGGATGCAATAAAAGATAACTTAAATACACCAAGAATCCCAAGAACAATATCGCCGCTTCTATTGTAGTGACCACTCCGTCATACACTGTCCCCAAGAATAACGCAGACGAGATAACCAGCAAAGGCACTTCGATGTCTACCAAATCTTTAGTCGAGACAATTTTTCTCCCGACTACTGCCGCCAGACCTGCAACCAACAATATGTTGGCAATGTTTGACCCAATAGCATTAGATACTACAATATCTGTTTCTCCCGCAAATATTGCTGCAAAAGACGATGCGACTTCAGGTAACGATGTACCGATTCCCACAATCAATGCCCCGATGACAAATGACGGCATTCCAAAATATCGCCCTATTTTTTCTGCTCCTTGGATTAGATAGTCGGCCCCTTTCACCAAGGCAAACAATGACGCTGCAAATACTATTAATGCTGTACTTATACTCATACAACATATTGTACCATCGGTAAAAGATATGTTGTAAATATTATGCAAAATATAGCCGGGACTAATGTCCCGTTTTATGATTTTTGTCAAATCTTATCCACATTTTTATGCTATTTTCTTGCCTTTGCAATAAATTTCTCAGCATGTGCCTTGGCATAATCAGTAACAAATCTTGTGATTCGTCTTTGCTCTACACTGTTTAGGTATTTTTGGTACACATCATTATCAATATTTTGAAAATTCCCCATAGCTAGTGCGCCAAGTGTATCTGCCTCCATAAACAACAGTTCATCGTGGGCATGTAAATGCTCTACTTCATCATGTACTACTATTAAATGATTTATTCGTTCTTTTTGAGTGTCTGAAAATGCACTAAATACCTCGTTATCCTGGATTTTAGTCCAGTATTCTGCGCTTTTCTTTGCGTGTTGGGTTTTGGCGATACCCTTTGTCGGTCCAGACTTAAGAACGTCTTTAAAAAACATGTATCCGTAATCATGTAGATACGCAACAACAACCAGTGCGTCTTTGTCTGTATTCACAGTGGGTTCGTTGTCGATAATTTTTTTAACATATTCCACTACATGGACAGTGTGCGGTTTGTCCCAACCTGGTCTGCCTTGCTCTAACTGTGGTAACACAGTATCGATTAAATATTTTTCATACGGCTCTGTGTTCATTCTGTTATAATAACATTCATGAAATCAATAATCTCTTCTGCGCTACAAGCTGCCGAATTTTCGTACCAACAGGAATTCCATGACTTGAATCATTCTGACCCAAACTGGTCTGCGTGGTATGCAAATTGGCTACTGTCTGAGTCTGAAATCACTGATCTGCTTACTCCCTATTTTGGTATCAATCAGTTAGCCAATGTACTCAACAAGTTAGACGGAAAATATCGTTCAGATTACAGCAATACATTATGGTCGAATCTTTTTGCAGCAGAAATTGCAAACCATATCAGAGAACAACAGTAACATGGAAGAAACAATAGAATCAAAAAAATTAAGCAACAAAATTGCTCGTATAAAAATATGGGTCCAAAATAATGAACGCCTGGTAACTAGTTCGGCATTTATGGGTGGTTTTGGAATTGACCTTTTGACATTAAACAGAATTGACCAGTGGTTTGATAATTTTATTTTATTGTCGTATATGGTTATTGCGGCAATTGCCATTTTGATCATTAACACTGACATCGAAGAACGATTTGGGTTGGCAATCATATCCAAGGCTTCCCCGCTAGCGCTCTATGCAGCACAACTAGCATTTGGTGGATTATTATCCGGTTTTGTAATTTTTTATACTAAATCTGCATCATGGTATGTGGCATGGCCATTTTTAATTGTGTTGTATTTATTGTTCTTAGGAAACGACAGAATGCTGAAATACTATAAACGTCTTGAAGTACAGACTGGTATGCTGTTCGGAGCATTGTTTGCTATGGCCATATTTTTTGTGCCGACGACTCTCAAAATGGTAGGAGATTTAATTTTTATTCTTTCAGGAATTACCAGTGTGGTGATTATGTTTGTTTTCCTCAAATTACTCTATGCCCTGTTGCCATCTATATCACAAGTTCGTCGCTGGAAAATTCGTAGAAATATTTTTATGATTTTTGTTGTTTTTAATATTTTGTATTTTTCAAATATTATTCCTCCTATTCCTCTGTCGCTAAAACAAATTGAAATCTATCATGACGTCAAAAGAACTGGCACCAATCAATACACTGTAACCAAACAAGACTATGCATGGTATCAGCTAGATCACCATATCTGGAAAAATGAATTTATTAAAACATCTGCAACCGACCGTGTTTTTGTTTTTGCATCCATATTTGGACCAGAAGAATTACGTGCAGATGTGTACCATAAATGGCAGTGGTTTAATCCTGCAACACAGCAATGGAAAGATGTCATTGAGGTCGAATACGCACTAACTGGCGGTCGTGATGGCGGATTCAGGTGGTATTCATTTGTGACCGACCCAACGCCCGGAGCATGGCGTGTTCGAGTGACCGGTAATCACGACCGAGAAATTGGTCGAATACAGTTTGATGTTATTAACAGCAACACCAGAGACCCTTTGGTTCAGGAAAATATTTAAAATATTGAGTTGTGGTTTCTTGGTATTGATTTTTATTCTCTGTTGTATATAATGCCTTCACTTCGAAAGAAGTGTTAGACCTTGGTCCCATCGTCTAACGGCTAGGACGCCAGGTTTTCATCCTGGAAATCGGAGTTCGATTCTCCGTGGGATCAC
>JAHDDI010000006.1:0-8892 GCA_020629435.1 Minisyncoccota bacterium
GGTACCAAGAAGTAACATAGATATATTGTAACGCATGATTATCAAACAATCAAAAACCCCACCAGACAATCAAACGATTGAATGGTGGGGCGAGTTTTGTCTTGAGTCGCGAGTTAGCGACCAACGCGCGGAACATTTGAGTTTGCGAACTCACGGTCTTCCTTGAGCCCGGTTTCATCCTTGAATGCGATCATGATAAGCGACCGCAGCAAGAATCCAAGTATCCAAGCAAACAACAGGAACATTGAAAGCTGAAAGGCTTTGTAGACTAAGGTTGGTTCTGCTTGCTGATCGTTATGGTCAAACGAAGGTGTACCTCCGTGGCCTTCAAGACGAGTATACCGCGGAGTGCCACCATGTGTTTCGGGACGCATGTTCGAAGGGCTTTCGCCATGAGTTTCAACATAAACACGTCCAGTACCGAAGTCAACTGGCTGTGAAATTTGATTGGTAGGGCTTTCACCGTGACTTTCAGTGTGGTGAATTTCAGGTGAGCTACCGCCTACATCGGGACTCTGCTGAGCAAATGCCGCAACGGGAGTAACGAACAGTGCGAGTGCGATCAAAAGATTTTTCATTGCGTATCTCCTTAAGACAAATTTCAAAATAGGGATTGGCTACCCTAACATTCATATATTATTATACCTATATATATCAATATGTCAAATAAATATGTATTTTAAATAATCAAAAACCCCACCAGACAATCAAACGATTGAGTGGTGGGGCAGGTTCTGTCTTTATGAGAATCAAAGAGCTCAGCTGTTGATCACGATGGACGTAGCCACAATGATTGCAGCGCCAAGCAATGCAGGGACAGCCACGATCACGTGAAACTTGATGTAAGCTTCACGGGTCAACTCACCCTTGCAGGCAAGTAGTACAAATGCACCGACGAGGCCGACAGTGGACAAGATCCACAAATAAATTGCAATCGGATGGTTTGCAACCACCGCAGCAACCACTTGGAAAAGTGGGACGTCGCCGTGATAAATGTAAATCAGTGTGCTCACGTGCTCCCAGCTTTTGACAGCAACGAGGCACATAATCGAGAATAGAATCGTCCAAATCAGCGCGTCGATGAGCAGTTGCTGGCGAGTGATGTTCTGTGTAGCATTCATAACATGTCCTTTCAAGACAAATTTCAAAATAGGGATTGGTTACCCTAACATTCATATATTATTATACTTATATATATCAATATGTCAAATAAGTGTATATTTTAAATAATCAAAAACCGCCAACGAACGCTGGCGGCCATGGTTTTTTGGGTAGAAAGCCCTAGGTGTTATTCGAGATCATTTGACCACTGCAAAGCCCTACTGCTGGGTGTGTCCAGGCCAACTAATCGAAAGACTGCTGGATTTGCACCTGTCTCCCAAACAAAACATACGGATGTACCCGATGCGGATGTATTTTTCCAAAGGGGAGTAATACACATCCTGTGTATGTTTGTATTTAGAAGTTCCGGGACATTGTTCGGAAACGATTCGATTGAGGGTGCGAGCAAAGTCAATCCAATAATCACAGTAAGGCCAGTGAGGCAGAACGTGACGGTATTTTCCATAACCAGAAGGCAGAGCATGAATGACTTGATCGCCATCGTCAGCAAAGTATTCATGGGAACCTCGTTTAATAATGAATATTCATAAATTACTATACTTGTTATAATTATTATGTCAAATAAAAAGAACTAGCTAGTGCTAGTTCAATTCCTTTATTTCTTCGACCAACATACCCCATTCTCCGTCGCGTTTTTGTAGTTTTCCTTTCATTTGTACTATTACGTCGTCTCGAATCAGCTCACCATGTGTTTTGTAGATGTCACTGAAAAATGTTGCATCAATTGACCCAGTTGTATCTGCAAATCGGGCAAAGGCCATTTTGCGATTGTTCTTGGTCATAATGTGACGAGTTTCTGACAATATTCCGGCAAAAGTATATTTTTGTTGGAATCCCTTTCGAACCGCACCAGCAATGTTGCGTCCTGGTTGTTCAATTTTGGCGCGATATTTTTCCAATGGGTGACCAGAAACATATAGGCCCAGTAATTCTTTTTCCCAGAATAGTTTGTCTTTGTCGGTCATGGGTAACAGATAGTTTAATTCTTCGGCCATTCCTGTTTTTAGTGTCACTACCTTGCCCGTTGGGTCGGCCAAGTTCAGCGCAGAGAATTCTGCACTGTTATCTAGTACAGCAAAGAGACTGCTTTGGTCTACATTTTGGTCACGATTGTCTTTAACAAACGACAACAGACCATCGATATTACCTAAAATTTTATTACGGTCTTCTAGATTATCTAACGCTCCTGACAGACACAACGCCTCAAGAGATTTTTTGTTTAAATCTTTTGATTTGATTCGGGTTAAAAAGTCTTCAAGAGAAGTAAACGGTCCATTTTCGTTGCGTTCTTTGATTACAGCGTTTGATATGTTTTCACCAAAATTTTTAATGGTGCGTAGTCCAAACCGTATTTGATCAATTTTGTCTCCGGCTTTGTTGGTGCCGCCTTTGACCACTACAGAAAAGTCATCAAATGATTCGTTAATTTCCGGAGGTAACACAGGGATGCCCATTTTTTTACATTCGGCCACTTCTTTGGCGATATATTCGTTGTTACCGGAGTCTGCTGTTAACAGTGCTGCCATGTATTCGGCAGGGTAGTTGGCTTTAAGATATGCCGTTTTGTACGCCACATTTCCGTATGCTGCTGCGTGCCCTTTGTTAAACCCATAGGCAGCAAAGGTTACAATATTGTCCCACAATTGTTTAACTACATTCGGTGCTAACCCAGACGCAGCACACCCGGTTTTAAATTTCTCTTCTTGTTCCGCCATTAATTCGGGGATCTTCTTTCCCATGGCTTTTCGGAATTTGTCCGCTTCTAGCCATGAGTATCCCGCCATATCAACGGCCAACTGCATGATGTCGTCCTGGTAAATCAACAGTCCCATTGACCCCTTTAGATATGGTTCAGTTCGTGGATCAGGGTAGGTAATTAATCGCGGATTATTTTTACGTCGAATATACTCAGGGATGAATTCCATGGGTCCTGGACGATACAGTGCTACCATCGCATTAATGTCATGAATACTGGTAGGTTTCAGCTCTTTCAACCATTTAGTCATTCCGTCCGATGACATTTGAAATACCCCATAGGTGTCTCCACGCGACAACATTTCATACGCCAATTTGTTGTCTAGTTCGATTTCATCTAAATCGATGTTGATGTTTCTTGTTTTACGAATACGACGAATCGCTTCGTACATAATAGTCAAGTTCTTGAGTCCCAAAAAGTCATATTTCAGTAACCCTGCGTCTTCGACTGCGTGCATATTGTACTGGGTAATTAATTTACCTGACCCTTTGGGGTCTAACTGCACAGGAGTAAAGCTGTCGATAGTTGTAGGAACGCCGTTATGTGTTGCTGGCGCAATAACCACTCCAGCTGCATGAATAGAAATGTGTCGGGCTGACCCTTCGATTTTTTGAGCCATGTCAACGATTGTTTTGGTTTCTTTGTCTTGTTTGTATAGTTTTGCGAAATCAGGTTCTTCCTCAAGTGCCCGGGCAATAGTCATGGGGAATCCCTGTGCTCCCATAGGAATGAGTTTTGAAATCTGGTCACCTTTTTTGTAGTCAAATCCCATAGCGCGTGCTGCGTCTTTGACCGCACCACGGGCCGCCATGGTTCCGAATGTTCCAATTTGTGCTACCTGATTTTGACCATATTTTTCGCGCGCATAAGAAATAAGCTGGTCACGTTTGTCGTCGGCAATATCCATATCAACATCGGGCGCACTGGGTCGCTCTGGATTTAGGAATCGTTCAAAGGGGAGCTTGTATTCCACAGGGTCAATATTGGTAATACCAATCAGGTATGACACCAAACACCCTGCAGCAGAACCACGAGTATTGGTTAAAATTTCATGTTCTCGTGCATAACGCATCAGGTCCGCAACCACCAAGAAATATACGTCATAACCTTTGGTCTTAATCACACCAAGTTCGTATTCAACCCGTTCTTTGTATACATCATCTAAAATAATTTTGCGTTTTTCAAACCCGGCGTATGTCATTTCACGTAACACAGTTTCTGCGTCAGTCCCATCTGGCAGGTCAAAAGTGGGGAACGTCCATTCACCTAATGGGATTTCGACATTACACATGTCGGATATTTTTTGGCTATTAGAAATAGCGTTTTCAAAATCAGACATGTAGTCAATCATGTCATTTGAAGAAAGTAGAGAAAAATCAATTTCATCGCGCCGGCCACCACCAGACCGTATCGCACCAACGTCAACCAACACATCTCGAGCCGGTTTATCGTCTGGGTGCAGGTAATAACTGTCTGATGTGGCTACTAATTGTGCGTTTTTTTCTTGCGCATAATTAACTATTTTCTCACGCAGTTCAGTTTGCTCAGCCAGTTCCGGATGGTGCAAAATTTCAAAATATAAATCATCACCAAACAGGCCAGAATAGAAATCAAACGCATCGTCCACGCGCGCAGTGTCGTTGATTCGTAAAAACGCAGATGTTTCACCAGAAAACTGCGGGATGATACAAATCAGATCATCTTTATACTGCTCGATCAGTTCACGGTCAATTCGAGGTTTGTAATAAAATCCTTCTTGGTATGACAGCGACACAAGGCGCATCAAATTCTGGTATCCGTTAAAATTTTTTGCCAACAAGACCAACCGGTATCGACGGTTGTCGATACCCCCGACTTTGTCGTGGCGAGTTCGTATTGAAACAAAGAAATCCACACCAATAATCGGTTTCACGTCGACTGATTTACAGTATTTATAAAACTCGACACATCCATACAAATTCCCGTCGTCAGTCAGTGCCAATGCTGTACCTCCGTCAGATTTGACCTGGTCGACTAGATTTGGAATTTTAGGTAATGCGTTAAGCAGAGAATAGTGAGAGTGGGTGTGAAGATGAGTAAACGCCATAACAGTATTATTATATCACGATGCCTCAGGTTGCTTTTTTGTAATTATTAACGATTTCGAATAACTATGCACATGGTATACCGGGTACAACGAGTACTGCGCACTCTGTACCTGCATGGTATAATCAGCGTATTATGACTGGTGGACAAACACTTAAAGAAAAACTATTTAGACTAATTTCAAATGATATTGGAATTGATTTAGGAACTGCTAACACATTGGTATATCTGCGAGGGAAAGGAGTTGTGATCGATGAACCATCTGTGGTTGCAGTTAACAACAAAACAGACCGTGTTATTGCAGTAGGATCTGCAGCTAAAGAAATGTTGGGGCGCACACCACCACACATCAGTGCCGAACGACCGGTAGTTGACGGAGTGATTTCAAATTTTGAAGTAGCAGCAGAAATGATTGCCTATTTGATAAACAAAGCAGAAAAACAACACCCAAAACCATTAGGGCCACGTGTCATTGTAGGGGTACCATCGGGGATTACTAACGTAGAGACGCGCGCTGTGCGTGACGCGGCGACCGATGCGGGTGCCCGAGAAGTATATATTGTAGAAGAACCAATGGCAGGAGCAATTGGAGACCGACTACCAGTTAATGATGCAAAAGGAACAGTGATTATTGATATTGGCGGGGGGACATCTGATATTGCGGTGATTTCATTAGGAGGTATTGTAAATAGCAAAAACCTGAAAGTGGCAGGTGATACCTTTAACCAAGACATCATGGCGTACATGCGTGATACCTACAAAATTTTAATTGGTGAAAAAACTGCCGAAAAATTAAAATTAGAAATTGGTCGTGCAATAGAGGGGCCTGAAGTAAAAGAAGGGAAAATGCGTGGACGTGACTTGATCAGTGGATTACCAAAAGAAATTACGGTTACTGATAAGGACATTCGTGCTGCTATGGCGCAGTCAATTGAAACTTTAGTTGACGCCGTGAAAGAGGTAATAGAGACAACACCACCAGAAATTATTTCAGACACCATTGAGTCAGGTATTTTCCTGTCAGGAGGTGGAGCATTGATTGAAGGATTAGACGAATATTTAGCAGAAATAGTAAAGGTCCCAGTCCATGTTGTCGCAGACCCACTGACAGCAGTTGCACGAGGTACAGGGGTGATTTTAGAGCATCTAGATGAATATAAAGACGTATTAGTTTCTTACGATAATGAATTACCAATTGCGAGCTAAAAAAAATACATCAATCATAAAACAATTGGCCATTGCTGGCTTTTTTGTTTGTATCATGGCTCTTCTTGTTCGCCTTGTTTTTCCAGGTAGTTTTGTTGTTTTCAGTTCGTTTTTGTATGCGCAGGATAGTTTTCTTTCAAATGTACAAACCAATTTTACAAGCAAACAAGATTTGATTATTCAAAACAGTCAACTACAGCAACAGATAGATGTCTTACAAAGAGAATCCCAATTTACACAATCAACCCAAGACGTGTACGCAGAGCTATACAAAACTATACAAGTACCTGGTGACTCAAGAGTAACTACAGAAGTATTATCGCGCCCTCCATTTGCTGCTTATGACACGTATATTATCAATGCGGGTTCTCAGTCAGGAATAGAGATGAACCAAGTTGTAACCACGGGGGGCACATTGGTTATTGGGTATATCGATCTAGTGACAACACACTATTCTCGAGTGCGTTTGTTTTCTTCGGCAGGACAATCACAAACCATAAGCATTGACGGATTTTTATTTGATTCTGCTGGGCGTGGAGCAGGAACGATACTGGTGCGACTTCCTAGGACATACGCAGAAACATCTGGTCAAGTTGCCCGATTACCAGGGCTGAGTAATTTAAACCTGGGAATTATTTCGGTGACCGAATTTGACCCACAAGATAGTTTTGTAACTGGGGCTGTGATTCCTCAGTTTAATTCGATGCAAGTACATTTTGTAACTGTATTGGAACAAAAATGGACCGACGTTGACGCACTAGATCTAGAACAGTTTAATAACACAGAAACCGATGGTGAAGACTCTGATAATTAATAAACCACTGGGTAAGACTCCACTGCAAGTTGTAGAGCAATACAAGTCTGATAATCCAGAGCATGAAAAAACAAAAATGGCCTATGCAGGACGTTTGGACCCAATGGCCGAAGGAAAGCTGTTGCTGCTATTGGGCGAAGAGTGCAAACAAAGAGAAAAATATCTTGGTCTTGATAAAGAATATGAATTTGAGGTATTGGTGGGTATGTCTTCGGATACGCAAGATATTTTAGGATTGACCGATAACGTGACAATTCCTGATAACACAGAAAACCTGGATACTATTTTAGATAAATTAAGAGGGAACATTGTTTTACCATATCCAGTATTTTCATCTAAAACCGTAGAGGGAAAGCCCCTGTTCTTGTGGGCACTTGAACAGAGGCTTTCAGAAATTACTATTCCCACAAAAGAAGTACAAGTATATAAGCTTGACCTGCTATCACAGAAAACAATACCAAAAAACAGCGTACTGCAAACAGTACAAGAGAGAATTGCACGAGTCACCCAGGTAACCGAAGAGTCAAAACAGTTAGGAAGAGATTTTAGAAGAAAGGATGTTTTGCAAAAATGGAAAGAAAATATTGAATCAACAAAACAAGACCAATTTATGGTAATACAATTGCGGTGCGTCTGTTCTTCGGGTACTTACATGCGGACGCTCGCGTCAATGATTGGGCAAGAGTTGGGCAGTGCTGGATTAGCTTGGTCAATCAAACGCACAAAAATTGGTAAATACAGACAATTATTTGGGAAATTTGGTATCTGGACAAAAAAGTATTAACACTAGTATTCTCTGATAGAATAATAATATGACGATCACATCTGGTGTGGACCACATTCCTAAACGCTGCCGGTGGATTATTGGAATTGATGAAGCAGGACGAGGCCCCTTGGCCGGACCGCTGTCTGTTGGATTAGTTATGATACGGAGACGGCTAGTCGATGAACTGATGGATAGTATGCCATTAGTACGTGACAGCAAAAAAATATCTGCACCAAAACGTGACCAAGTTATGGTGCACGCTAGAGAACTAGAAGCACAAGGGAAATTGTATGCACGAACTATTTTGTCGGCTGCCTACGCTATTGATGACTTGGGGACATCACAGTGTTTGCGTGACTCCATCCAGGAAGGCATAGATGAACTAATACAGTATGTAGGGTGTACGCACAAAGACGTATTTGTGCTATTGGATGGTGCACTAAAGGCACCCGAACAATATAGGCAACAAACATTTGTTGGTGGCGATAACAGATATTTTCCAATATCCTTGGCGTCAATATATGCCAAAACAACCCGTGACGGAGTAATGGAACAATACGATATTAAATACCCACAATATAATTTCTACGCACATAAGGGGTATGGAACCAAAGAGCACTTGGCAATGATTACCGAGCACGGACCATGTCCCATTCACAAACAAACTTTTCTTAAGAAATTTTACGAACGTCAGAATAAATCTGGTAAAAAATAATTATTCTGGTATAGTATTTTTTGAAACGAGCAATGAAATAATAGGTGATAACAATGACAAGCATTCTCATTTTCTCGGTAGTTACACAAACACCGTGGGAAAGGATTAATCACAACGCCCCAACGATTGCGAGGAAAATTTCAATTTCGGCATACCTTGTTTTGGCAACTATGTTGCTGATACCAACACATCTTCTTAAGATAACAGACGTGAATACTTGGGATGAAATTGCAATTCCAGAGTATGGGACGCGTGTAAAGCCGTTTGTTGGTTGGGCCTTTATCTTGGTGATGGTTCTTCTTTTGAAGACAGGCTTTTGATCTAATTTGCTTCGGGGGTAGGGAACAATACGCCCAGCCCCCGAAAGATTAGGTTTTTTTATTACATAATTTTTAATAAAACAAAAACACACCGGTTGGTGTGTTTTT
>JAHDDI010000006.1:8992-14642 GCA_020629435.1 Minisyncoccota bacterium
TTTTTTTATTACATAATTTTTAATAAAACAAAAACACACCGGTTGGTGTGTTTTTGTTTGGTAGGTATAAAACAATTATGCTTTTCCTCCGTCCATTTTGTCTTGCCACTCTTTTAATTCGTCCCATTGTCCTGCTGCAGCCATTTCTGCTTGCTTTGGCCATGTTTCTGAATCATGTGACCCCCGAACATCTGCAATAATAGTTTGGATATCTTCAGAAGACTTTTTTGCTAGTGCATCAAAAGTTGCAACTCCTGCGTTTGTTAAAGTTTCAGCAATTTTTGGTCCAATTCCTTCTACCTTTGTTAGGTCATCAGAGTCATCAGATTTTTTTACCGCTTCTTTCTTTTCTTTTTTTGCAACTGGAGCAGCTTCTTTTTTCTCTTTTGCTACTTTTGGAGCAGCAACTACTGACATTTCAGATACGTCACCGTCGATAACAGATGATAGGAATCGATGGAATGCAGCTGGATCTTGTTCGATCATTTCTGCCATAATTTTTCGGTCAATTCCGATTTCTTTTTTGGTCAACACGTCAATAAATTTACTGTATGACAATCCTGTCATATCTTTTACTGCGTAAGAAATTTTGATTTGCCATTGTTTTCGCATTTCTCGTTTCTTTTTACGTCGGTGGGCGAATGCGTGTTGTCCTGCTCGGATAACACCTTGTTTCGCTTGTTTGTATTTTGTTGACCGTGCATTACGGAACCCTTTTGCAAGCTTCAAGATTTTACTCTTTCGCTTGTTTTTCATCATCGCTCTTTTTACTCTTGCCATAATTGTATATAGTTATTTTTATAATGTTTGTTTAAATAAACAAAACTCCTGAATAATCAGAAGCTCGGTAAATAGTCATAAACACACGACAGGAGAATTTAATCAATCCATACATCGAGCGTTCACAACTCGGACATCTGTATTGCTACAGGAAACCAGAGCTATCTAACGCGATGTATTATATAGATATTGGAATACTTTGCAAGTAATATTATTGACTAAATATTATTAATAGGTATAGTATATTTAAAGGAGATTAGATATGAAAGAAGGATCTTGGTTGGCCGAGTTTAATCTTGAGCGCAAGAAAAATTGGAATGAGGTTTGGAAGCCATTTTTCACGAACAATAAAGTGTACGTTGCTGCAATGCTAGCGTGGCTTGTGTTTGGGTTGCTGGGCTTTCAAAAGCTCGAACAGGTATTGGACATTCATATTCACGAACGTCTGTTGTCCTTAATCATGATTGGGGGCGGAGTTGTTATATCAACCATCAATAAATGGGTAAAAACAAAATGATCGAAGAGGAAAGACTGACCATCCTCACCGGTCTTTTTTCTTTGTTTAAATAACAAAAAACTCAACCACATGGTTGAGAATTTTATTTAGCTTACGTTTTTAGCGTGAGGCATGTTTCGTTGGATTGCTTTTGCTTTCAGCGACATATTATTCATACCTTTTTTATTCATTTTTTGAGAATTGCTTTCTCCTGAATTGTAGTGACACTGGTTTAGTGACCGTGTTTTCATTTTTCCGTTTTTTGTCAATTTGATTCGACTTAGGAAAGATTTTCGTGATTTGTTTGCCATGTTGTTGTTAATTATTCTTTACTGGTAGTTTTAGCTTTGGATTCTTTTGGAGCTTTCTCTGTAGGAGCATCGTCTAGATCAAAATTCTTTTTCTTAGTATCTTTTTCTAGAACACAAGACAGTCCTTTTGGACTTTTCTTTGGTCCGTCCGCGATTTTATACGATTCGGACACAAAGTGCAAGACCCTCTCCATTCGTTCTTTCAAAAAATCTTGTTCCATGTACTTGGTTCGTCCTCGCAAGAACAGGTCTAATTTAACTCGATGTCCTTCTTTTAACCATTTTGAAATATTTTTTGCTTTGATTAATAGGTCACCTTCACCTGTGTTTGGTTTGACTTGGATTACTTTTGTTTCGGTTGTTTTTGTTTTTTGTCGGCTCAGTTGTTCTTTTTTCTTTTTCTCGTATTTGAACTGTCCGTAGTCAGTAATTTTAACAATAGGGGGTCGTGATTTTCCAGACACCTCTACCAGATCCAGTCCGCGGTCCTGTGCCAGTTTCAGTGCTTGCTCTGCGGACATGGTTCCCAGGTTTTCACCGTCGTCACCTAAGACCCGTAGTTCGTCACCCCAGATTTGTTCATTGATGCGCACGCGGTCGTCACGTGCAAATTTCTTTTTTCCTCGAAATCCCATAAATATATTTTTTGTATTAGTTATTGTAAACAAATAGCAGTACTTGCGTATCGCCATACTATAGCGAGTACTTGTTTGTGGCTGTATTTATAGCATAAAATGGTGTTTTTTTCCACTATGACCTTATGTTTGATACAATAATGGCATGATTTTTTGGGGAAAAAGAAATAGTATTGGGGCACTAGTGTGTCTATTGGTGACTTGTGGCGCATTGTATAAAATGTCCCAAGACAGTAGTTCGATATTTCAAATTATTGCACTAGACGTAGGTCAGGGAAGTGCTGTTTATGTGCAGACACAAAATGGTACAGAGCTGTTGTTGGACACTGGTCCGTCACTTAGTTCATTACGACAACTGAACCGGTACAGAAATGTGTTTGATAGAACAATAGACTATTTAATAATCAGCCATATCGACATGGACCATATGGCAATGGCACCGGTATTGCTTGACCGATACAATATTCGATATTTTGTCACCACAGCGGACAATTCAGATAGCGGTTTGTACTCTGAAACAGTTGGTGTATTGAAAGATACAGATACACAAATAATGATTCCTGAACCTGGAGACAGTCAAGTAATAGATACAGGCACATATATACAGTACTTGTGGCCGCATTCGAGCGGGCTAGGTTCATTGTCACAGAACGATTCTTCGCTGGTGGTCAGGCTGGTTCAGGGTAATGTGTCAGTGTTGTATACAGGCGACATATCACAATCAGTAGAGAAGCAATTGGTAGATACATATGGAAAACAATTGCAGTCGGATATATTGATTGTTTCTCATCATGGTTCAAAAACATCGACTGATTATGATTTTGTTAAAACCGTCGACCCGTCATATGCCGTCATTCAGTCGGGTGCTGATAATCGTTATGGTCACCCCCATGCGAACACAATTGACACATTAAACAGACTGGGTATTCCAATATTACGCAATGACTTATTGGGTAGCATAGAATTTATTACCGATGGCGATAATTTATTGGTACAATAGATATATGAACAAAAGAATGGACGAGACACAAAAACTATTTGATCAAGCAAAAAAAGAGGGTACCACTATAGCTAAAATTGACTCTGATGGAGAGATGTTTTTTGATTTAAGTCGTACCACCATTATACAAGACCATGACCATTGGGTCGTTATTCCCAATGATTTTCCTTATGATGTGATTTGCACAAAACATGACATGTTGGTGCCCAAGCGACCATTTAACTATATTCGCGAAGCAACAGATGCGGAACGCCATGAATACTATGCAATCAAGAAACGGCTAGACTCCGAAGGGCAGTACGAGTCAATTATAGAAAACTTTACTCAGAATCGTTCCAATACAGGCCACTTTCATGCACACCTGGTTGTATGGAAAAAATAAAACTACATCACATGATGTAGTTTTATTTTTATACAATTCCAGCTTTTTTCAGAACTTTGTATGCTCCGTCTCGGTTGATTGTCTTGATTGCTCGTGTAGAGAGAACCAAAGAAAATGTTTTTCCAACTTCGGGCACAAAAATTCGTTTTTTCTGTAGGTTTGCTTTCTGTCGTCGAGTTCCAGTTGGATTAAACTGAGTTGCACGAACTCGGTTAGAATATCCACCTGCCTTTGACGAAGAAATACCAGTTACTGCGCATTCTTTTGACATAATGTTTTAATTAAGTGTTGCAAGTGTAGCAAAAAAGCATGTAAACGCAAGCGTGCCTGGAATATGATCATGATACAATTGTGTTTATGTTAGAAAACCCACAAATGTTATTACTGATTTTACCTATATTGTTGTTTTCGATTGTGATTCATGAAATGGCGCATGGATATGCGGCATTATTCCAAGGAGACCCAACGGCAAAAAATATGGGCAGGCTGACACTGAACCCATTGGTGCATTTAGACCCTATTTGGTCGGTTGCGGTACCAACATTGACTATGGTTTTGGGTGGCTTTTTCTTTGGAATGGCCAAACCAGTTTTGTATAATCCAAACAATTTACGAAACAAAAAATGGGGCGAAGCAATCGTGGCGATTGCAGGACCGGCATCAAACGTATTAATTGCGTTGATATTTGCAGTGATACTCCAGGTAATGTTCATGCTACAGGTAACAGACCAATTGCTGTTGCAGGGAATGTTCTTGGTGGTGGTAATGAATCTGTTTTTAGCAATATTTAATATGATCCCGGTTCCACCATTGGATGGGTCAAAAATATTGTTTGCATTTCTCAAGCCGTCACAACGGCACATTCGTTTATGGTTAGAGCAGTATTCGCTGTATCTATTTATTGCGTTGTTGTTTGTGTTGTTAAACACCAGCTTCATCAGCGAATTTGTGTTCACTTTGTCACAATTGTTGATTGGATAGTATTAATAATTCAAAAGGGCAGTCAACTGACTGCCCTCAAGCAAATTAAAACATTCTCCGTGTGAGCGACAATGCGTCGACATCGTTGAGAAACGGCAACATGATCCTCAAAGCAGTCAAAGATTCATAAGGTATCTGCTGTCCTATGCGATGAAGCGCGAACATCTGGTTGTGAAACGCTCCCGTAAGTCGATAGAATAGTACAGAATTACTGCGGCGAATAGTTTCGCCGTCATGTACCAAACGATTGATGTCGTCGTACCCCTTGATCAACAGGCTTGCGTGTCGTTCTAGGTTAACTCGAATTCCTTCGTGGCTAGATAAGTGCCAGTGATAAGAAATAGCGGTCAAAGAGAAGTTTGCGACATTGTGTTGCCAGACAGGTATTGATGTTACTTTACTCATAGTACCTCACTTTCAAATATTAGATTATCACAAAAAAAATTTTTCCACAATTTATCTACTTGTGTCAAGTAATAAAGATGGGTATTGTGAATAATGAATGAAAGGGAGTCATAGCTATGAGTGATACTTTATTTGATGATGCGGTCATGATGGATTGTGCTTACCACGCCTTGAACGGCCTTAGTTTCTCAAACTTTGACATGGTGGACTCTGAAGACGAGATCTCACTACGTTGTTCAAAGCACGGCATTCAGGTAACGGTTGGGCTGCTGAGTGATGAAAAGCTTTTGGCGCACGCCGCAATTAATCTTGGATATCTAAACCACAAAAAGAAGCGGCTATTGGGAGACCTTATTGCTCACATGTATCTGTCTTTTCCGGAGTTTCAAGCACAGCTGATAATTGCGGATGCGACGGTTGCAGGGAAAGACGTGCATACGTTGATTGCCAAAAACACGTTAATATTTCATGATGGCGAAGATTTGATCGTAGATGAAGAAATCTATGCTGAAGATCTGATGGGACTCGTAGAGGATATCCAATTCCTACGAGCATCAGCACACATGATTGGTCAAGGCAGCAGCACAGAAGAGGCAATCAAATGGCTTTCCCCAACACAAGTCAATGTCCAATAGGAAGTGTTTGGTCGCGGCGTCCCGC
>JAHDDI010000006.1:14742-41219 GCA_020629435.1 Minisyncoccota bacterium
AATCGGTCCGGTCGGTGCATAGGGCATTCTTTTTTGCTGCATCGCTCGGGAATTGTTTTAGTTCCTTCCATCATCAGTGCGTCACACATAGGACATCGTTCGCCAGTTGGCTTGGCTTTAATCGCGTTATTACAGTCTGGGTAGTTCGAACAGGCAAAGAATTCTCCAAATCGTCCCTGTTTCTTCATCATCTCGCCGTCTTTACAGTCAGCACAAGCAACACCAGTCTGGTTGGCTTTTTTGGTTTCTTCGTCTTCTTCAATGTATTTACATTTTGGATAAGTCGAACATGACACAAAGTGACCAAAGCGTCCTTCGCGCAGTACTAATTTTCCTGGTTCTTTTTTGTTTTCATCCTGACACTTGGGACATGGTTTCCCCAGGTCTTTGGGTCCTTCTAATATTTTTCCTTCTTCGGTTCGGGCACCAGTACATTCAGGGAAATTGTTACATGACATAAATTTACCTGTTCGTGACAGTTTCCAGCTCATGGCTTTTTTACAGTCGGGGCAGGTCATTTTTTTGTCTTCAACCGGTCCGATAGTGGTTAATTTTTCAACGTCGTCTTTTGATTTAACTGCTTTGGTAAATGGTTTATAGAATGCATCTAGTGTTTTTACATAATCTTTTTTACCTATAGCCATTAAATCCAAATCGTCTTCCATCTCAGCGGTAAAGGTATCAGAGATATAGTCTGCAAAATGTTCTTCGAGAAAACCAGAGATCACCATTCCCAAATCAGTCGGAATCAGCGTCCGTCCTTCTTTTTGTACATACATTCGGTCAACAATAGTTTTAATTGTTGCCGCATATGTAGACGGTCGACCAATACCACGAGATTCCAATTCTTTGACCAGTCCTGCCTCACTATAGCGGTTGGGTGGGGTAGTCTGTTTTGCGTCCACGTTCAACTGCAGTAATCGCAGCGTGTCTCCCTTGGACAGTTCTGGCACAGCTACGTCATCTCCAGCTGCTTCGGGAAATGCTTTGAGCCATCCTGGATAGATAATTCGTGAACCAGAAATTGAAAAGTCTTTAATAGATTCTGCATTCGACGCACTAATTTTAGTACGCAATGAAATGGCGGGTCGCATTTGACTGGCAACAGTTCGTTTCCAGATTAGTTCATACAATGATTTTTCGTCATCAGTTCGACCGGCTGCATTTTTCAGGACATCAGTTGGGCGGATACCTTCGTGGGCTTCTTGCGCGTTTTTGCTTTTACTGGCGTACGTAGTGACTTGTAAATAGTCTTTTCCGAACGAGTTTTCAATAAACGCGGCAATTTGTGCGGTCGCAACCTTGGACAAACTAGGGCTGTCGGTACGCATGTATGTGATGTGACCTGCCTCGTATAATTTCTGTGCCGCACGCATAGATCGTGCAGGAGAAAAACCAAGCCGGTTTGATGCAGCCTGTTGCAGGGTAGACGTGGTGAACGGCGCATTTGGTTTTCGAGACGCTTCGGTTTCTTTTACGGATTTTACGGTGAATTCTTTTTTCTTTCCGCATTCTTCTTCGACCAGGTCTTTTTCCGATTCTTTGTAAATATCGTGCTGATATTTTAGTGTCATGGTATGACCACGGACGTCTTTCATGTCTGCAGTCACTGCCCAATAATCATCAGGAATAAACGCCTGTATTTCTCGTTCTCGTTCGGCCAGGATGCGCAGTGCAGGGGACTGCACACGTCCAGCAGACAGTCCGTATCGGACTTTTTTCCATACCAACCCAGACAGACCGTATCCAAATAATCTATCCAAGACACGACGCGCTTCTTGGGCTGTTTTCAAGTGCATGTCTATTTTTCGTGGATGTTTCAATGCTTCGACAACTGCGTCCTTGGTAATTTCGTTGAATGTGACACGGTCATAGTCAGATTCCTTTAAATCTAACGCTTCTTTAATGTGCCACCCAATAGCCTCACCTTCGCGGTCAGGGTCAGTTGCGATTAAAACTCGTTCCGCATTTTTTGCTGCCATACGCAGGTCGTAGATGACTTTTTCTTTTTTCTCTATATTAATGTATGTTGGTTTGTATCCATTTTCAATATCAACAGCGTTTGCTTTTTTGCTGGCTGATTTTGGGATATCACGAATATGCCCCACAGAAGAAAGGACCTGATAATTTGCCCCCAAATATTTTTCGATTGTCTTTGATTTTGCCGGTGATTCGACAATTAATAGTTTTGTCATAGACAGTACTGTAAATGACAAGTAATTATTTTGCAAATAAAAAACACCTATCGGCGTTTTTTATTTATAACGACAAGTCATTATTTACGGCTGTTTACATCGATGGTGTATGATTGTCCGGGTTGCTGTCGATGCAGAATTTCCTCCAGAATTTGTCACACTGTATTCCATTTCATATGTTTTTGTTTTGCATGAATTTGGCCCACCCTGACTGACCAGGGTTGGTCCAACAACAACTATATCCAGTGAAATATCTCCATCAAATGCATCCGATGCGGAATAGCCAGGTTCGTGAAATTTGTGCCACGCACCTCCTTTAAATGGATTATTACTTTTAGAATACAAATCAACGGTACTGGCACCGGACAGTGTGATCACCGGAGTAGCGGTGGACCCACCCGGTTCTCCAGTCTCACCATCTGGTGGGGGCACCACCTCTGGTTCGGGTTCGATTGCCAACAAACAATCCATATATTCTGGTGATGAATAGGGCACAAAACCATCAACTGGTAATGACCGACCCAGACCATCACTACACCAATATCCACCGGTAGCCAAAGGGAATATAGCAAGCCATCTGTCTGACGAAGAGAGGCATTGGTAATCCTGATCTTCGACTGCAGTTGCGTCACCCAGGTCCTTTAAAATTAAATCCACCATTGACTCAAAACACACAGGCAAATAAGTGTTCGGATATGATGTGAAATATACTTCTTCGGCCGTACTTCGAATAGAAGACAAATTTTGTTTAACTAGCGATGCCTTGGCTTTTTCGCGCGCTCCTTTAAATGTCGCTACGGATGCTCCTGCAAGAAGACCAATGATTGTAAGTGCTACTAATAATTCAACTAATGTAAATCCTTTTTTCATGAATCTAATAATAGCCTACTTCTCAGCAGTGGTCATTAGATTATGTGCACAACGGTACTAGTGATTCGGTTCCAAGTCGTAATCGATTCGATATCGAAAATAGTGATGCCTTTTTTGGTCGTTGTGGTGACCGTTCCAAGAATCATTTGTCATTCGCCCACAATATGGTCCGTCTCCGCCATCAATTACCTCGTCTAAATAGTTGAAAGTGTCTTGAAATTCTTCTGAGTTTGGATGCAAATTAGGATAAATAACAATATTTACACCCTTGAGCTGGTTCCATTGCCCCCATGACCCATCATAGGTAAGCACGTAGTCAAAACAGGCGGGGTCTCCTGCACCAGGATTTACAAACACGTCATCGTCTTGGTCGTACGCATATTCAAACACACTACCGTCATCTGGGTTGGGGTAGTCTGGTGCTGCTGGTAAAAATGTAGATATCACGTCGTCATTTACCAGGTCTTCGATATATGCAGCCCAGCTGTTGGTGCTAGGAAAATCATCTTCGTGCCACCAAGCAGTAACATTTTCGTCCAATGCCTTGTATACAAAAGCGTCATCAATCGCTTTTAATGCGCTCGCTACGTTCGCTCCTTTTGCTTTATTGATACTTGATCGTAGGGTGGCCATGATGGCTCCGGCCAAAAGGCCAATAATGGTGATCACTACTAATAGCTCTATCAATGTAAATCCCTTTTTCATAAGTATTACTTATTATAACAAAGTCGTGGATAACACAGGGGATAAGATGTACACATCGTTGTATAATATGTGTACTTATATATGTATCTCAAGGCACTTGAAATTAACGGGTTTAAATCTTTTGCAAAAAAAGGGCATTTTGATTTCGCATCTCAAATATCAGGAATCGTGGGCCCTAATGGTTCTGGGAAATCAAATGTGGCAGAATCATTTCGATTTGTATTGGGCGAACAGAGTCTGAAAAATATGCGTTCAAAAAAAGGGACTGACCTAATTTTTGCTGGTCGCGGTGGACAGTTGAATCGAGCATCAGTGGCAGTAACATTTGATAACAGTAAAAAAACACTAGATATTGATTACAACGAGGTAACTGTAGAGCGAGTAGTATTGCGAGATGGATCAAATGAATATTTCATTAATAAAAACAAAGTCCGAGCCAAAGATGTAGTAGAACTATTGGCAGGGGCAAATATTGGTTCAACAGGACATCATATTATTTCACAGGGTGAGGCAGACAAAATTTTAACTATTTCACCACGAGACAGAAAACAAGTAATCGAAGAAGCACTAGGGTTAAAGGTATTTACTATTAAAAAATCTGAATCGGTACGAAAATTAGACCGCACTGCAGAGAATTTAAAAGAAGTAAAAATCGAAGAGCGCTCAACGGGTCCACGGTTGGCGTATTTAAAAAGAGAAGTAGAAAAAATTCAGCGTGCACGCGAACTGCGAACAGAACTACGAGAATTGTATAAAGCATATTTCCCAGGAAAACAAACAGTTGTTGCTCAGTTGTCTGCACTACACCAACAGCAAACAGAACTACAGACACAATTAAAAGAAATCAATTCAAAAATATCAGAAGGCCAACAGGAAATGCTGGATGCGTCTTCTGCAGAAAAAAAGCGCGCACTAGAACACAAGCGGTCAGAAATGGAGTCACAGTTACAGAAAGTTCGTCGAGATAAAAACGAGTCAGAACGAGCACTGGGTAAGCTAGATGCTGTTTTGGAAATCGAACAATCTAAAAAACGGGCAATTGAAAATGCGCCTGTCCAGCAGGATGACAGACGAGAAGCAGTCGCAGAGACTATTCACGAGATATGGAAAAAATGGGCCCAGACAATGATGGACGAAGAAACGCTGTCTCAAGCACGAACAGACAGATGGAAATCTCGCATGGTGCCATATAGCGAGCTACCCAGTGTTTCTCAAGACAAAGACCGTATGTATGCCGATGATGTATTGCAGTCATTGGGTGAAGAAATCGCTCAACGGTCAGTCTTTGACCCCACAGCTATGGATGCAGCCATTTCAGAGCGGGCGAATATCAATGCAGTTATAAATGATTTAACACAAAAAGAGTCTGAACTACAACCACAACTGGATCAAATCGAGATGGAATTAGGGTCTCCAGAATTAGCTGCGCAGAAAATTCAAATTCATATTCTGGAGCTTGAAAAACAGTCGACAGAATTGCGTTCACAAGTGCAAGTGTTGTCACGAAATGAAGATGATTTGCAAAAAATAATTAACCGATTTGAAACAGAAGAAATTCATGCGCGAGATCTGTTTGGCGCAGAGTCGTCTTCTTTTGCGCAGACAACTGCAAGCACAACAGTAGATTTAAATATTACAGAAAAAATTATTCGCACACGTGCGCTGTTGGAAAATGCTGGTGGAGCAGGAGGAGAAGAGGTCATGGCACAATACGAAGAGCTAAAAAAGAAATCTGCGTATATCAAAGAGCAGATTATTGATTTAGAAACTTCAGCAGAGTCGTTGCAAGTTTTAATAAAAGAACTAGACGAACAAATCGAGGAAAAATTCCGTGCCGGAATGGATAAAATTAACAATTCGTTTAATCAGTTTTTCAAAACACTTTTCTCTGGAGGTCACGCACAACTGTCCGTTATCAATGTGCCAGTAGGTAAGCCAGTTGATGATGAATTGCAAGAATACGAACTAGGGGTAGAAATGGTGGTCTCATTGCCAAATAAAAAAATATCAAGCCTGTCGATGTTGTCTGGGGGAGAGCGGTCACTAACATCAATTGCATTATTATTTGCTATGTCTCAGGTTGCTCCACCACCGTTTATCATCTTAGATGAGACAGACGCAGCACTGGATGAAGCCAACAGTAAACGATACGGAGACATGGTTGAACAATTAGCAAAACACTCTCAATTGATTGTTATTACTCATAACCGAGAAACTATGTCGCGCGCAGGAATTCTATATGGAGTAACTATGGGAGATGACGGTATATCACGATTATTGTCTGTGTCATTAGAAGAGGCAGAGGCGGTAGCAAAATAAAATGAAAAAAATAGCAATTATAGGTGGTGGAATTAGTGGTTTAGGGTTGCTGCACTTGTTGGATCAAAATGCAGAACATGAAGTAACATTATTTGAACAAGAGTCCGTGGTTGGTGGTCACGCAAATGGTGTTTCTTATGATCAAGACCAAATTGATACAGGCTTTATGGTGTGTAACAAAAAGACGTACCCAAATATAATGAATTTATTTGGCGAGCTGCAGATACCCCTTCATCCCACATCCATGGCACTTTCTTGTAGTAATGCAGACAAGCAAATTGAATTCAGTTTTGAAAATTTCGGAAGCAGCATATTGCAGACAATTAAAAATACACATTTCTTGTATCACTTGACCCGGTCTCAATATAAAATCCGAAAAGACATTGCACACAATCGCATAACTGAAGCCGATACTATCGAATCATATTCGCAAAGAAGAAAAATACACCCACTTGTATATAACTATTTTACTGTTCCAGTTGTTGCTTGTGTTTGGAGTCAAATGAATGAACAATCAGTAGGTGCTATGCCAGCAAAACAGATTTTTGAATTTATGAACAATCATCAGTTGTTGCAATATAATCAACCCAGATGGTACTCGATTGAGGGGTCTTCACGGCAGTATACAAACGCTCTGTCTGCGTTGCACAATAAACACATCCGCACCAGCTGCACCGTAGAAAAAGTCTCTGACCATAACGGACACAAATTGGTTGTTGTTATGCAAAACGGAATTAAAAAACAAGAGTTGTTTGATACAGTAGTTTTTGCTTGTCACAGTGATGAGGTAAATCGAATGTGTTCCGACCTGCCACAGGATATGACAGACATACTAGAATCAGTGCAGTATAAACAAAACAATACCGTGCTGCATACCGATACAGCATGGATGCCCGCAGATAAAAAAAATTGGGGCGCATGGAATTTTGTAAAGCGATCAGGAGACTCTAGATACGTGTGTACATATTGGATTAACAAGTTACAAAAAATACAATCAGATAAAAATATTTTTATTACTTTGGATCCCACAAAAGAAATAGATCTGGACCAGGTTATTGATAATTTTCAGTACAGTCATCCTATTTTTACAGCTCAATCACACGCAGCATTGAAAAAGTTAGATTTAGTTCAAGGCTCAGATGGGTATTATTTGGCAGGGGCATGGACTAGGCACGGATTCCACGAAGATGGTCTTTGGAGTGCGTTAAAGGTGTTTCAGCATATCGAAGGACACACTCCACAAGGCTACCAATTATAGTTGTATACTAGATACAGTATTATCAAGATAATTTTAGTACATAGAGTGCCTATCTCTCTTGAAGAGACAAAATAATAGTTAAATAATATGAACATATTTAAATTCAGTAGAGATTTTATAGTTGCATGGTGGGTGTTTAACTGGACCCTATGCGCGCACCACAAAAATACCAGAGACACTACAGTCGGAAAAGTACAACATTATTCGAAATACATATTGTTGTTAGGTCTATCTTTTGTACCCATTGCTATGTGCGGTAAAAAGGCAATTATTTTCTGGAATGTTTATAGTTGGCTCCGTTACACTGATGATGTAATTGATGCGGACTTACCGCTACCCGCGCAATGCTCCTTAGAACAGTTTGTTCAATCTTGTGATCATGCAGTGCGGGCTAGTGGTACAAAAATATCACCGTATTTACCGCGCCGAATTAACCGAGCACTTACCAAGAGCTTTCTATATCAACAAAAGCTACAATGTGATGTGCAGTCTGAGTTTGGGGATATATGGTCGGTCATGAGGTGGGATGTATGTCGGCAAGGAGCTCATGTAAGCAAAGATGAGTTATTAGAAAACGCTACCAAACAGGATTTGGCTGTAGCAGTTCTGGCCTGCAAAATATCAGATATCTATTCTAGTGAATTGGAAGAAAAAATTTCTAACTGTAAGGGTTTTATTACTCGTAGAGATTGGTATCAAGACCGTGAACAAGATTCAGTACGGGGAATTAATAATGTACCCAAAGGGTCCACACCAGAAGAGTGGTGGGATCATGAAAAGAAGGCTTTAGGGGTAATCAGAAATAAAGAAATCAAAGAATTAAAGCAGTACGTAATCGATATGAATATTTGGTGGTCCAAGTTTGTAAAAATATTAGTTGATACGCACTAAATTTACTCGTAAACACACAGGACATATTGATTCGCATGGTTAAACTACTACCAAATGTTTTTTTATACACCTTTTTTCCACTGATATGTGTCTGTTGTGTACAGGAAGAGCACATATTTTCCACCACTTAGTGCACATAAAAAGTGAAATAATAATACAAAACAACTGTAACAGGTATATAATTACTTAATTAGTCATTATTTATTAATTTCAAAAACATGAAAACAAAATTATTCTCAACAGTACTTGGTTTGGCCATGATGTTTGCGGTGGTAATTCCAGCGCAAGCTCAGGCAGATTCATACGAAAATGCATTTGCGATTATTTACACACAATTATTGCAAGCAATTGCATCAGGGGATTCGGTGCAGATTAACAATGCAGTTGCTGTATTTTTTGACCTGCTTGTATTGCAACCCAACGGATTTAATGGTAATTCAGGTTCTTACGAGTCCAATACAATTGACATCACCACCGAAGACGCAGACGATATAACGCGAAACAGTGCAGAATTACGCGGGGAAATTGATTTTGATGGCGATACTGACCGTGCGTATGTTTGGTTTGAATATGGAGAAGACGAAGACGAGCTAGAAGAAGAAACGTCACGAATAAAAATTGATGATAATGACGACGAAGAATTTGAAATTGAAATTGATGACCTGGACCGAAATGAACGGTACTACTATCGTGCAGTAGCAGAAGACCGTGACACTGATACATTATATTATGGTGACATAGAAAACTTTAAAACAAATAGTTCAAGTTCTGATAACGATGATGAACCAGACGTAGAGACTGAAGATGTTGATGATGTACGAGATGATTCGGCTGAAATAAACGGGTCAGTAGACATGAATGATTTCAATAATGGACTAGTGTTCTTTGTTTGGGGGGAAGACGAAGGCGAAATTGAAGATGTCGAAGACGAAGACGACTACAGCGATGTGGAAGAACAAGGCGATGATCTGCAAAAACAACGCGTTGATTCTGATCTAGATGGACAAGATTCATATTCATTGGATATCGATAATTTGGATGACGACACAGAGATTTTTTACACAATCTGTGTGGCATACGAAGACGAAGATGATGACGAAGTAGTAGATTGTGGATCGGTCGAAGAATTTGAAACAGACAGAGATTAAACCAACATAAACAAAAAACGCCAAAGGCGTTTTTTGTTTGTGTTAAAGAATATGGTCGTTAAAATATTGTACTAATTGTTCATAGGGTTTTTGTTTCCATTCAACTACGGCACCAATAGCCTCTGCGGGTTCTATCCATTTACGGTCCTTGAATTCTGGGTCCGAAGCCAGAGACATGTCGATAGTAACATCGTCTTCGACATGGAGTATGAACCAAAATTGTGACTGGCCAATATAGTGACTACCGGTATGACTAAACGAATCCAGTACTTCGCGTGGGTATACATAGGACGTAAGAAATGGTACTTGATGAACATGGTCTATCTGGTCAGATATCAGGCCTGTTTCTTCCTGTAATTCTCGCCACATGGTTTCAGTGGGAGATTCACCAGGGTACATACCACCTTGGGGAAACTGCCAATGGTCGGGTTCGTTAGTGCGTTCAAAAAAAGCTACCTTGCCTGCGCGATACAGTATCATGCCTACTCCTGCTCTAAAAAATACGTTTTGTTTCATGTTTTTATTGTACCATTTTGACAGAGGAAAAAGCCTGGACAATAATTGTACATGTCCAGGCTTTCTGATGCGAAGAGGTGGGCGGGTCTAGTTACCGGCGCTTTGTGCCTGCGAGGAAATATTGTCGCCCAAGTTGGTCGTGCCTTGGTCGACAGACGTCAACACAGCGATGCCCGGGCCAACGATGGCGGCGGTCAGAACGACCCAGTCAAGAGTGATGGCCCCGTTAGAGTCGTGGCGAAAGTTCTTGATAAAATTAAGCATGAGATTTCCTCGTTTTGCTTGTTGCGTTCATATGGCAAAATATCAAATAGTATAGTTTTGTCAAACAAAAAAGACCATTGAAGGTCTGTTTTGTTTGATGTATTTACTCCGCTAGTTCAAAATCAATCTGTTTTTTCTCGATGTTTGTTCCGAGTACTTTTGCTTTTACGGTATCTCCAGTCTTGAACATGCGCCCGCTGTTTTTCCCACGCAATGTCATGGATTTTTCGTCGTATTGATAAAAATCACCGCCCATGGCACGGACACTAATCATTCCCGATGCTTTGGTTTTTTTATCTTCGATGAGTATCCCATGCTTGGTTACTCTAAAGATTGTTGCTACTAATTCGTCACCAACTTTGTCAGAGAAGAATTGGGCATATTTGAATTTAATCGATTCCCGTTCTGCCTCAACTGCCTTGACCTCCATTTCGGAACTATGTTCTGCCTGTTCTTGAATTAACTTCTTTTCAGATTTAGCCACGTCTTCTCCTGACAAGTATCGACGTAGTAATCGATGTGCCATTAAATCGGGGTATCGACGAATAGGGGAGGTAAAATGCGAATAATATTTAAATCCCAGACCGTAGTGTCCAATGTTTTTTGTACTGTAGCTTGCTTTGTTCATGCTTCGCAGCAATGTCATCGAAATCATTCCTTCTAATTCGCTTCCTTTGTGGGCTTTTAGTATTCGGTTAATCTCTTTAGACGCAATCACACCATCTGTGTCTATGTCTGCTTCAAAACCAATTGCCTTTAAGAACGCGGCTGCCTCGGCTACTTTTTCTGCCTTGGGGGTGTCGTGAACACGATAGATAAATGGTTTTTCAGATGGCTCTCCGTCAGCGTTTACAGACACAAATTTAGACACCTCTCGGTTTGCAAGCAACATAAATTCCTCGATCATTTCCATAGTGAACAGTCGCTCTTTGGGTTCTACGGCAATCGGCCACGTTTTTTCGTCTAGTTTGAATTTTACTTCTACTGAATCAAATTCAATTGCACCGTTGGCTACCTTTTTACGTTTCATAATTGTTGCCAGTCCTGCCATAACCGACAGTGCTTCGTGGTGGGTTCCTTCGCCTGCGTCCAGAACGTCTTGCGCGTCTTGGTATGTAAACCGGTGGTCAGATATGGTCACTGTTTCTCCAAACCATGAGTCAACCACCTGTGCGTCATTAGTCATTTCAAACACTGCAGAAAAAGTTAGTTTTTCTTCGTGAGGGTTGAGTGAGCACAAGTCGTTTGATAATACTTCAGGCAACATAGGCACAGTCCGGTCTACCAAATAAATGGATGTGGCACGTTCGTATGCTGCGTCATCTAACAGAGAACCCTCTGTTACAAAGAATGACGGGTCTGCAATATGGATACCAATTTCATAGTTACCGTTTTCTAATCGTTTAAAAGACAGTGCGTCGTCAAAGTCTTTGGCGTCAAAAGGGTCAATGGTAAACATTAATCGGTCACGCATGTCTCGACGACGTGCATATTCGGTTTTTAATGTTTCGGCGTATTCAGCTTTTACTTTTTCTGCAGCCGCGTCTACTTCAGGCGAGAATCCAATAACCATTCCTCGATCAATAACCGCCGCCTGCATTTCTGTTTCGTTGTCACCGACTTTTCCTAGAACTTTTTTAATACGCATTCGCGGTTCATGTTTTGGGTCCGTCCATTTTTCTAATTCAAGAACGATTTTCTTGCCATCTAAATTCCCATGACTATGAGCGTCTGAAATTTCCGGATTGGGATAGAACCCACGTCCGTCAGCCAGGAATACTGGTACCTTTGCTTTTTTCTCTTCTTTCCAGATTTGTTTGATTTGTCCCACAAAGACATTTTTGCTTCGTTTCACAATGTTCAGTACACGTCCCTCGCTGTCGCCAGACTGATTGTCTTTGGTAATTTCTACCTCGACTGTGTCGTAATTGAGTGCAGTGTTTAGGTCATTTCCAGTAATTTCGACAAAACGGTCAGTCTCTGGGATCTGTACAAAACCACTATGTCGATAAGTGGTTTTAATTTTTCCAATAAATGTTGTATTCATGAATAATATTGTAGCATGCAGACAACAATTTGATGTTTAATGACAAAGCTGATATATTAGGTCACGAATGTTAATATTTGCAAGTTCAGGGGAGCGAACATGGACTATCAAAAACGGATTAAAAGCGCAGAAGACGCGCTTTGCGAGGGCGACAGAGAGCTACTGCAGCAATGCCTCGATAATCTAGCCCAAGACGTATCTGGGGATGATTGGTTGAACAATGTCCCTAAAGCAGAATTGATAAGAGATATACGAACCAGGTTGGCCCAAAAGATTTTTCTGCTGACCGACAAACCAGAACCGGAACCAAAAGTTGTTGCATTGCCGCAGCGACCTCAGGACCCATATCGTGGTTGGCCGATGAAACAACAGCCTAAAAGGAG
The DNA here is from genome assembly GCA_020629435.1 of Minisyncoccota bacterium. Lineage (GTDB taxonomy): Bacteria > Patescibacteriota > Minisyncoccia > Phycocordibacterales > JAHDDI01. The sequence goes on from JAHDDI010000006.1 coordinate 27,339, forward strand.
TGCGTGATATGACCACCAGAAAAATCAAAACGTTCGTGCAGAAAGACCCACAGGGGAATGTGACCAAGACGTGGGTATTGCCAGAGAAAAAACCAGGAGCAATCCACGTGCAGGTCACACATAGCATGAGTAAGGGTGACTCGCCACAAGCAGTTCTTGACTGCAGTGGAGACATGGTTGCTTACTATGCAGGTTATGTGTATCTGGGTTCCGTTGCCGAAGCAAACAGGATTGAGATCACTACCACGGAAGTGATTTCTATGGAGGCCGCTAGTGAGGACCTCTCCGAGACCACATAGAGATGTTTCAGGGCAGGGGATTCGTCTCCTGTCTTGCATACAAAAAACATTAAAACCGAGCCTAAAAAGGGCTTTTTTATTTGCCATACTTAATTCTATGATAGAAAAAATGCAACCATTTGTATTGCCAGAAAATACGCAAAATTTTTTAGACTATATTTCAAAACGTTTGGGAGTGCACACAGACGGTACACCGGTTTATTCAGAAACAAGAAAAACAGATAAAAATTCAATGCTACAAATATTGTTAACACCTGACTCAGCTACACGTGATATGAGTACTGATGTTCAGGAGTTGCGAGAAAGATTGTTTGTGACAGAAGACAAGCAGACATCGAAAATAGAAGACTTAATTTATTGGGATGAAGGCGCAGGTAGAATAGTTATTGCAGTACAGGAGATTAAAAAAATAGGCGGAATTTTTGACCTTGAAGATGTGCACGCACAAGATCTAGAGAGAACAGAAGCGGAATTCACGGATGTAACAGGATCATTAGATGAAGATACGTTTGTGTTTGAGAAAAACCCAAGGCCATACTTAAAAATTGTTGAAGACGATACATAAAAATCAGAAATAAAAAACTTTCCCACAGTTCAGAACGAATATATTTGCTATAATAAGTAAAATAAATTATTAAATTACCACCACTATTATTGTATGGCAAAAAAGAAAGAAGGAAGCTATGGAGCAGATCAGATTCAAGTTCTCGAAGGACTAGAACCAGTACGAAAACGTCCGGGGATGTATATTGGGTCTACTGGTATTGATGGGCTTCACACCATGATTCGAGAGATTTTTGATAACTCTCGTGATGAGGCAATGGCAGGACACGCAAATCGTGTCGAAGTGGCTTTGTTACCCGGAAATATTGTGCGAGTAGTCGACAATGGACGTGGTATTCCCGTTGATAAACACAAAAAACTTGGTGTTTCTGCACTAGAGGTGGTTATGACAACGCTACACGGAGGAGGTAAATTTGGTGGAGATGACTCTGGATATAAAATTTCAGGTGGACTGCACGGTGTTGGGGCGTCAGTGGTAAATGCATTGTCTGTTTGGACACAAGCAGTCGTACACAAAGACGGGGCACGTTATGTTCAAGAATATTCGCAAGGGCACACTAAAGCCGCAGTGAAGAAGACCGGAAAAACAAACAATAATGGAACGATTATCTCATTCGAGGCAGATCCTGAAATTTTTCCGGATATTAAATACAGCTGGAAATGGGTGGTGACACATATGCGTGGACAGGCATATCTGGTAAAAGGTTTGACAATTCACTGTTTGGATTTACGTGACTCGGATATTGTTCCATCAGATGATGCATATTATTTGTATGACGAAGGGTACGAAGTGCCGACCAGTACATTTTATTTTGAAGGAGGGCTGTTGTCGTTGGTTCGATTCTTAAACAAACCATTAAAGGTGGTAGGGAAAAAGATTTTCTATACTCACAAAACTACAGATGAAAATTCTGGAGAAGCAGTCGAGATTGCGTTTCAATATACCGATGACATATCGAGTCGAATTTCTGCTTATGCAAATAATATCCCAAACCCGGACGGTGGATTTCATTTGACTGGGTTTAAAACAGCACTGACTCGTGTGGTCAACAACTATGCAAAGAAAAACAACCTAATCAAAGACAAAGACCCTAGTCTGTCAGGGGATGACTTGTTAGAGGGCCTTACGGCAGTAGTTTCGGTGCATTTGGCCGACCCACAGTTTGAAGGACAGACAAAGGGAAAATTAGGTTCAACTGAAGCAAAAGGAATGGTTGAATCTGTATTTGGTGAGTCATTACAAGAATTTTTCGAAGAAAACCCGGATGACGCAAAAGCAATTATTACCAAGGGGCTGTTAGCCATGCGTGCACGTGCAGCGGCCAAAGCTGCCAAAGATTCTGTATTGCGAAAGGGAGCACTCGAAGGAATGACATTGCCCGGAAAACTAGCCGACTGTCAAACAAAATCAGCACACGAAGCAGAACTGTTTGTGGTAGAGGGAGACTCGGCGGGTGGGTCTGCAAAAACAGGACGAGACAGGCGAACACAGGCGATTCTGCCATTGCGAGGAAAAGTGTTGAATGTTGAACGAGCACGACTAGACAAAATGTTAGCATCAGAGCAGATTAAGAATCTAGTTATTGCACTTGGTGCCGGTATTGGAGATTCGTTTGATGTAGAAAAATTGCGATACCACAAAATTATTATCGCAACGGATGCCGACGTGGATGGTGAACACATCACTACATTGTTGTTGACGCTGTTCTATCGACACTTTAAACAGGTAATCGAAGGCGGATTTTTATATGTGGCCAACCCACCGTTATACAAGATTAAATACGGAAAAGATGAAGTGTATTGTTATAACGACGAAGAAAAATTCCAAGTATTAAAAGACTGGGGGATTGAAGACTTGGACAATCAAGAAGAAGTGGAATCAGATGCAGATCCAAGCGAACACGACGGAGACGAAACAGAAGAGGTTAAAAAACCGAACAAAAAAGTAACCATTCAGCGATACAAGGGGTTGGGAGAAATGGACGCAGACGAATTGTACGAAACAACCATGGACAAAGACAAACGAATCTTAAAACGGGTCAATATTGACGACGCAGCCGAAGCAGACAAAGTGTTCGATATTTTGATGGGGTCAGAAGTGGCACCACGTAAGGCGTTTATTGTGGCAAATGCGAAGCTCGCCGAGATTGATATGTAATCTTGAGTATACAAGTTTAAACTGAACTCTAAATTGAAAATAGAGTTTTTGTTTTTTATAAAATACTAAATCTCGAACCTAGCGAGCAAGTGTCGGTATCTCGCAGAGATACATACGACCCAAGCTTGCCGAAATCGACATGTAGCAACACTTTCATAATTAACGAATTTCTTCGTCATGCTAGCGAGTGCCAGCCCTCACGGTAGTAATCTACCGCCTCGAGACTGGCGCTCTTGCATTTCTTGAACTTCATTTAATTCTGAAAGTGTTGTCTTGTGGATGGCGCGGGAGGTGGATGGTCATTAATACAAATAATAAGAGTTAAAATAAACCGCGGAAATTGGACTGCTCGACAGAGTCCAATTTTCAGTGTCGTTAAGATACAAGTAAGGTTTGTTTATAAAAAACAAAAAAGACCACACTGGTCTTTTTTGTTATAATTCAAATATGAACTATTGGCTATTTAAATCAGAACCAGATTGTTTCGGTATTGACGACTTGAAAGAGATGAAGATCGAACACTGGGACGGAACTCGAAATTACCAAGTCCGAAATATGATGCGTGACGATATTAAAAAAGGCGACATGGTTTTGTTCTATCATAGTAATGCAAAAAAACAGACTGGCGTGGTCGGGACGTGCCAAGTAGTCCGCGAAGGTTATCCGGATTTTACAGCCATGGACCCAGCTTCCGAGCATCCTGACCCCAAACATACTGAAGAAAAACCTATTTGGTATATGGTGGACGTGAAATTTAAATCAAAATTCAAAAACCCTGTATTGCTGTCGACCATTAAAGAAACACCCCGTCTGGACGGTAACAGGCTGACACAAAAAGGTAACCGATTGTCCGTATTTCCCATGGAAAAGAAACATTATGAAGCCATAGTAAAAATGGGCGAGTAATCATGGCAAAACAAAACAATCAATTTGATTTTGGTGACGCATGGGTTCCAACAGAATCGTTTGTCTTGTACGAAAAAATTATTGAAGACCGAGGCAGCAAATATTCTGTTTCGGTTGGGCATGTTAAAAATCGAGACGAAATAAAACAATTTTTGAAGCAGCTTAAATCAAACAAAAAATACACCAAAGCAGACCATAATAGTTGGGCTGCAAGAATTAGCCGTGACGGAGTCTTGTACCAAACCAAATCAGATGACGGAGAGTCTGGTGCGGGCCAGGTCATATTGCGCGCCATGCAGGGGTCTGATGTGACAAATTGTGTGGTTTGTGTGACCCGATGGTTCGGCGGGGTCAAGTTGATGGGGGACCGATTCAAACATGTTCAAGATGCAGCACAGTATGGTTTATCACAGGTACAGTTATGACAAGTCTATAATGTTCGTTATAATTATATTTATTAACTATTAAATCATATGTCAGAACAACCACCTATGCAAAATAATTCAATCGATTCTGTTATGGATACAGATTGGCTGACACCAGTAGAATTGACTGATTATCCTGCAGTTGCCCAACTAGGAAGAAGAGACTGGATTAACATATCGGAAGCAGGTGACTTACTTGATAGAGCAGAAGTCGAATATAGTGCTATGTGCAGAGACGTAGAGGCGCAAACCAATAGCCTAATTCAAGTTGAAAAAGCAGGTAGTCAGTCAGGTGATGAAGACATGGTTGTTCCAGGAACACTGCGTTCGAAAATCAGTACAATACTTATGCATTGTATCCTTAAAAATATTGCCGATGCAAGAAGTTATCTCAATGATCTTGCAATCAATGGGGTCACTGATGAAGAAATTACAGCACACAACCAGTTGGCACCATTAGTGGGTGCACTAGAATTAATAGATAGATTTAAAGAAACAGAATAATATGAAAACACTACGAGAAACAATTGCATGGGCAGAAGAAAACAAGGTCGCTATTGGGCACTTTAATTTTTCTGACTCGAATCAGCTATGGGCTATTTTTAATGCCGCACGCGAAGTAAACGTGCCTGTAGTTGTAGGACTATCAGGTGGAGAACGAAATTTTTTTGGAGTAGAGCAAGCAGTAGCGATGGTACATTCATTGCGGGACACGTATGATTTTCCAATTTATATTAATGGAGACCACACATACAAAGTAGAAGACGTAAAGCATGCAATTGATGCTGGGTTTGATTCAGTTATTTATGATTCAACCAAAGACGGACATGAGCATAATGTTGCAAACACCAAAGAGTGCGTAGAATATGCACGTAATTGTGGGCGAGACGTGTTAATAGAGGCCGAAATGGGTAACATTGGACAATCATCATCGATGTGGGACGAAGCACCTGCAGCAGTAGATGATGACGTACTGACTGATCCAGAAATGTTAAAACGATTTGTTGCAGAAACTGGAGTAGACTTGATTGCACCAGCGGTAGGAAACTTACATGGAATGTCTAAAGACGGGCGAAATCCAGAATTGAACATTGACCGAATTAAAGTGCTGCGTGAAGAAGGGGGTATCCCAATGGTACTGCACGGAGGGTCAGGGATTAGTGATGCAGATTTTAAATCAGCAATTGAAGCAGGTGTGTGTTGCGTACACATCAACACCGAAATTCGAAAAGCATACCAGAACGGAATCAAAGAATTTGTAAACGCAAATCCGGATGAAATTGCACCGTATCGATTTTTAAAACAAGGACAAGACGACATGCAAGAGGTGGTCAAGAAACGATTGGAATTGTTTAATGGAATGTAGTATGTCATTTGAAGCAGTTTCTGGAAAAATAGAATCAAAAGAAGAGGCGGATAAGATTCTGGACCTTGTCGATAATCCAGCAGACATTGATGTAGTTGATGTTGACCCAATGCATAATCCAAATAAATTTAGAGACCGTGTAAAAGATAGAATTGTAGCGTCTATTATATGCAAGGAAATAACTGAAAAATTTGAAGACGACATGTTTGAAGCAGATTTTTCAGAGGAGGAAGTAGAAGAAGCAAAATCAGTATTACAAACTTTTTCTTTAGAAAAAAGACGAGCAGTTCTTTCTGTGCCTCATGAAATAAGATTACGTTTTTTGAAGAAACAAAAAGAAAAAGTAGACGATGGTCAAGACTTGTTTAAAATAATCGACGATATTGCAGAAAGAATGCAAAAAAATAATGGTTATACTTTAGGCTATCACTTGAGTCTTGCTGACATTCCCGAACCTGATGATATTAATGGTATTAGACAGCCATGGGTAGTTAAGGGAACTGAGGCTGATCACAGAGACAATGATCTTGCTCGAGCTTATTATTCTTTGACATGGAAAGATCGATATAAAGAAAAACCTTCTAATTATCTGTATGTTGTAAGGTCAGAAACCGGAGAAGGCAGTGATCACAAACAAGACGGAGATAATAATTGGGGTCGAGCGTCATCGTTAAGCGTCGTAGCACGACTTAATTGTCATGTTTTGGAAGAGCATGCACAGGTTATTTATGAAGATAAGATGCAAAAATATATGGACAATCAAAAAAACGAATCATAAGATTCGTTTTTTTTTTACCATTTCTCAACTAGTAACATTTTTTTGTCTTTCTTTGGATAATCTTTCCAAATTTCACTAGTCACAAACGGCATAAATGGGTGCAGTGCACGCAAGAATTCTCCCATAGTATATAACAAGATATATTTTTTATTGTCGTTGGTAATCAGTCGTGTTTCAGGGTCTGTAAATTCTTTAGTAGATTCGATTACTTCGTCGGCAAAGGTGTGCCATACATAGTGATATAACTTTTCAGCTGCTAGGTACAAACGGTATTCGTCCATGTCACTTTTGATGTCAGTTTTTGTTTCATGCCATGCATCAATCAGTTGTTGTTCGTCGGCAGTCAGTTGCGTTGTATCAAATGATTCAAAATCAAAGCCATCTGTATTACTGTACACAAATCGGGCAACGTTCCACAGTTTGTTCGCAAATTTTTTGTATGCACGCACTTTATCTGGGTCTAGGTTCATGGGACTTCCCATGGTGTTACCAACAATAAGACTCATTCGTAAGGCGTCCGTTCCAAATTCGTCTTGCATGGTAGCTGGGGCGATAACGTTACCCTTTGATTTAGACATTTTGAGACCTTTTTTGTCTCGGACCATACCGTGCAAGTATACTTTTTCAAATGGCACTTGTCCTGTTCGGTGTAGCCCAAACATCATCATACGTGACACCCAAAACGTCAAAATGTCCGCACCAGTCTCCATGACTGTTGTGGGGTAGTAGTCTTTAAAATCCTGACTGTCTGGGTAACCCAGTGTGGCATAAGGCCATTGGCCAGAAGAAAACCAAGTATCAAAAGTGTCAGGATCTTGTTCAACGGGCCCACCACACTGCGAACACTGTGACAGTTGATTTTCAATATCAATTTCTGCGTGATTACAGTCGACACAAATTTTTGCAGGAATTGGAATACCCCATAAAATTTGTCGTGACACATTCCAGTCCGGTGTTTCGGCTAGCCAATTTTTAAATGTCTTTTCGTACTGTTCAGACATGATGTCAGTGTCTCCGGATTCCACAGCTTTGATTGCCTGTTCTGCCAGTCCCTGCATTTTAATAAACCACTGCGGACGAATTTGAGGCTCAATTTCACGTGCACATTTGTAACAAACAGGTACCGAGTGATCGTATTTTTCATCTATCTTTACCAGCAAACCTTTGGCGTCTAATTTTTCGACAATCTTTGATCGGGCTTCTTTAATGTTCATTCCGTCAAATTCTTCTCCAGCAATTGGTAATAATTTTCCACGCCAATCGATTATTTGTTCAAAATCAAGGTCGTGTCGTTCTGCTATTTTAAAGTCCACGTCACTATGCCATGGGGTAATTGTCATGACTCCAGAACCCATTTCAGGGTCACCAGCCTCGTCTTTGATTACTGTTGCAGTAATGGGGCCATTAATCCATTCTAGTTCAAATTGTTGCCCATGTTTGTACTCTGCATATCGTTCGTCATCAGGATGCATTACAACGTATTTGTCACCAAATTTAGTTTCAGGTCGGGCAGTACCAATTACAAATGGTCCATACTGAAAATAGTAAAAGGGGTCAGTCCGGTCTTCGTAGGACACTTCTAGATTAGAAAGTGACGTTTGGTGCTTAGGGCACCAGTTAACAGTTCTGTTCCCGCGGTAGACCAGTCCTTCTTCGTTAAGTGATCCAAAGGTGTCATATACAGTTTTCACCACTCGGTCATCAAGGGTAAATAGTAATCGTGACCAATCACAACTGGCACCAAGCGACTTGATCTGGCCTTCCATGAATACTTTGTTTTCCATGGTAAACGCTAAAATTTCGTTATACAAATCTTTTGGGTCCATTTCAAAACGGTTTCGACCTTCTTTCTGTAGTTTTTTTTCAAATACAACCCATGTCTCAAAACCGGCATGGTCTGCACCTGGGTACCACAGTGTTCGTTTTCCTTGCATTCGATTGTATCGAATCATAATGTCTTGTAACGTAACAAACAACGCATGACCTGCATGCAAAGAGCCGTTAGCGTTTGGTGGGGGCATGATAATACAGTATGTTTCCGCGTCACTTTCTGTGTGACCAGCAGAAACACACTCGTCTGGATTAAATAATCCCGATTGCTCTTCTTCTGAATAAATTTGAGGCTCTACTGATTGTGGGTCATAAGGTGATAAATATTTGTCGTTCATAGTGTTGATATTTTAACATATCAATAGGTTGCAACAGGGTATACTGTGGTATATGAGTAAAGAAATTAACCCTGAACACGACATTACTTTGTTGACAGTACCGCAAGTAATATTGCTGTGTTTGTTAATTACAATGGTTGCGTCTACAGTAACGGCTATTGTGGTTGCTCAACTAACATCTCGTATTCCTGGAGACACAATTTTTCAAACTATCGATCGTGTCACTGAGACCGTTGTCCAGGGAGATAGTGGTGGAGACACAACAACAGTAATAATAAAAGAGGGAGATTTAGTGGCCCGGGCGGTTAATTCTGTTGTAGGAACATCAGAGCAATTATTTACCCAAACATCAGAAGGGGAAATAATAGACCTAACCGCTGGTTTTAAAATAAACGAAAACGAACTGGTCTCACCAGTTATTGCAGATGTGGTTGGTTCGGTCAGTGCTGGGTATGCACCTGTTGGGTATTTTGGGTCAGATAAAATAATGCTATGGAAAATAATTGGCGAGGACGTATTTGAATCACCACACATTCAGTTTACCCAAGGCAACCCACTGGTGGGGCAAACATTGATTTTTGTCTCGGCAGACGGAAAGATTGTCAAAGGTGTTGTACAGGGATCTAGTGATACTAATTTGGAATTCTCCGAAAACATAAGCGGTTACGCTTCAGGGCTACTATTAGAGGTAGGAGGAAAGGTAATTGGGTTTTGGAATGGTACTGAAATTCTGCGTGCACAACAAATACAATCACAACTAGATACATTGCGACAAAACGAATTGATAACAGAAACAAATGAAAGTCCGATTATTGATAACACGCAAACAAACCCAGGCGACGTCACCACAGACGAAAAACAGGCCGGGTGTTTGTTGGTAGGTGGTACATTCAATGAATTTGATGAGTGTTTGGGGATAGACCAGGGTCAGTGTCTGTCATTAGGAGGGCAGTTTAATGAATGCGCTAGTGCTTGTCGACATGATTTGGATGCAGAAATTTGCACGATGCAATGTGTGATTACTTGTCAATTATAGAATAGTTGATACATTAAAAACGAGAGTACTTGATACGGTAGATTGTGAAGTCGCTAAGATGGCCACGGTACCGTTTACTTTGAAAGCATACGTGACATCCCATGTAGGTGTCAACAAGGAAGCACAGCTAACCAGACCGAGTATGATAAAGGTAAAAACAAGTTAGATTCAGCAATGGAAACATCTGAGCACTCTCAAAAGCGCATGTCAACGATCACGGGGCGCTTTTTATTCTGTAGCTACAATTTGTAAAATTGTAGCTATGAATGTATAATCAATCCCAAGTTGGAAAACTAAGAATCATCTAAATTTATTGGGTGATATAATAAAGGAACTAAACATATTTATATGCCAGATTTAAACGCATTTACAACCAAAGCAAAAGAAGCAGTTCGCCGCGCACACGAGCTGGCAATTGAACGTGGTCAAAATCATGTGACACCTGCACACTTGTTGGCAGCATTGGTATCACAAGACGAATCAATCGTGGTGGCAATTCTAGAGAAACTAGAGATAGACTACATGTTACTGACCGACATACTGTTTGAACTGATTGAAGGCGAAGACGGAGGACAGACGCTGACACCGTCATACCAAATGTTTTTAACCAAAGAACTAGCCAACAGTTTTTCTCACTCTGCAGATGTAGCAAAACTAATGAAAGACGATTTTGTGTCCACAGAACACCTATTTTTGGCATTACTGGATTCTCAAGATTCAGATATAAAAGAATTGTTAACAAAGTTTAAAATAAAATACACAGAAGTTAATGAGGTAATCCAAGAAATCCGAGATGGAAAATCTGAGGTGCCAGCAAAAAAACAATTCAAACATCTGTCAAAATACACTCGAAACCTGACCAAGCTAGCGCAAGAAAACAAACTGGACCCTGTTATTGGTCGGGACAATGAAATTCGTCGTGTCATCCAAATACTGTCTCGACGTAGCAAAAACAACCCTATCCTGATCGGAGAAGCGGGTGTAGGTAAAACTGCCATCGCAGAGGGTATTGCGTTACGTATGGCAACAGGTGACGCGCCAGAATCACTAAAAGACAAAGAGATTGCGTCATTAGATATTGGCCTGTTAGTTGCAGGTACAAAATTTCGTGGTGAATTTGAAGAGCGTTTAAAAAACGTAATGAAAGAAGTTGAAAAGGCAGAAGGAAAAATAATTTTGTTTATAGACGAGATTCATACCATCGTAGGTGCAGGTGCAGCGGAAGGTTCAATGGATGCAGCCAATATATTAAAACCAGCATTGGCACGTGGGGAACTGCGAGCGGTTGGAGCAACAACACTAAAAGAGTACCAAAAATATATTGAAAAAGACCCAGCATTGACGCGTCGATTTCAGCCAGTTTATGTCAACGAGCCTACTTATGATGACGCGGTGACTATTTTGCGTGGAATCAAAGACAAGTACGAGGTGTATCATGGTGTCCGAATTACTGACGAAGCAATAGTCAGTGCTGTTGATTTTAGTTCACGATATATTACTGACCGATTTTTACCTGACAAAGCAATTGATTTAATTGACGAAGCAGCCGCATCACTAAAAATCAGCCTGCAAAATAAACCAGAAGAACTGGAGAATGCAGATAGGCAAATCATGTCTCTGGAAATCGAGAAGCGTGCCCTAGAATCAGAAAAAACAGCAAAAGCAAAAAAACGATTACTTGCTGTTGATCAGGAAATTGCCGACCTGCAGGAAAACGCAAATGATATGCAGTTGCGTTGGGATTCAGAGAGATCTTTAATTAAAGATATCAAAGAAATTAAAACAAATATTGATGAACTATCTGCAGAAGCAGACAGGTCGGAAGCTTCGTCGGATTTGTCGCGTGCAGCTGAAATACGATATGTATTACTGCCACAGTTAGAAAAGGAATTACAGACAAAAAATAAAAAAATCGCGTCACTTCAAAAAGACAGACGCCTGGTCAACCAAGAAGTAACAGAGTCACAAATAGCTGGCGTAGTATCACGATGGACAGGTGTTCCTGTCTCAAAAATGCTCAAAGAAGAAATGGAGCGCCTAGAGGGCATGGAAGACGTTCTCAAGTCTGAAATAATTGGGCAAGACGACGCAATTGAGAAAATTGCCAGCGCTGTAAAACGTAGTCGTGTGGGGATTGCAGACCCAAATCGCCCTATGGGTAGTTTTATGTTTTTGGGTCCAACAGGGGTTGGTAAGACAGAACTGACCAAACAGTTAGCTGAATTTATGTTTGATAATCCAGACGCACTGGTTCGTGTAGATATGTCAGAATTAATGGAGGGACACTCAGTATCAAAACTAATTGGTTCGCCACCAGGATATGTAGGACATGACGAAGGAGGTGTGGGACTGACCGAAAAAGTACGTCACCGACCATATAGCGTTGTGTTATTTGACGAAATCGAAAAAGCACATCCAGAAATATTCAATATTTTGCTTCAAGTGTTAGACAATGGGCAATTAACTGACGCCAAGGGGCGCGCAGTTAATTTCCGCAACACCATTATTGTGATGACGTCTAACGTGGGGGCAGAATATATCGACAAAATGGAGTCGATTGGGTTTGTCGATGATGAAAATGAAGAAAAAGAATATGATGGTGCAAAAAACAAAGTCATGGAAGCACTGAAAGATAATTTCCGTCCTGAATTTCTAAATCGGCTGGATGACATTGTGGTATTCGACACACTATCACGCGACGCAATCAAAGAGATAGTAAAAATTCAACTGAAACAGGTTGAAGACAGGCTGGAAGAAAAACAAATCAAATTAAAATTAACTAAAAAATGTATTGATCAATTGATTGAAGTCGGATATGACCCAGCATATGGAGCACGACCGCTTCGACGGGCACTACAGACACATATTCTAAACCCATTAGCAAATGCCATGATAATTCATGACAATAGCAACGGAGGAATATTTTGTGTTGATTATGTGAAGGACGAATTTGTACATGAATTTAAGCCTAAAAAATCAAAATTGAAAAAGGATAGTTCTAAGAAAACAGTCGTGACAAGCTAAAGAAAAAAGCAACACCTGTGGTGTTGCTTTTTTAGTTCGATATTGTATTGTTGCGCTAACAGAAAACACGAATTGAGGAGAAATATCGTGAAACTTCAGTTGACCTTTCCAATCATAGCAATGGCTCTTGTGGTCGTTGCATCAAATATTTTGGTTCAATTTTTAGTCGAAGGTTCATCATTTGAATGGGTCATCGACTGGACAGGGCTTGCAGGTTTCCTGACCCTCGGCGCGTTCACTTATCCATTTGCATTTCTGGTCACAGATCTGACCAATCGTATATATGGAGCTAAGGAGGCACGAAGAGTGGTTTTCTATGGTCTTGTCATCGGTGTTTCGTTATCTTTGGTGGGGACACAAATTGACGGCCAGTTCGGTCCCTTGGTAACTTGGCGTGTTCTGGTGGGTTCAGCAGCAGCATTTTTTATTGCGCACATGGTTGATATTTCAATATTCAGATATATCTATGAAAGATCGTATGCAAAAGAATGGAAGAGAGCGCCATTTATCTCAAGTATGGTTGGCTCCGCCTTGGATACGATGATCTTTTTTTCAGTTGCTTTCTCTGCGCTGACTTTGGGTATGTTGCCAGCAAGCGATGGGGGAGAGTGGGCCTTAGAAATGGTACCCCTTATTGGCTTCGGACCCCTTGCGCCGCTATGGGTCAGTCTGGCGATGGCTGACTGGGCAGTAAAGTTCACAATAGCATTGGTTGCACTGATTCCGTTTCGGTTGATTGCCTTGTCTGTGCGTGCAATTTAAGTACAACTAAGATAGATGAATTGAAGCCGGAGAGTATCAAGCTCTCCGGCTTTTTTATTGATGTATAATAATGGTATGTTAAAAAACGCTGGTTTATTTTTTACTACACTGGGTGTCAGCACATACATAGCCGACTTGTTTTCAAATCACGCGCTGGCGCATGCTTTTGCGAGAATGCGCTGTGGGGATCTGTATTTAGTTGAGCCTAATAGTGCAATGCACGCACAGGGAATAGTGTCTGACTATGCCTGTGGGTTTGACGCAGATGTGAGCATGTTTGTTATTTGCCTAACGGTTGCATTAAGTGGGTTGTCATTGTTGTTGATTCCAATGTTGCATCCAAAACACTAAAGTAAAAAACACTCACTTGAGTGTTTTTTACTTTAGTGTGCGCC